>JBLIOI010000233.1:0-3042 GCA_047639675.1 Planctomycetota bacterium | reverse complement strand
CGTCCGCCCCTTCGATGGAGACACCACGCACCAGATTGCGGAAAACATCATCTTCAAGGAAGCCCCAGACCTTAGGAGGATTCGTTCGCGGGTGCCGAAAGACCTGACCGTGATCTGCGGGAAGGCGCTGGAGAAGGTACGTGACGGCAGGTTTCAGTCGATGGCTGAGTTGGCAGCAGACCTTCGTAGGCACTTGGCCAACGAGCTGATTCATGCGCAAGCCCCGACGATGGCGGACCGGGGGGTGAAGTGGGTGCGGCGGAATCCGACGAAGAGTTTGGTAGGGATGGTGGTCGCTGTGGCGTTCTTGGTGATTTCGGGGCTGGGGGTGAAGCTGGCGAAGTCGAATGTCTCTCTGGAAATGAAGACAGCGGAGGCCGAGGCGAGTACCGCCGAAGCCAAGGCCAGCGCCAAGCGGGCAGACGACAACGCTGCGACAGCCGAGGCAAATGCGTCGGAGGCCAGGAGCAATGCCGCAGAGGCGAAGGCCAACGCAGAGCGTGCGGACGCCAAGGCAGCCGAGGCCGAGCGCAAGACGACGGACGTGTTGCGCCTTTCGCTTTCGCAGGACTATGAGGACTTGATCACGTCGGCAGATGAGCTTTGGCCCCCGCTTCCCGAGAAGATCGATGCCCTCAATGGGTGGATTGAAGGTGCGAACAAGCTCACGGAAGAGCTACCTGCCCTTGAGAGGAAGCAGGCCGAGCTGCGGGCAACAGCGGTTCCCCATACGAAGGAAGAGCGTCAAGAAGAGCGGGCTTCGCATCCAGACCTTGGGAAGCTAGATCCCTTACGTGCGGAGATTGCGGCCAAGCGTGCAGCGTTAGCCGTTCGGCGAGGGGAGCTTGAGGTGGAGCTTCCAACGGTTGCCTGGAGCGATCACCCCTCAAGTGCCGAGGGACTGCGCGATGCGGCTTGGGCGCTGGTGAAGCCTGACCGTGACGCCTTCGGCCAGGAGTCCCTGGGCTTGGCTCTTGCACAGCGGGCGGCGGAGGAAGCGCAGGAAGGAGAGGTGTCGGGCGTGCTCAATGTGCTTGCCCACGCGCACTTCGCTGTGGGTGAGGACGAGCCGGCATTGGACATCAGCCTTGCGGCCTTGGACTCGGCGCAAGCGGGGGGCGCTGAGAAAGCTGGAGAGCGTCACGAACAGTTGGAGACAGCCGTGACGGCAGCTTCCAGTGCGGAGGGGTTAACGAGCGCTGAGACGGCACTCGCTGCTCTCCAGGTGGAACTGTCGGAACTTGAGGCGCGGGTGAATGAGCGCCAGGTTTGGACATTCCCCGTCGAGGAGGAGGCGGAAACTCGTGCGCGTTGGTGGCACAATCAGATCTCTGGGTTGATCGGCGAGCTGCGGTCGCTTTCCGCCGAGGGGACGGGTTTGCTGGATGCTGCTGGTGTGAGCGAGGAGTATGGCTGGAGTGTTGCCCGGCGCTTGCATCTTGCTGAACGTCTGCGGGACGGGTTTGAAGAGGGTGGCGAGTTCGCCGTGCGTTGGGAACGCGACCTTCCAGCAATTCGCAAAGCGTACCTGGGGCTCGCTCTCCCGATGCAGATGGGCCTCGTGCCGATTGGGCCGGACCCGTTGTCAGGGCTTTGGGAGTTCTGGGATGTGCAGTCGGGTACGGAGCCCTTGCGCGGCGAGGGGGACAAGCTTTTCTTGGAGGAGTCTTCGGGGCTGGTGTTTGTGCTACTACCCGGAGGTAAGTTCTGGATGGGTGCACAATCATCAAATCCCGCGGGTCAGAACTACGACAAGGGCGCGCAAAGCGACGAAAACCCAGTTCACGAGGTGGAGTTGTCAGCGTTCTTTATGTCGAAGTATGAAATGACGCAGGGGCAGTGGAAGGAGTTGACTGGGTGGAATCGGAGTCAGTACGGCCCGAACGGTTGGTCGACGAACTGGGCGCGAGGCGGTGTAGGAGGAGACTTGCTACAGCCTGTGACGAATGTCTCGTGGTCAGATTGTCTGGCGATAACTGACAAGTGGGGGCTTCGATTGCCTTCTGAGGCTCAATGGGAGTACGGGTGCCGGGGGGGGACGACGAGTGTGTATTGGAGTGGTTCTGAAGTGGGGGACCTTCAAGGAGTGGCGAACCTTCCGGACCGGTATGCCAAGGACCATGGGGCACCCTCATCCTGGACTATTGAGGAGGAGCTCGACGATGGGTACTTGGCGCACGCCCCGGTTGATGCACTATTGCCGAATGCGTTTGGGCTGCACCATGTGCACGGGAACGTTTGGGAGTGGTGCCTGGACGGGTTCGACGGGAGCTTTTATAGCAAGGATCCCGCTCTCGATCCGCTTAGCCCTTTTGAGGGTTCTTCGACTCGTGTCCTCCGCGGTGGCAGCTTCGACAACGCGGCTTCCTTCGCGCGATCCGCGTTTCGCCTCAACCACTCGCCGTCGTTCGCCGTCAACTACCTCGGTCTTCGCCTCGTCAGGGTCATCACAAAATAACTTCACTACTTCTCCTCTGGCCTCTGGCGCAAATCGCATTTTTCGTGGAACATTTCTAAGTTAGTTGGAGGTGTTGGGTGGATGGAGGGGAAGGGCGACCCATGCGAGTCCAACTCTTCACTTTCAGATACTCCGCGACGCTTGGCGGTTTCGATGACCGGCCACTAGCGCACTTCATTCGTGACAAGGAAGTCCTCAGCTTTCGTGAACACTTCTTTTGTGGGAACGAGGTGCCGCACATTTTGTGCGTGGTGACATGGCAAGACTGCCTAGTCACTCTTCCCGTGCGCCCGCCGGTGCCCGTCCTGTCCAAATACAGAACCGTGACCATTCTCCCTCAATCTCCGGTGTTTCAAGCACCGTAGAATAGGTCGTCCTGTCCAAATACTCAGCCGTGGTCATTCGCCTGTGATTGCGGCAGTCTTGAGCCCAGTAGAATGGTCCGATACAAACTCGTATGGGACGGAGGAATTGGGCCACGGGGCCAAAACGAGCAAAAAACACCCGGCGTGCTCTGTTCTTGTGCAATCCAAGTCGTCTGCAATCACGAATCGATGGAGTTAGTGAAATACAGATCGTCGCAA
>JBLIOI010000232.1:0-3067 GCA_047639675.1 Planctomycetota bacterium | reverse complement strand
CCGCTTCCCTCGCAGACTGGCGCTCACGCCAAGCCTTGCGTTCCGTTTCCACAGGGTCGTCGGTGAAATCCAAAACGGTTTCGATCAACTCCTCGCCGCGTTTGATCGTAATGATCTTTTGGGGCTCACCCGCTTGCAAAGCGTCCACCAAGGCACCACGCCCACTTTCCATTTCGGAGCCATCGATCAAGACGATCTCGTCCCCCGCCAGCCAACCGGCTTGGGCCGCTCTGGAGTCCGGGGTCACCCGATCGATGAAGTGAGAGCCTTCGCCACCGAGGAAAACTCCCATGCGGCGTGGGTCCGGTTCGCGCATAAAGCTGCGATCCACAAGGTGGTCCAGGTTTGCAAATCCAATTGCCGCAGTGGCGATGACGAGCACCGAGTGGGCTTGATCTTCCGCATTCACTTCTTCGAGCGTGTCGAATTGCGTGTGATGCAATCGGCGGTAGCCGGCTTTCGATTGATCCCAGTGAAATCCGGGAACACCCGCACTGATGAACGGCGCGTGGTCGCTCGGCCCAGGCACCAAGCTCTCCACTTCATGCACATCAAAGGGGCGCGTGGGATCCAATCTCGTGGCCGGTGCAAAGACTTCTTGGAAGTCAGCCAGCATGGAGGCAGTGGGCCCGATGCCCGCTAAGTAATTTGTGCCGTTGTCGTGATTGAGCACGACGCTCGTCTTCTCGAGCTCGTCAATATGCAAATCGACGTACCCCTTCGAGCCGTGTAAGCCCTGTTCCTCGCCGCTGTACAAAACAAAACGAATGGTGCGCCTTGGCTTGATCTTAGCCACCATGATCAAACGTGCGACCTCCATCGTTGTCGCGCAACCTGTGCCGTTATCACAAGCGCCTTGCGCTCCGTCCCAGGCGTCGATATGGCCTTGAACAATGACAAACTCGTCGGGCCACTCGCTGCCCTTGATCTCAGCGACGACGTTGTATTGAGGAATTGGGCCGTGCAAGAACTGATTTTCAATATTGAATTCCAAACGCACAGGCTCGCCGCCACTCTCTTCGGCGGCTTTGATTTCATCGGTTAGTAGCGTGAATTCATCGAACAAGACCGTGATCTTGACCAGGGTCGGCAAGTCGTCCCACTCGATGTCCCAAGAGCCGGAAGTCAGAATGCGACCATCCCGAGTGCCCGCGCGCACGGTGCCGAGAACACCCACTTCGCGGTAGAAGTCGTCGAACTTTCCACGATCGCGACGGCTCACCTTGGGGTTGCGTAAGATCCAAGCACCGGCAAACTTACCTGCCAATCCTTCCAACTCTTCAAAGCTCAGGGGCTCAATCAGAGCCGGCCCGGCTTCCGCTCCAACTGTTCCAGGTGTCCAACAAGCCGTCGTAAAGGTCAACTCACGATCGCCCGCGGAAAGCACCCGGCCACTCGCCGGACCACGCTCAAATCCGACCGGGACTTCGCCCCACTGCTCAAGATGCGCCTCGACGCCCCAATCCTCAAAGGCTCCGATCGCCCAATCCTGCGCCAGTTTGAGCAGTTCGCTGCCGGTCAATCGGCGCGGAAAATAGCGCGTGAGAACCTCGATGTTACGTTGCGCGCCGTCGATGACGCGGGCTTCTTCAATCAAGCGAATCAAGCCCGGATCATCCGTAATCTCAGCCGCAGCAACTATTGCTTCCGGAGCGCCGTCACTCGGCGCTTCCTCCTGATAAGCGAGAGAAACGGGCATTAGGCCCATGACGAGGGTAAATGAGGCCACGGTTCGGAAAATCGAATCGAGTCGGTTTGCTGTGAAGCGCATGGAGATCATCGGTATTCTTCGTTGCTGGGGAGCATCCGCGCGGGGGCGTTCTTCGTCCAGCCTAGCACATTGCTTGTAACGACACTGTCGGAAGCTCGCTTGCCAAGCGGCTGACGCTGAACCAGAATTGGGCATGTCTTCATCCCTAGGATCCCCCACGCTCTTACTCGTCCCCACGCCTCTAGAACTCCTGCGCCTACAGGATCTGGGCAGCTTTGAATTGGGCCATGGCCTGCTGAAACTCTGCGGCTTCGGGCCGGTTGCAGCCGGAGTGCGCTCAGCACAATTGATTGCAGAGCTGCGTCCCGCGCGAGTACTCCTGATCGGAATCGCTGGTTCCTATGACACTCTGCTGCACCCCATCGGTACGGCGAGTGAATTTTGTGAGGTTGCTTTGCACGGAGTTGGCGCAGGTGAAGGGGATGATTTCAAAGGCCCGCCCGCCTTAGGTTTCCCCCAGTGGCCTGGCTCCCCCGGCACCACACCCCATCCGGTCGTCGACAGCTTGCCTTTGGCTTGCGATAAGCGCGCTGAACTCGGCACCCTGCTCACAACCTGCGCTGCTGCTTCGGGAGAAGTGCAAAGCACGCGCCGCAAAGAGCGCTTCCCGAACGCTGTTGCGGAGGACATGGAAGGCTTTGCCGTCGCGATGGCCTGCACCTTAAGCGATACACCCCTGCGCATCGTACGCGGCTTCTCTAACTTGGTCGGCGACCGCGACGCGAGCCGCTGGCGGATTCCAGCAGCGTTAGAAGCCGCGCGTGAGCTAGCGCACACGATTCTGTCGAGCAACTCCGGCTGGGAGTGACCCATTGAGCGAAAAAGTACGCATTGGCATCTCTACTTGCCCGAACGACACCTTTGCTTTCCACGCCCTGCTGACGGGCGCGGTGCGAACGGAAGGATTTGACCTGGAGATAGAGCTTCACGATGTCCAAGAGCTGAACGACGCCTTGGCTGCAGGTGAGCTCGACATCTCCAAGGGCAGTTTTTTCGCCGCCTTTGAACTTGCCGAAGAACTGTATGTACTTCGCGTCGGTGCAGCCCTTGGATTTGGTAACGGGCCCTTGCTGCTCGCGCCCGCAACAAAACGTGATGCAGATTGCGCGCGACGCGTTCTCGGTCCGGGGCACCTAACAACCGCACACCTTTTGATGCGTATTCTGCATCCCGAAGAAATCGAAGTGCAGCACGTGATTTTCTCCGAGATCATGCCCGCCCTACAAACGGGCCAGGCAGACCTCGGTATCTGTATTCATGAGGGGCGCTTCACCTGGGAAGAACAGGGGCTGCGCA
>JBLIOI010000231.1:0-3233 GCA_047639675.1 Planctomycetota bacterium | reverse complement strand
CACAGCTTCTACTGCTGGGAAAAAACGGACCTGCTCGACATCTCTAATGTATTTGGTGTCGACTTTCTGCTCGACGGCACCAGCCACAACCCCCTGGAACCGCTCGGAACAGCAGTGATCGAAACAGGTTGGATGCGCATCGATGGAGCGGAAGCCACTTCATCAAACACTACGATTGCTGACCCTGCCTTTTACGCCGTGTTGATCGAGAGAGTGGGCAACCGCGGTGGCGCGGACCTCCCTTTCGAACTCTGCACCCAAGAGGGCGGAGTGCTCTTGCCGCGAGTTTTGAGCGGCGGTCAATAACGGCGAGCGCTAGACGACCCCACCCAAGAGTCTCGAAAGGCTGATCTTTTCGATCATGCCTTCGAGGCTGCGGTCGCCAATCGTGACGGTTAAGACTCTGTCTTGGATCATCACGAACAGGTTCATCTTGCGCTCAAGCTTTTCGGCTAAGGCAATAATCAGCTTCGGGGGAAGACGGTAAATCTGGATTTCTTCCGCGCGATGGATCTTGCGCGTGCGCCACTCCTTGCACAGAGCTGTCTCTGACTTGTGAGTGAAGACCAGTAACTGCTCCGAACACTTGCTGGCACGGTGCAAGCGTTCGGCGCCCGGGATTCCAACATCGATCCAAGTCCCGATTTGTCCGGTCAAGTTGTGACTCCAGAGCCCAGCATCTTCGACGTTGGATAGCCCGCGTCCAAACTCGAGCCCCTCTTCGTGGGCAATCGCGCGTGCCAGAACTCGCATGATCATGCGCTCCGCATCCTCGGATGCGTGCTTCGCAACACGCAGATCGAGGCTTTCGTAGACGCCGCGATCGATGTCGGACAAATCGACATGAAAGCGGTACATGGTTGCGCTGATGCCCATTAATCGGGGGGGAAGGATGGTTTGGAGTAGAGAGGCCAGGCTAATACGGCTGCAAAGCCTCAATCAACGGCGTTAGTTGCTCCGCGATCCATTGATGCCCGCGAACATTGAGGTGATGGTCCGACTCCCAGTATAGGAATTCATCCGCCTCTCGGAACGAATCGCGCAAATCAAGCGAAGGTATTCCGAGTTCGGCGGAATGAGCCAGCAATTCTGTGGCCAGCTCATCTGCCTTATTAAGGGCCCCGGGCTCGAACCTAAAGAGCTCCTGGACACCCTCTACCATCGATTCGATGTACCGTTTCTGCACGTCATGGGCCGGAGGCAAGTAGACCAGCACGAACTGAACTCCCGATTCTTGGCAGAGTTCTTCAATAGCCTCGATGAGCTCAAGCCCAGCAGCACGCGCGATCTGCTCCTGTTCCTCACTGTTGACGAACATGAGGACCTGACTCAAGAACTGCGAAACGATGGCATGGTACTCGGTCGCTGCGTAAGCCAGGGGTTGGCGAAATCGCTTCTTGAGAGCCGGGCCGATGGAAAGCTCGGTGAAGTAGCGCCGTGGTCGCACGGACTCCTTAAAGTCGTTACCGCCATAAACGGTGACCACAAACACATCGGGCTTAAGGCTCGCGAACTTCTCCAACACTCCTAAGTAGTTGTAGAAGGAATAGCCGCCCTTGCCTGCGTTCAGAACCTCAACCGATCGCTCGCTTGAGTTCGAAGCCAATTGCGCTTCCAACAACTCCGTGAAGAGTTCGGAGTTTGAGACAACCCCTTCCGTATGCGAGTCGCCGGTGACCAGGATTCGTAGATCAGGCGCAAGCTCGCGAACACCCTTATTCTTGCGGAAGCCTTGACCGTTGGTGGAGACATCTAGAACACCCTTGGGGTGCTCGGCAAAGTTCACCTGACGCTTCCCGTTCGAGTGAGGCCAATAGTAAGTCTGTGGGTCGAGGGCGAAGCGCCCCTTCCTCAACAGAAGACTCGGAAACAGTTTTTGAGCGGCACCCAGAGTCAGAGGAGCATGCGCCGCCAACACGTTCTCCCCTCGCGGCTCCAGCTTGCGGGCCTCTCGCTCCGCAAATAGCTGCTCTCCGGAGACTCGCGTATCGACGAGCTCAACCGTGTCGCGTTGCGGACGGGAATCCCAAATCCAAAACGCCAACCCAACAGAAAGAAGGGTCGACGCCAGCCCGAGCGCGAGTCGATTTTGCTGGGGTGTCATGGACGGGCCAACATAGTTGAACCCGCCCCCGGGGAGAATCAGTAATCACCCTCATAGGTAGGTGTCTTGTGTTCTTCCTCTTCGTCATCCTCTTCCTCTTCCTCTTCCTCGCCTTCTCTGCCCGGTCGAATATCCGGGTAGTCTGGATCGCCAACCACTACGAATTCCTGTCTGTAACTACGGCCGTTGACTTCGAGTAGAAGTTGGTAGGTTCCCTCGCCCAAGCGACTCGCGCGGCGGCGGCGCTGCCCTTCTTCAGGTGCGCCCCCCGACAAACGCAGATTCCAGTCGATCTTATGCAAGCCACTCTTCTTTTCGAGATCCTCAAAGGCGTGTAAGGTCTCGCCACCGGTGCCTAATAAGCTCAAGGAGACGCTCTTGGCTCGCGAGCCAAGCATGTACCAGATCTGAGCGCCTTCCGGCGGGTTCTCACCAACGAACCGGCGCGTACCGCTCGAAGCACGCGTCACCATTCGACGCCAACGCGTCACCTGCGCAGGTGCCAGCAAACTTGCTTCCGCCGATACCGTTTCTTGGGTCAATTGACGTAAGGGCGTCGCGTCGAAAATCCAAATCCCGCGACCGTGAGTTCCAAGCACCACATCGCCGGTAGCGGGAGACTGGGCGAACTCGTGAACCGCCACCGTCGGCATGCCTGCCGCTTTCGTCCAAGTCAAACCGCGGTCGATCGAGATCCAAGCGTTGAACTCGGTACCGAGGTAGAGGAGATCCTGGTTGTGAATGTCCTCGCGAATGCAACGCACCGATCCACGTGGCAAATCCGCGGTCAGGAGGCGCCAGGTCAACCCCTCATCCTCGCTGACAAAAGCGTATGGCGTTTCATCGTCCGAGCGATGTCCGTCGATCGCCATGTAAATCCGGCCACGTTCGTGGCGCG
This sequence comes from Planctomycetota bacterium, assembly GCA_047639675.1. Lineage (GTDB taxonomy): Bacteria > Planctomycetota > UBA1135 > UBA1135 > JABACD01. The sequence goes on along the minus strand of JBLIOI010000231.1, from coordinate 231 downwards.
AAGCCTCCAACCCAGTGATCCACATCGGTTTCGGCATCAACTCGGCGAGCGGCTTGCCGTCCGACTTCTTGCTCTTTTTCGACTTATCCTTGGGCTTCTTGGGTTCATCACGTTGCGCTTCAATCTTCGCGTTGAATTCGCTCCCGGCAATCGAGAGCGTCCCGCTGAATTGTTCCTCGCCTACCACAACGTCGAAGGTCATCAATTCATCCCCAGCCGTATAGCTAAAGA
>JBLIOI010000230.1:0-3373 GCA_047639675.1 Planctomycetota bacterium | reverse complement strand
CATCGATGGATCGGACACGCACTGCGATCAGGGCGCCTGCCGCGGCGCTCCCGGTGGCGAAGCTGTGCACGATTCTGGAGGACCTCGCCGGCGGGCCACCTTCTACGACGACATGAAGGATGAAACACGCGGGTGGCTGCCTCTGCCGCTTTTCTATTCCTCGGGAAATTCCAACCGGGGGAAGAGCGCGATCTTTGTGACCTTCGTGCCCGGCGCTAAACCGCCCCACTCGCAAGCGGCACTCAGTTCACCCGCTGATGGATCTACGTTGATTCCGAGCGCGCCCCAAAGCTCCTCCATCTTGCGGGGCATCGTCGGCCACAAGAGGAGCGAGGCAATGCGCAAGGCTTCCAGGCATTGATAGAGGATTGCCCCGAGTTCTTCACGGCGACCTTCTTCCTTCGCCAACCTAAAGGGCTCCGTCAATTGGATGAAGGCATCGATCGAACGGATCAGAGCTAGAGCGGTTTGATTCGCAGCTCCCAAATCAAAGCGCTCCATCGACTCATCTACACGCGAGACGCTATCGGCTGCCAACTTCGGCCAATCGCAGTTCCCAACCGCGATCCGCTCACCCTGCAGACACTCACCTGGCAATTCACCATCGAAGTACTTGCCGACCATCGCAGTCACACGACTGGCGCAGTTCCCCACTGTATTTACGAGCTCTGAGCTGTAGACCTCGTGGAACTGCGTTTGGGAGAAATCCGCATCTGTCGCACCGAGCGGGCCCTGTGTCGTCAGGAAGAAGCGCCACATGTCCGCGCCATAGTGGTCGATGTAACTCTGAATTTTTTCCAGGTCGATGAAGTTCCCCAGCGACTTGCTCATCTTCTTGCCTTCGGCGATCCAAAAGCTGTGCGCGTAGATGCAATTTGGCAATTCAAGGTCGAGGGCAATCAGGACCGCCGGCCAGATCACCGCATGGAACCACAAGATCTCCTTGCCGATGATGTGGTAGTCGGCGGGCCAATAGCCGCCACGCTGCTTGAACAACTCGGAGTCTTCTTCACCCACCCCCAAACCCGTCGCATAGTTCAAGAGCGCGTCAATCCAAACATAAATGACATGCTCCGGGTCATCCGGCATTTCGATACCCCAAGTGAAGTTGGAGCGACTGATCGGAACATCCAATAGTCCCTCCTTCAGGCGCCCGAGAACTTCATTGCGGCGCGCAGTTGGGCGAACAAATTCTGGGTGAACATCAAAAAGCGTCTCCAAGTGCCGTTGGTACTTGCTCAGACGGAAGTAGTAGTTCTTCTCCGTCGCACGCACGAGCGGCCTTCCGCTTACAACACTCTTGAACTCATTCGCCTTCGCTTTCGTTTCGGTGATGTACTCCTCTTCACCTTCGTCGTACCAACCTTCGAACTCACCGAGATAAACGTCGCCAGACGCCATCAACTTCCGAACAAGCGCTTGCACCTGGCGCTTGTGCAAATCGCTAGTCGTGCGAATGAAGTCGTCGTTGGTGAGATCAAACATCCCCATGATGCGCTGAAACTCCGCCGCATTCTCATCCGCCAATTCTTGCGGAGAGATTCCGCGAGCCTTAGCCGAGTTCTCCACCTTGACCCCATGCTCATCCGTGCCACTCAGGAAGAAAACGTCCTCCCCCCGAAAGCGCATGTAGCGCGCCCATACATCACACAGCGTGTTGGTGTATACGTGACCAATGTGCGGCCGATCGTTGACGTAGTAGATCGGCGTGGTGATGTAGCGCGGGGTGGAGTGCATTCAAGTAATCTACCACCCGCACAACCCAGAAGTTAACGGCCAGCCCTAAGGGCAAACAAAGAACTCAACCCCTGCGGACAAGCTCGAGCCTTGGGACGATCCGGGGTCGCGCGACCAGGATTGAATTTGAATTGTGCTGCCTGGAGACGGGGCAAGCCCGGAATTGGCTGCCATCCAAGTGTTGAAGTCGATGGTCAGGCTCCCGGCACAGGAGCCGGGTGTGCCGCCATGGCTTTGGGGTGGTGTCATGACGTGCGGACCCTGCGAACAAAGTAGACTCGAACTACTCCCCCACGGACTTGCATCGCGCCCGTTCGTACCGAAAAGGAAGAGCCCGATGCGCCCACCTTCTAGGCCGCTGACATCCACACTAAAGCCTGCGTTAGCAGACGCACTGACACTACCTGCGAATGTGATCGTGGGTGTGCAACCCAAGTTGGTTGTTCCCGCGCTGCAATAGGTCAAGGGTGCTGGGCGTTGATTCCACTCGGCTATGGGACCGGTCAACGCGCCACCTATCGTGCTGAAGACTCCTCCTGCAATGAGGCCGGGACCACTGCCGCCATCGTAGGCGCCAATTGCGTAGACACCATTGAACAGTCCTTGGACGATCCCTCCACCAACATCGCTCTAGGCGGTGCCGTTCCAGGAGGCAATGCCAACTGTCGATACCAAGCCCGCCTTCGTGAAGATACCTCCCGCGTAAAGCTTTGCGCCGTTCCCTGAGTCAAAGACTCCGAGTGATCGCAGCTCGGCCGGGTACATGCTTGCGATTCCTAGTCCGCCAATTCCCAACCCAAGCGCCGACCAACGGCTGCCATTCCAACTCGCAATGTTTCCAGCAGTCAGAGATCCAACCGCGGAGAAACCGCCGGCCATGTAGAGCTTCTCTCCATTTCCATCGTCGTAGGTCGCTAGGGCCATGACACCGCGAACGCCGGTTTGCGTTGGATTACCCGTTAAGCTTGTGACGGTTGACCACGAGCTACCATCCCACTTCTAGAGCGCGTCGCCTCCCACAAAGAGAGCCGGTCCGCTGCCGTCATCATAGATCTCAAGGGCAAGCCCTGATTGCCCGCCCGTCCCCACTGCCGACCAAGCTGTCCCATTCCAGCGTGCGATTCCTGGAACCGTCAGACCGCTGACCGAGGTGAACAGCCAAGTCGCGTACAAAGCTAGTCCTGTGCCGTCATCGAAGGCCTTTAGATCGAAGACCCTGTCTGGAAAAGTCAAGCCGATCCCTTGCCCAAGCGAAGACCAGCTCACGCCATCCCACCTAGCGATTCGATTTGCGGGAGCTCCGTCCATCACCTTGAATGCTCCGCCGGCGTAGAGCGCGGGTCCCGTCCCATCATCGAAGATCTCCAACGCCAGGACGGAGTTGGATGCACCTCCGCCCAAACCGCCACCGACAGAAGACCATTGGCTCCCGTCCCAACGAGCCACATTCTCCGCAGGGAAATTGCCGCCGATGGTCAGGTCGCCGCCCGCGAAGAGCATCGGTCCCGCGCCCTCGTCATAAACCGCCAAGGATTCTACGCGCCCCGGGGCTTGCCCTAAGGGTCCCCAGGCCTCGCACTGAGCGTCGGCTAGCGCACCAAGACTGCCAATAAATAGCAGGCTGCTGAGAAACCGC
>JBLIOI010000229.1:0-3464 GCA_047639675.1 Planctomycetota bacterium | reverse complement strand
ACGTTTAGCTTCTCAATGACCTGTGCCACGACGTCACCGTGGCCATCTTGCATGCGCTCACCGCGTCCATTGGTTGCCCATTCATCAAATGTGGCAGCGATCTTCTCGTGACTCATAGCTCGTTTCTTCTATGGGGTGTTGTTCCGGGCGTCGGCGCATTTTGCGACGATGTCGTCCAGGTGGGTGAAAACGGTTTCCCAGTTGTAGTTCTGTTCGACGAAGTCGCGCGCGGCCATGCCGAGTTCGTGGGCGCCCTTTGGGTCGTCGAGTAATTTGCAAACGTCATCAGCAAAGGCCGTGACGTCATCGGCGACGAGGTAGTCGCGTTTGTGCGTTCCTTCGACGCCTTGAGTAGCGGAAGTCGTACCGACAACGGGCAGTCCGCAAGCCATCGCTTCGAGCACCTTATTCTGAATGCCACGCGCGATGCGCAGGGGAGCCACGGCGACTGCGCCGCGCTGCACCCATTCCGTGACGCTATCGACGAATCCGGTGACCTTGATGCCCGGTTGCTTGTCGAGAGCCAGAATCTCTGGCGTGGGGTGTGAGCCAATAATGGTGAAGCGCGCCTGCGGGTGCCGTTTGCGAATGCGCGGCAGGATTTCCTTCGCGAACCACAAGCAACCGTCGACATTCGGGTGATAGTTCATCACGCCGGTGAATACGAGGTTTCCTGTTTCGCGCAGTTCAGGTGCTGGCTTAAAGGCTTCGAGGTCGACGCCGTTGCGCAGGACGGTCGAAGTTGCTCCGGGCATCTGTTCCTGGAAGATGCGTTGCTCCAATGGGGTACAGAGAACGTTTTCGGTGAAGCTATTCGCGATGCGTCGTTCGAACTCCGCGAGCGTCTGCCACTCGCGCCGGTACACCCAACTCATCACTAGCCCCGCACCCTCCGAGTATTGACGCCACTTGTCCGAGTCGAGCTCGCCCAGGTGCATCACACGCGGAATCTGACTGTGTGGTTCGAGGAAGGCACCCATTGATGATGAGTAGGCGTAAGCCATGTCCGCCCAGTCCGCCAACTCATCGACTTTCTGCTGCAAGGCCTTCGAGCCATAGACGCCCAGTGTCAGCGGCTTCTTGGTCAAGAATAGCGGCAAGGACGTCAGACGTTTGAGCTTGTCGTTGTGCGCAATCGGCGTCGTCTCGATCCCCATCTCACACAACTGCTCGGCGGCTTTGAAGTCCGCCTTGTCGTGCGCAAAAGCTACACAACGCACCTCATGAGTGCGCTTGAAGCGTTCGACTAAGCGCCAAGTCGTTATCTTGTCGCCGCGATTGGGGGGATAGGGAACCCGCTGTGAGAGGAAGAGGATCTTCACTGGCCCAGGATTGTGCGTTGTTGGCGGGCTGCGGCAAGTGTTGGGGCGGGAACTTGGTGACGATCTTCATAGACCCCCGAAAGGGGCAGTCTTGGCTAGAGTAGCCAGGTCACCGCCCAGGCATTAGAGAAGTTGAAACCCGAACCGGAGCAGGTGTTCGCCGGGTCTCGATACCAGAGTTGGTAGTGAGTCAAGATTCCCGCCCCGTAGCTTGATGCGCCGAAGGGTTGGCCTTGAAAGTCGCTGAAGGTCATGCTGCCAGAGAGCGAGAGTTGGACCTGGGAGCGCGCTATTTGCCCTGTTGTGCACAAGAGGCCGTCTCCGGCCAAGTTGCCGAGCCCGGCCGCTGTCTCGTCCATGCCGCGCAAAATAAGCCCCGGGTTACTTCCCGGCAAGCCTGCAACGTGCAATTGAAAGGAGTCGTTCGAGAGACTCGGATTCCCGAAGGCAGCGAGAGTTGCGCCACTACCGCCGGTATTCGTGCAGCCTTGGCCGGTGCCGGCGTTCGCTCCGCAGGGACACGGCCTTCCAGAGCCGTCGCCAAAGCAATAGGGCGAGCCGCTTGACGAGAGATTGAAGAGGTAAGCGGAGCCGCAGTCAAAATTGGTGCCGTCGCTTAAATCGGCGCCTACGACTGCGGTGTTCGCTTCCAGGGCAACAGAGAAGCCGAAGTCGTCTGCCGCGGTGCCGTCGCTGGCTAGCAATTTCGCCTCTTCTTGCCAGGTCGTTCCGCTGCGAGTGAAGAGATAGACAGATCCTGAATCGCTGCCGTTGTTGTTGTCCCAGTGCGAGCCGACCAGAATGGTGTCATCTTCGATGGCGACAGAAACTCCAAAGTGATCCTCCGGCGAAGGATCTGAGGGAAGTAGTTTTGCCTGCTCGGTCCAAGTTGTTCCGTTGCGTACAAAGACGTGCGCTGCACCCGAATCGTTTCCTGTTTCGTTCGCAAGCAGTGCGCCGAGGACAACCGTTTCGCCACTGATTGAAACTGAATACCCGACGAAATCTCCTGATAATGCGCTGTCTGGAATGAGTTCAGCTTGTTGAGTCCATGCTCCCGCGTTGCGCACAAATATGTAGGCCGATCCCAGATCTATACCCGCGAGTCCGTCGGCGAAGGGCGAGCCAATCACCACTGTATCGCCGCAAATGCTAACTGAAGTACCGAACCAAGCGCCTCCTTCGGGATTGGACGCCATGAGTTTGGCTTGATGGGCCCAACTGCCTCCGTTGCGCACATAGACATGGGCGGAGCCCGACCCACTGAAAATGTCGTCATCACGAAATGAGCCGACGATGGCAGTCCCGCCATCTATTGAAACGGAATAGCCGAAGTTGTCAAAGACGGCAGCATCGCCAGGTCGCAGCTTCACCTGTTCTATCCAGCTCGATCCGCTGCGTACAAATACATATGCAGCACCAAATACAGAGAACGGCGCCCCCGCGATAAGCGTGTCGCCATCGATGTCGACGGAGAACCCGAAAGTGTCAAAGGCCTCTCCATCGCTTGCTATGAGCTTCGCTGTCTCAGCGCCTGTTTGCGCATCGTAGACATAGACGGAGCCCGAGTTCGAGCCGCTGTCCCCATCATGCCAGCTACCAACGACTACTCGGTTTGCACTTACGGCTACAGATCTGCCGAACTCGTCTCCAGCTTGAGCATCTGAAGCCACCAGTTTGAAGCTTTCGGCTTGGGGCTGGGAATAGAGAGTGGAGGCGGCCAGGGAAGCAGCGAGAAGAGTGGGGGCGATGCGCATGACTCCGCAGGAAGATGAGATCGGGGTGGCAAGGAACAGGAAGAGCGGGCGTAGAGCACTCATCATATCGGTCAGATTCGATCGCGGGATGCGATCATCGATATTGCTGGGGTAATGCTAGTCGCTGGACGGCGGTTGAGATTTGTTAGTATCCCGCGCAACTATGGTCTTCAGCTCCCAAGTCTTCCTCTTCTACTTTTTGCCAGTTGCGCTGCTTTGCTACTACGCACTGCCGCAGAGAGCACGGAATGGGTTCTTTGCGCTGATCAGCTACGCGTTCTACGCATGGGCGAACCCGTGGTTTGTATTGCTGATGTTCGGGTCGACGGCGCTCGACTGGTTTTGCGGCTTGGCGTTGGATGCGCCGGGAGCTTCGAGTTCAAAA
>JBLIOI010000228.1:0-3542 GCA_047639675.1 Planctomycetota bacterium | reverse complement strand
GAATGGAAGAAGCACTTCGAGGCGGAGGTCTTGGGGCGTCGTAACGACATCCTCGACCTGCTGCTCGTGGATCAGAACCAGGCTTAGGCGCTGGAGCGTGTCAAGGTGGGCGTCACGCGACGCTTACAGCCAGTCTACATTGCCAAAATCATGTAGAATGGCTGGCGCTTCACGAATACCACGAGTGGACCTCGATTTTGATTTGCCGTCACGTTTAGATCCCCCCCCCTATGAAGAAACTCATAGCACTCGCTAGCCTTTTCTTTCTCCCGGCTCTAGCTTCGTCTGTTACTCAAAATGAGGTTCAACGCGATGCACGCAGTAAAGAGGAACTAAAGGCAGCGCGAATGATTCAGAAGTTCTACGCGAACGCAGTCATCGTGGACATGCTGATTCCTGGCTCACCGCAGAGCTATGTCGACCCGACCATCAAGGGTTTTGAAGAGACGGCCGCCATGTCGATCGACTGGGGATTCAATTACGTCTCCTACAGTTGCTGTGCCGACCAGTGGATCGATCCGACGATCGTCATCTCAAAGATTGCGAAGGGCCGCAAGCATTGGCTCGCTCACCCGGACAAGTACGTTCTGATCGACACTTCCAAAGACATCCTGCAGGCCAAGCAAGATGGGAAGCTCGCGGTAAGTTTCAACTTCCAAGGATCGAATGCGTTGGGCCGAAACCTCGACATGATCGAGGTCTACTACAAGTTGGGCGTACGTCAAATTGGCCTCACTTATGACGAGCTCAACTTCATGGCCGAAGGCTCCAACGTCGACCCGAAGCGCGACACAGGTTTAAGTTCTCTCGGAAAGAGAATGGTGGCCGAGATGAACCGCGTTGGGATGATCATCGATTGCAGTCACGCCAGTGATCAAGCAGCGATTGACGTCGCGGCGATTTCGAAGAAACCCATCGTGATGTCGCACTCTCTTCCGAAGGGCTTCTACAACATCCAGCGCAATGCTTCGGATGAAGCCATCAAAGCCGTGGCGGAGACCGGCGGCGTCATCGCCATCAGCGGAATTGGTGGCTTCTTATCCGAGGGCGCAAGGGACATATCTCCCCAGATGATCGCGGATCACGCCAACTACCTGAAGTTGTTAGTTGGAGCTGAGCACGTAGCCTTCGCTTCGGACTTTGTTCGCGACCTGAAAGCCGCCATGGTGTTGGAAGCGGGCAGTGAGGATGCCTGGCCGGACTACATTGGCTATGGCAAGGAACTGCCCGTCGTAGCCGTCCCCGGCACTATTTGGGGCATCGTCCGTTTTCTTGAGGAAGAGTACGACTGGACCTACGAGGAGATCCGCGGAATCTTGGGCGAGAATGCCCTGCGCGTGTATCGTGCCAATTGGAACACGGACGAATAGTTCAGAAACTCTCGGAGTCAATGGACATGCCCGCGACAAGTACGGGTATGAAGAGCAGAGAGGATCGACAGTTTGAGAAGTTCTGCCTGACGGGTAGTCCGCGAGCCTTGGGCGCGGTCTACGACATCGTCGCGCCGGAGCTATTGGAGGTTGCCAAACACTTGGCGGGTGGCGCGTTGGACGCTGAGGATTTAGTACAGCGCACTTTCGTCACGGCGATTGAGCGCACCTCGGGCTTCAAGCGCGGGCAACGCGTCACGCCTTGGCTACTCGGAATTTTGGCGCATCACGCCAAGAACGAGAAACGCAGCGCCGCACGGCAAGCGGATCCCGCGGTGCTCCTCTCACGCGTAGTCGACCCGCCCGAAGAGGCGGCTGAAGCTGCGGAACTCGAACAGCAGCTTGAGGTAGCCTTGGCTAGCTTGCCGGAAGAGCAACGCAGCGTCTTGACGCTGCGCTTGCGTCACAACTTGAGCGCAGTACAAATCGCGGAAGCCCTGGGACGGCCTGCAGGTACTGTGCGTTCGCAGCTTGCGCGGGGCATGGAAAGGATGCGCGAGGTCTTGCCTGCGGGGCTTGTCGCATCGACTCTTCTAGCACTCGGGCTACCACGCGGTTTGGCGCTGGGACGCGAGGCGTTGTTAGTGAAAGCGAGCGTCAATCCGCTTTCGAAACTAGTGGCTGTCAAGGGCTACTGCCTTTGGGTACTTGCGCCGCTTGCACAGGCGGTCTTCATGAAGAAGCTAAGCGCGGCTGCCTTGGTTCTCTTCGCTTCCTTCGCTGGACTTCGTTGGATCGCAAGCGATGCTCTTATTTCTGAGGCGGAAGTTCCCAGCGCACGGCTTGTAGATTGTCAACTCGCCGCGACGGAGTTACCAAGGTCGCAGCCACCTGCACAGGGCGGCGAGAGAGCAAAGCCTTTTGCGGCTTCCACGAGGACGAGCATTCCACTCTCGCTCGCCCCGGAGCCCTCTGGCCCTGTCGGGAATGTGCAAGTGCGTGTTCAAGATGGCTCGGGACGAGTGATCGTTGGGGAGATCTGCCTTCTGGAAACTCGTGACTCGCGATCCGTCGGGACTCCGGAATTCATGGCGACCACCAATGCGAAGGGTGTCGCCTTATTCGAGGACGTCCCGATCGGCAGTGCGAGCGTCCGTAGTTTGCGCACGCATTCTGAAAAGGTATGGGTTCGCAAGTCCGCTTTGGTACACATGGTCTTGACTGAGCATGGTGGCATAGACGTCGAGGGAACGGTTCTTGACCCCAACGGCTTGCCAGTACCGCATGCGTACATTTGGCTTGCTGGCTACAAGATCAAGAGAGCGGACGAGAGCGGGCACTTCACGCTCATCTCCGTTCGTCAACATAGCGCTATCGCCGCTTCCGCCCCAGGCTACGCCCTTCGCCACCAACAGATACCGCCCACGGATTCCGAGACGACTGTCGAGATGACCCTTGTGCTCGAGGCGCCCGGGGGGCGGATTGTAGTGAAAGCAATCGACGGCGCTGGTCATCCTCTGGGTAATGTCGAACTGCGCCTTAGCAACGAGGATAGCGACAACTTTGACCCGCTCGATGAGGGGCTCTTCAGCATCTTCGCACCAGTGACCCTGGAGAAAACAGATGCGCGTGGAGTGTCCACATTGCACTCAGTTCCCGTCGGCAGCATCAAAGTCACCGCGCACAAGGCAGGCTTCGGTTGGGGCCAAGCGCAAGTTGAAGTTTTGCAAGACCAAGCAAACCCCGTGCAGTTGACTCTATTTGAGGAGGCCACCGTTTCTGGCACGATCGCCCACGAGAACGGTGCTCCCATCATTTCTGCTGACGTTGGCTATGATGCGCTCGCAGGCTTCCCACGCATCATGTCCAAAGCCGATGAAACGGGCCACTATTCCTTAGCCGGCTTGCCCCCAGGAGAAGCACTCGTGATCGCTTACAAAAGTGATTTCGGTTCGGTTCAGCAGAGAGTCTTCACCAGTCCTGGAGATCACCTTCTGCTAGATCTAGTCGTCCCCGAACAACCCAGCATCCGAGGAGTTATCGTCAATGCAAACGACGAGCCGATGTTCACTTGGCTTTGGGCCCACGGAGAACAGGAGGGCGGCGGCTCACGCTCCGACTTTCCGGATAAAGATGGACGCTTCACGCTACTCGTGGAGGAGAACGCGACCT
>JBLIOI010000227.1:0-3633 GCA_047639675.1 Planctomycetota bacterium | reverse complement strand
CATCGACGTTCCGGGGGGCGAGCGAGCGGTCTTCGAGGGCGGGGGGGACGTCCTGCAAGGGATGAGCGTGGTGCACACCGAGGTGCAGTTTGTCCCTTTCTACAGGGAGCAGCCGCTGTTTGCTGAGCTAGACCAAGCCCTGCGAAGAGCAGGTTTTTTCTTCCACCGCTTCCTGCCCATCCACAGCCGAGTTTTCAAGCCCATGATGATCAACGAGGATCCCTATGCGGGTTTGAGCCAGGAACTTTGGTCGGACGCGGTGTACGTGCGCCGGTTCACGGACTTCGCGAATCTGCCCGTTTCGCAGCTGCTCAAGATTGCGACCCTGCTCAACGATCTCTATGAATCGGTGGATTTGGCAGCGTTGGCGCTTAAGCACGCGGACGCTAAGGCCGGAACTCGGCGCCAGGAACGCTACATGAGAGCCATCGAAGCTAGTTTGGGTGAGGCGTAGCCCCGCGCTACTCCGTCGCTTGCCCGTATTCGCGTAGCTTGTTGTAGAGCGTGGTGCGGTTGATACCGAGTTCCCTGGCGGCCAGGCTGCGATTGCCGTCGCAGTCGTTGATTACCTTCTCGATCAGGAAGCGCTCCATGTCCTTGATCTTGTTGCTGGGCATGGGCAAGAGAGTGCCGTGGGCGGGGTCGGACGGGGCCGGACGCGATTCGAGCTCGATCTGATCTGCGGGGATCATGCCGCCGGTGGCGAATAGGGCGGCTCTTTCGACCGTATTGCGCAGCTCGCGCACGTTGCCGGGCCAATTGTAGCCGCGCAGGCGATCCATGGCGCCTTCGCTAAAGCCTGAGAAGGTGCGGGCCAGCTGCTCGCCGAAGGCGGCCAGGAAGTGTACGGCCAGGGGGGCGATGTCCTCCGGACGCTGGCGAAGGGGCGGGACAATGATTGAGAGCACGTTGAGGCGGTAGTACAGGTCCTCGCGGAATGAACCCTCCTCGGCCATGGTGACCAGGTCCCGGTTGGTGGCCGCCACGATGCGCGCTTGCATGATTTGATCGCTGTTGCCACCCACCCGGCGGTAGGTGCGCTCCTGGAGTAGGCGCAATAGCTTGGCCTGCAGGGGCGCGGCCAGTTCACCGATCTCGTCCAGGAAGACGGTTCCGTGCCCTGCACTGGCGATCAGGCCCTTGTGGCCCTTGGGGTTGCCACCGGTGAAAGCACCGGGCTCATAGCCAAAGAGCTCCGCTTCGAGCAGGTTTTCAGCTAGGGCGGCGCAGTTGATGGCCACAAAAGGCTGTTCGGCTCGGTTGGAGCGGTCGTGCACGGCGCGCGCGATAAGTTCCTTACCGACTCCGGACTCTCCGGTGATCAAAACCGTGGTGCTGGGGGCTTTAGCCAGGCGTTCCACGTGTTCGAAGACGCGGCGCATGGCCGGAGAGTGACCGATGACCTCGCTGGGGCGTAGCTCGGAGACCTCCCTCAAGAGCAGGTCGCGCTCGTCCTTAATACAGCGACCGACCAGGATGCGGTCGATGACCTCGCGCAGATCATCGCTGGAAACGGGTTTTTCGAGGAGATTGTCGGCGCCCAAGCGCATGGCCTGCACGGCGGTGCCGACATCGGCAAATCCGGTCAGAATGACCACCGAAGGGGCATCTGCGGGCTCGACCAGCTGGGGCAGAATGTCCAACCCAGATCCGTGGGGCATATTTAGGTCGAGCAGGACCAGGTCGGGCTGATGAGTGGCGACCTGTTCGAGGACCTCGCGCCCGCTGGCGGCTTCGATGGTTCGGTAGCCCGCTTGCTGGCATAGGGCCACCAATCCAAAGCGTACGCCGTCTTCGTCGTCGGCAATGAGCACCAAAGCTGCCATGGGCGAAGTGTATTCATTGGCATCTACCAGACTCCAGGGAGAATTTTCCAGAGAAGGGCGTGTGGGCCAAGACCTCCCAATCGGGAACTCATTTCCGCATTTGCCCGCTAACTGCATCACCCTGGGGCGCAATCGTCTCGTGGGGAGGCCCGTTACGCGCTGTCTCAGCAATTCACAGTTCTCGCGCTCAACTAACCGGCGAACCCACCGAGAACTCATTCGTACCGAGCGGGTTTCTGACCTGCTTAGCACACCGAGGAGCGAGCAATCGCAACTCACTCAGCAACAAACCTAGAAACTAACGAGGAACCACAATGGGCCTTAGAGTCAACACCAACATCGCATCCCTTACAGCCCAACGGCACATGTCACAAGTGACCAACCGTTTGCAAGGGAACTACTCGCGCCTCGCCTCTGGCTTGCGCATCGCATCCGCAGCAGATGATGCCGCTGGCTTAGCCATCTCCGAGAAGATGCGGTCTCAGATCCGCTCCTTCACGGTGGCTTCCCGGAATGCTCAAGACGGCATTTCACTGTCCCAAACTGCTGAAGGCGCTCTGGGCGAAGTCAGTAACATCTTGGGCAGAATGCGCGAACTTGCGATGCAGTCGAGCAACGGAACCCTCTCGGTTGAGGACCGCACAACAATCGACTCTGAATTCCAGGCAATGACGAGCGAAATCGGCCGGATCGCCGGTCAAACGGAATTCAACAACATCAACTTGCTTGATGGTTCCTCAGCGACGGTGACGATGCAAATCGGCTTGAATGCTGGCGAGACCATTGATGTCAACCTGGGAGACATGAGTACCGGCAATGCAGCTGGCTTGAACATTGCGTCACTTGATGTGACCGATACAACCAATGCAACCGACGCTCTTGCTCGCCTCGATACGGCAATCACTTTCACGAACACGAGTCGTGGTGACTTGGGTGCTCAGCAGAACAGAATGCAAAGCACCTTGCGAAGCATCTTGAATGCGCGCGAGAACCTATCCGCTGCCGAGAGCCGCATCCGCGACGTGGACATCGCTTCCGAGTCCGCTGACCTGACCCGCAACTCGATTATGCAGCAAGCCGCGAGTTCGATCCTTCAACAGGCGAACACGCAACCCCAGATCGCTCTATCCCTACTGCAGGGTTAGGCACTGAAAACGGCCTCTAGTGCCGATCGCTGAGGGGGGGGGCCGTCTTACGGCGGTCCTCCCCATCTTCTCGCGCTCGCCCTGGCCGCTCTTTTCAAACCTTACAACCCTTGATTCCGCCCGCTTCGCCAGGGGCAATGAATCGAGGATATACCATCTGAAACCACTTAACTCTTCGGACGGCCCGATGCCCAGTACGGACGAGGCATTACGGCACTGAAGGGGATCGTGGAGGATCTAAGAGTTTCAGGTTTTTCGTTCGTGTCAGTTCTACTCCATCCAAGGAAAAAGACTTAATGGGACTTCGTGTCAATACCAACATCGCTTCGATGGGTGCCCAGCGCAACCTATCCAACGTGACTAACCGCCTCCAAGGCAACTTCTCTCGCTTGTCGTCGGGTTTGCGTATCGCAAACGCATCCGATGATGCCGCAGGCCTCGGTATTTCCGAGAAAATGCGTTCTCAAATTCGTTCGTTCGGTGTGGCCGGACGCAACGCAAACGATGGTCTTTCCATGAGCCAAACCGCCGAAGGCGCGTTGGGCGAAGTGGGAAACATCCTGGGCCGTATGCGCGAGTTGGCTATGCAGTCATCTAACGGTACTCTCGCTCAGGCAGACCGCGATACGATCCAGGCTGAAGTTCTGGCTCTCGAGGAGGAG
>JBLIOI010000226.1:0-3653 GCA_047639675.1 Planctomycetota bacterium | reverse complement strand
CGGGTTGGCCGCGTCCTTCTCGAAGTCGAGGATGTTGCGGATGTCAGCTCCGCGCCATGCGTAAATCGACTGGTCGGGATCGCCACACACGGCGAGGTTGTTGTGAAAGCTCGAGAGGTGACGGGTCAACATGTACTGCACACGGTTGGTGTCTTGGTACTCATCAACCATCACATAGCGAAAACGTCGCGCATAGGAATCGCGCACGCCGGGATGGCCCTCGAAGATCGCCAAGACCTTGAGCAGCAAGTCGTCGAAGTCCAGTGCGTTGCCGATTCGCAAGGCCTCCTGATACTTGGCGAAGATCGTCGCCAAGACTTCCTCCTCCATTCCACCGTCCGCCGTCGGGCGTTCCCCGCTGCGCGTGTTCTTCCACTCGCTGATCCACGAGCCGACCATCGCTGGCCTAAACTGAGTCGTGTCGAAGTTCGACTGCTTGATCAGCGTCTTCAGCAGCTGATTGCGATCCGCGGTGTCGTAGATAGAAAAATCTCGCGTCCAGTCTCCGAGCACTTCGATCTCTTGACGAAGCATACGCGCGCACATGGCGTGGAAGGTGCTGACCCACAAGCCCCGCGTCTCGGGAAGCAAGCGCTCGACCCGCTCGCGCATCTCCTTGGCAGCTTTATTCGTAAAAGTAATCGCCAGAATCTCGTCTGGGCGCACCCCACACTCGGTGATCAGGTGTGCGATCCGATGTGTTACCACCCGCGTCTTGCCCGATCCTGGGCCGGCCAGGATCAACAAAGGTCCTTCCTGGTGCCTGACCCCCTCGCTCTGGGCTTGATTGAGGCCTTCTAAGAGGTTCAATCCTCCACTCGGCGTATCTTCCTGCGATTCCGACATCGCCTGCATATCCATCCAAGAACTCATGGGGAGCAGTTTACCTTTGGTTTCGGCGGGAAACAGAGCGGACCCCGGTTCCCGGGAAAGCTAAGTTAGGACTGTGATCAGCACGGAAATAGAGACGGTCGATGTTGTCGAGGAAGAAGTAAGAACCGCCCATGCCCCGATGTGGAAGGTGCTCTTCCACAACGATGAGAGAACGCCGATGGATTTCGTCACGGCGGTCCTGATGCGCTTTTTTGGGCACCAGCCCCAGGCCGCATTTCAGATCATGATGGCCATCCACAACCGCGGAATTGGTTTGGCAGGGGTCTATCCCCTGGAGATTGCTGAGCTAAAGAAAGAGCAGGTCATCAGCGCCGCCCGGCCCAACTACCCGCTCAAGGTCACTCTCGAGCCCGCCTAACTAGGCTGGCCCATCAAAAAGCGTCCGAAGGAGAAGGGAAATCGGGTTGGGGTTAAAGCGCCAAGGCCAGCCTACCCGATACGGGGCAAAGCCTCCGGAGGCAGCTCGCTATTCAGCTTCCGCGCCCAGCGGCCACTGGCCACTGGCCAACGGCCACGATGGAGCTCTCCGCTCGCACCCCACTATCGATGCACGGGAACAGCAATAACGACGAAACCTTGAATCCAAAGGCCCCCTCACCCAAAGGAGAGGAGCGGGCTCAAGATTCCTCACAGACGAAACAGCCGGCGGATGCCTTGGCTGCGCCGGATGTGAAAGAGCACGTCCGCAAGCTAAATCTCGTCGGTAGCTCACAGATCACGCGTGCCGTGGCCGAAGCCGTCAGACGCGGACTCTCCAATCAATTTGTCGTTTCAGAAGCGCAACTCGAAGGCGCGGTCAAGGCCATCGGCGCCGAGCTGATGAAGCGCTTGAAGGCAAACTCGAAGTCCGTGCGTGGCATGCCCAAGGACGCCTTCTTGCGCGAAGTTCGCGAGGACAAGAAGCGTATCGAGGTCGCTCGTAAGGCAGCGGCTGCCGAACTGGACACGATGCTTGAGAAACTCAAGCAATCCCACGAGGAAGTCCAACGGCGCGAGGAAGAGCTGACACGCGAATCGCGCGAGAGCGGCCAGATCCATGACCAAAAGCTAACAGCTCGGATCGCGGAAATCTTCGCTGGCGGTGGCGCCGAGATAGATGCCGAAGCGATTCGCGCGAAGATCACAGAGCTAGCACTCGGCTCGCTGCAAGGTGAACGAGACAAGTCAATCGAAGCGCAACTCACGGATCACCGGACCGAAGTAGAAAACTTCGAGCGCCGCATCGCCAAGCTGACCAGCTCGCTCTCACTCACAGAAGTCGAATTGAAGCGCATGGCCGCTGCCAAGAACATCGACCTCGGTGTCGGTTCGGTTTATCGATCTGTACAAGGCCTCTCGTCCAAGGACGAGGGCTTCGAAACCAAGAAGGAGCTAATGTCCAGCATCTTTGCTGCGAACCTTGAACTGCAAAAAGGACACGCAGAAGCCGGCTGAGATAAACACGACCACTTTATTGATTCACGAACGTGTGCGCCATCCAGGGCCACACATCGTTACCAGGGACCTAGGGCAAACTTGAACGAAGATATGAGCGATTACAACGACATCGAAGAAGTGAACTTCGACACCCCCGGCGAACCGACCCTCAACTCGGATAGCACTGAAACCGCAACAAATAAAGAGAGCAGTAGCTCCACTACGACAGCCACCGGCACGAGCACGGAGAGCTTTGAAGTGAACATGGAGAAGAAGGACGGCGTTCTGTACCTGGGGATCGACCTGGGCACATCACGTACATCTGTCACCGCCAGCAATGGCGTCCGTGAGACGGTTGCATCCTTCGTGGGTTACCCGAAGGACGTGGTCGCCAAGAAGCTGCTCAAGAAGGATGTATTGTTCGGAAGTGAGGCCATCGAAAAGCGACTCTCACTGAACCTCTACCGTCCGCTCGGCGAGGGCGTCCTGAAGTGTAGCCAAGAAGGCAGCGACGAAGGCGACGACTACGAGGGCAACCTGCGCGCCGCCAAGGACCTCATCGGTGAGATTATTCGCCTGTCGAAGCCGCGCAAAGACGAGCTGGTCTATGCGGTGATTGGCTGCCCTGCAGAAGCTTCCATTAACAATCGTGAAGCAATCATTGACGCCGCGCGCCAAACTGTTGACTCGGTCATGTTGTGCTCGGAGCCCTTCTCTGTGGCCTACGGCCTCGAGATGCTCGACGATGTGCTCGTGATCGACATCGGTGCAGGCACCACGGACCTCTGCCGAATGCACGGTACGATGCCCGATGAGTCGGACCAAGTCACCTTGAACTTTGCGGGTGACACCATCGACAAGGAGCTTTGGCGCCTTCTCGAAGAGCGCTATCCCGAAGCTCAATTCTCGATGCACATGATCAAGAGCATCAAAGAAAAGTACGGTGCCGTCGGCGAGTTGCTCGACTCAGCCGTGGTCGAATTGCCGGTCAACGGCAAGCCTACTCCCTTTGATATCACCAACGAGATTCGCGAAGCCTGCCAGGTGATCATCAACCCAATCGTCAAAGGTCTGGGCGAGCTGATCGGCTCCTTCGACCCGGAGTTCCAGCACAAGCTGAAAGACCGCGTCCTGCTCGCTGGCGGTGGTAGCCAGATCAAGGGCCTCGACAAGGCCATCGAGGCGGAAATGAACCGCATTCTCGGCAGTGGACATGTGATCCGCGTTGAGGAGCCCATGTACGGTGGGGCGAATGGTGCGCTGAAGATCGCGCACGATATGCCCGCTGAGTACTGGGAGCAGTTGAAGTAGAGCCGTCTAGTAGGCTCCGCTGAGTTCAAGTC
>JBLIOI010000225.1:0-3737 GCA_047639675.1 Planctomycetota bacterium | reverse complement strand
TTGCGCATATTCCGCGGCCGCGAGCTGGCGTGCGCGTTCTCTTTCGGGCTTTCGGTCACGCGCAAGAGCTTAACACTTGAGATGCGCTGCGGGCGCGTTGTGCACAAATTCAAGGATGCCGCCCGGTTCATGAATGGCTTTTACTGACCCGTTGCGCACCAAGACTCAATCACGAGCCCACTGATTTCCATTGGACGAGAACTACAAACGATCGATTAAGGCTTCGGATCTGCGTAAGAAAAAGAAGGTCCGTAGCCGCGAAGAAAGCCAATCGTTGGGCGAAAACTCTAAGCGCAAAAGCAAGGCAAGAGCGCCAAGCCCGTACGAAAAAGGGCCTACGAAGAAGATTACGAGGAGGATTTCCATGACTGCGAGAACATGAAGCCACAGGCGCAGCTTGACCTGGACAAGGTGAGAAATGCTGCTGCACTCAAATGTCTGAGGGAGGAAGCTGAAGCCCAAGAGGCTTCTCATTCTGGCTGGGTCGTCAGTGTCAGTCGGGATCGAATTTGGCTGCGAAACGATGATGGCAGTGAGTGCGAGGTCGAGCTCTCGATGGACTCGCTGCGCGCCGTGGTCGGCGATAAAGTGCTCTGTTCGCGGATTAGCGAGGAGCGTTCGCGACTCGTTGCTCTTGGCGAACGGCACACGGTGATTCGTCGTCCAGATCCACACAACGCCCATGTTGAGCTGGTGGTTGCAGCCAACGTTGATGTGGCGGTGATCATTACGTCGATTCGGCGGCCCCAATTGCGTGCTGCACTGGTGGATCGATTTTTGATTGCTATCGAACGCGGTTTGTCCCCGTGTTACGCGTGACACGGGGAGCGGGCGAGAGTTCGATGGCAAGGGTCGTCACACGACGAGCTCCTCAAGCTTGGTGGAGTCGGATTCCGGTCCGCGCTTGATTGACACACCTGGAATTCGGAGCCTGGGCCTCTGGGAAGTCGCTCCAAGGGGGCTTGCGAGCTATTTCAGCGACTTCGAGGAGGCCAGAGAAAACTGCCGCTTCCGCGATTTCCGTCACGAGCACGAGCCTGATTGCGGTGTTCGAGCGGCAATATCAACCGGCGAGATCAGCGCTGCGCGGCACGCGACTTACTTGCGTATCTTGCACAGTTTGTAGGGCTCGACGTGACATGAGGTAGAGTGTTGCGCCCATGGCGTCTCCAGTAACTGACTCTCCTCTGCGCGTTGGTTTTCTAATCGACCGCTGGAATCCGCAACGCGGCGGAGCCGAACAAGCTCTGTGCGCGTTTGCGGCCTGGCTAGAGCGGCGGGGATATGAAGTCTTCGCTTTCGGATTGGAAGGACCGCCACAGAGCGTTGCGGCACCAGGGACTTTTGTGCCAGTGCGAGCGCGGGGCTTGACGCGCTCGGTTCGAGAACGACGATTGGCCCATGCGATGACCACAGCTGCTGCGGCAGCAGGCTGCAAGTTGACCGTCGGCGTGCGGCACCTATCCGAGGTTGATTTGTACTGGCCTCACGGCGGCGCGCACTTGGCTACTTTGAGATCCTTGGGAAAGCGGGCCAGTGGGCGTCACCGAACCTTCCTCGAACTTGAACGCGCTGCTCTTGAGGGAGCTGGCGCACGCTGTGTGGTTTGCGTTTCCGAAATGGTGCGGCAAGAGTTTCTGAGCGCATACCCGAAGAGTGCAGCGCGTCTTACATTGATTCCAAATGGCGTCGATACCGCGCACTTCAAACTTGAGGCACGGCCAGATGCGCGTCGAGAGTTGCGCACGATGGCCGGGGCTTTGGAGAACGAACCCGTTCTGACTTTCGTTGGACGAAATGCGAAACTGAAGGGACTGCCCCTCCTGCTCGAGGCACTTAGTCTATTGCAAGATCGTCCTTGGCGCCTCGTCGTTGCTGGGCCGAAGGACGCTGCTCACTGGTCGCGGATTGCTTCCAAGAGCATTGCCGGATCGAATCGTATTCAGATCGCTA
The DNA here is from genome assembly GCA_047639675.1 of Planctomycetota bacterium. Lineage (GTDB taxonomy): Bacteria > Planctomycetota > UBA1135 > UBA1135 > JABACD01. The sequence goes on along the minus strand of JBLIOI010000225.1, from coordinate 1,784 downwards.
GCCATCTAGATTCACTTCTACTGGCTGCCGGCTCCGACTTGCTAATTTTGCCAAGTCGTCGCGATCCCTGTGGCTTGGTGGTCCTAGAGGCATTGGCGTGCGGTACACCCGTCTTGATTAGTTCTGCTGTGGGGGCCAAGGAACTGATTAACGATCCCGAGCAGGGAACCGTCTTCGGCCAAAATACTGGAGCCCCAGAGCTCGCACGGTTAATCGCGATTCAGCTCGATCGCATCGAGAGCGGAGAGTGTGACCATGGAAGGGTCGCCGCGACGCTTCTAGGACGCGACAAAGAGAGCTGGATGAGTTCCATGGAACAGCAACTACTGGATCTCGCTGGTACTCAGCGCGTAACGTGAACCTCGAAACTACGCCGTCACTAGTTCCGGGAACGGCGGATGAGCTTGTGAACAGTGAGTTGAACGAGAAATGATCGAAGAGACGTCGACGAGTGAGATCTACACGGGCCCTGCAATTCTATGCAAGGGCCTGGTCAAGAGCTTCCCAGGCAAGGAGGTCTTGCGCGGCATCGATTTCGAAGTACGTTCAGGAACGATATTCGGCTACATTGGAAGTAACGGCGCCGGAAAGACGACGACCGTCAAGATTCTTACGGGAATGCTCGGTGGTTACGCTGGAGAGGTGTCCGTTGCAGGCATCGACGTTCAAGGAAACCCCCAAGAGGTCAAGCGACGGATCGGCTACGTTCCTGAGCACTCGATACTTTACGATGGGTTGACCGCGTGGGAGTACTTGCAGCTAATCGGGCGCCTGCGCAGCATGGAAGAAGCGCTCATCGAACACCGGGCCCACGAACTGCTTCAGGTCTTCGACTTGTTCGAGAGAGCGCACAGTCGCTTGATGACCTTCTCGAAGGGGATGCGGCAGAAGGTGATGTTGTGCTGTGCACTGCTGCACGATCCTGACGTGCTCTTTCTAGATGAACCCATGGCTGGCCTGGATGTGGAGTCGACGATCTTCCTCAAAGATCTGATTACCTCCTTGGCTTCCAGGGGTCGCACAATTTTTTACTGCTCGCACATAATGGATGTCGTCGAGCGTGTCTGCGATCGCATCGTCATTCTAAATGACGGCTTGGTCGCTGCGGATGGAACATTCCTGGAGTTGGCCAAGCGCAAGGGGGAGGAATCCCTGGAAGGCCTGTTCACTTCTTTGACGGGAAGGCGTTCGTCGGATGCGCGTGTTGCGCAGGTGCTTGATGCCCTCGATAGCTAGGCTAAGTCGGGCCGAGCTGCGCGCAGCCGCCCGCGGACGCGGGGAGCCTACCTACATCGCCGTCTTCATGGAGATAGCCAACCGTTTCGGTTGGCTCTATCGCATCTTGGGGATGGACAGCGACGCCTTGTGCCTCTTGTTGCGCAGCAAACTGGTGCTACATGAGCGCAGCCACGCGAAACGGGAAGGAGGGTGGCAGATGGGCGCCATAGGCCTCGGGCTAATGGTGGTGTTCTATATGGTTCTCGGCGTGATTGGCGGCTGCCTGGCCTTCGTGGTCGACAGTCCGATGGAGTACATGACGACGCTCACGACCTTGGTCTTTGTGATGTTATTGATGCCTCTGCTTGTCGATTTTTCCAGCATCTTGTTGGATACAAGTGACATCGAACTACTTGCGCCTTTGCCCATTTCCGACCTTACGCTCGTCGGTGTACGAATCACGCATCTCGTCTTGTATCTAGGCGTGATGCTGGCCGCTCTTGGATTGGGACCCTTGGTTCTCGGGAGCTTTGCCTACGGGATCTTCATTTTCGTTCCGGTGCTTT
>JBLIOI010000224.1:0-3751 GCA_047639675.1 Planctomycetota bacterium | reverse complement strand
GAGAGCTTTTTGCCATCCTTGCCTGTCATCAACGGCAAGTGTGCAAAGCGCGGCGGCTGCAGTCCAAGAGCTGCGTAGAGCAGCGTTTGCTTGGGCGTGTTGACCAGGTGCTCTTCCCCGCGGAAGACGTGAGTGATCTGCATGTCCGCGTCGTCACAAACGACGACGAAGTTGTAAGTCGGGTTGCCGCCCTGGCGCACCATCACCCAGTCGTCGACCTCGCTGTTGTCAAAGGTCACCTCGCCACGTACCAAGTCGTCGATAACAGACTTCCCCGCGGGAATTTTGAAACGCACGGTGAAGGGCTCGCCAGCGTCCGCACGACTTTGGGAAGTCACCGCATCAATCTCGCGGCAATGCTTGTCGTAGCGTGGGGTATCCTTGCGCGCCTCTTGAGCGCTACGCACTTCATCCAAGCGCTCGCGCGTACAGAAGCAGCGATAGCAAGCGCCCTTGGCGAGCAACTCCCCCGCCACCTTTATGTGACCTTCGATGCGCTGCGCCTGGTTGTAGGGTCCAAACTCGCCACCGACCTCGGGGCCCTCGTCCCACTCAAGCCCTAACCAACGCAATCCGTCAAAGATCGCTTGCTCCGATTCCGCCAAGGATCGCTCATGATCCGTGTCCTCGATTCGCAGAATAAATACGCCGCCGTGATGGCGAGCGAAGGCCCAGTTGAAGAGTGAAGTGCGCGCGAGTCCCAGGTGAATTGTTCCGGTGGGGCTGGGTGCAATGCGTACGCGCACGGTTTTTTGGTTCGGATCGGTCACAGGATCTAGCTGGGTTGGAGGGGTCTCGGGGCAGCAGGATAGGCCCCCCTTCCGCCCCTCGCAATCGCTTGTGACCTCACTTATGACAACAACCCCTGAGCTTTGCCCGTGAACATTGCGCCAAGTGGAGCTAGATTCACCCGATGGAAGATTCCCAAAGACCCAGCTTCGAGCTGATTCAAGCCACACCCAAAGTCCTGCTCCACGAGCACCTGGATGGCGGCCTACGCCCCTCCACCGTCCTCGAACTCGCCGCCGAGATTGGCTACGAAGGATTGCCGAAGAGCGATCCAAAGGCCCTCGGAGCCTGGTTCCATGCCGGCGCCGACCGCGGCAGCCTGCCGGAATACTTGCAAGGATTCGCGCACACGATCGCAGTGATGCAGACCGCTTCGGCCTTGGAACGCGTCGCCTACGAGTTCATCGAGGACATGGCGGAGGACAACATCGTCTACGCCGAGGTGCGCTTCGCGCCGCACTTCCACACGGAAAATGGCCTCGGTTTGGACGGCGTTTTGACCGCGGTGCTCAAGGGACTGGAGCGCGGCTCCAAAGAATTCAAGGTGGGCTTTGGCCTAATCATTTGCGCCATGCGCAATCAGAGCTCGGACCTTTCCCTGCAGCTCGCCGAGCTGGCGGTCTCCTACCGCACCCACGGCTGCGTCGGATTCGACCTCGCTGGTGAAGAAGCTGGGCACCCGGCCAACCACCACCTGGCCGCTTTCCAATTCGTAAAGCGCATGGACTTCAACATCACCATTCACGCTGGTGAAAGTTTTGGTCCCGAGAGTATTTGGCAAGCCCTGCAGTACTGCGGCGCCCACCGCATTGGTCACGGCGTGCGGCTCTTGGAAGACATCGTCGTCTACGATAAGAAGGTCATTCGCGTCGGATCGTTGGCGCAGTACGTGCTCGACCATCGCATCCCGCTTGAACTTTGCTTGTCGAGCAACGTACACACGGGCGCCGCGAAATCGCTAGCGGAACACCCCTTCCCCTACTACTGGCAAAAGAACTACCGCGTCACGCTCAACACGGACAACCGCTTGATGAGCGCAACGACGATGTCGAAGGAGTACGAAATCGCCGTCAACGAATACGGGCTGAGCTTCGATGACCTTGAGCAGCTTTCGATCAACGCGATGAAGTCCGCCTTCGCTCCCTATCAAGAGCGCGTCCAAATGATCTTCGGCAAGATCAAGCCCAAGTTCGCCGAGCTCCGCAAGGCGCACGACCTCCCGAGCCCGGACAACCCGTACTGGGACGGAAGTAACTAGGTTAGAGCGCCGAGCGCTCTAACAACGAAAAAGCCGGGGACTCGATGTCCCCGGCTTTTTCATTTGTGGAGTGTCTGGCAGTACTGGCGTGCGCAGATCAGAGACAGAACTTGACGACTAGAGCGTCGCTCAAGTTGAAGCCAGCGCCGCCTGCATCCGGATCCCGATACCAGAACTGGAAGCGCATGGTTTGGCCGGAGATGGCTTGGCCGCTGCCGGCGTCGAAGGGCGCAGCGCCCAGGTCCAGGTCTGAGGAGACGAAGCCTAGGGCATCGGTTTGGAGTGGACTCAGTCGAGTGATCGCCCCGCCAACGCAACGCAGGCCGTCCCCGAAAGGGACCGTGATCTCGTTGGGGCCGTAGTAGAAGATCCCCGTTTTGTTCGGCGGGCAGCCGAAAGCGGTCAGGCTTAGATCGTTGGTCTCGAGGCTCGCGCTACCAGTGAATCCGATCGAGGCCCCGGGCCCTGCCGAGTTGGACGCGCCAGTGCACTCGGTGGACAAGGGCTCGCACTCGATGACGACCTCTCCTGGGTGCTCGAACAGCCACATGATCTGCGCCGCATCCAAGACGTTGTCGTAGACCTGCAAGTCGTCGATGCGCCCGTCGTAGAGGGCGACGGGCGTCCCCTTTCCGGCGAGAAGCCAACTCCCCTGGGGAAGGCCGGCGGGCTGGTCACCGGGGATGGTGCCGGTCGCGATGCCGTTGATGTAGAAGGTCACGTCCAGGCTCGAGTCAAAGACCGCCGCCACATGGCTCCAGCTGCCCAGTGGCAAATTCGGACTGACAGCATAGTCGAGGGTTGTGGTGCGGAAGATGAGAACACCGTCGTTCAAGCGCAGGTGCCAGCTGTCCTTGTTGCCGAAGATCCAGCGATTGCCTGTTAGCACATCAGGCCGCAACCAAACCGACAAGGCGAGCTCACTATTCAAGCCATTCAGCGGCGCCTTTCCCGGCACACTGCCGCGTGAGAAGGCACCGTCGAAAGCAACAGCTGTTCCCGATTGCGCCGTTGCGCCGGCCAGGCCGACTTGAGGAGAACCTATGTGGTTGCCATCGATGCCGTGCCCAGACGAGTCGATGAAGTCGGAACCCGAACTCTCGTCCATGCGGTAGTGCAAAGCGATCTCGGCGATGTCATCGTAGAGTTCGATTGAGACCAGGCCGGGCGTTTGGAGGCCGGTACCGTCACCCACGACGTAGCTGAACGAATCGAGGCCTTCGAAAATCGCTGAAGGCAAGTAGCTCAACTCATCACGCCCACCCGATCCGGTTCCCACAGAGAGTTCGACCGTTCCCCCGCCGGCGCTGAGTGCGTCGAAGCTCTGAATGACGACGGTGTCGCAGTTGCCGTCGAAATCGTTAGCGAGCACATCGATGACGGCGGTGCCGTCCAACTCGAGGGTCTCGTTCAAGACCTTCGGCGGGACCGGCGTGGCGTAACCATTCGTCGCTGTCAGGCAGCCAACGTTGTTACGGTAGTCAAGAATGACTTGCGTCGTGACCGGACCGAAATTGAGGCAGCCGCCGCACATGTTATTGCAAGGCGATGCGTCCAGGCAGTGCGGCGCGTTCCAATTGTGGCCGAGTTCGTGGGCCAGAACGGAAACGATGCCGCCGAAGCTGAGGTTGTACTGAGTGAGTCCATACGACCAAGGTTGATTGCAAACCACGCCGACCCAGGCGAGGCCGATGATGTTGCCGT
>JBLIOI010000223.1:0-3979 GCA_047639675.1 Planctomycetota bacterium | reverse complement strand
CCATTTAGGAAAACGTTGCCGGGCTTCAAATCAAAGTGCACCAAGCGCCGGTCGTGCAAAGCCAAAACCCCCCGACAGGTTTGAATGAAGAAAGACAAAGCCTCTTCGCGTGAGAGATCCTGACGAGCCAAGCGCCTGGCGAGCGTCAACTCACCCGCATAGCCCATCACCAAGTAAGGCACGCCAAGCACCACGCCCATATCCTCGATTGTCACCAAGTTCGGATGATCGATTGCTGCGAAGTGCTGCACTTGTTCGAGTTCGCGCTCGATCGCTTCGCGCTGAGGACCAGCGTCCAGCTTCAGGAATTTGATCGCATAGGATTTACCAATCGATTGCTTGCGCGCCTTGTACACCTCACCAAACGCACCACCGCCAAGGCGATGCTCGATTTCGTAGCCCGAAATAAAGTCCGGCTCTCGGAATTGGTTGTAGAAGGCTTCCCAGTCCATTTCGATCATTTACTGAGAGCTAGCTTAGCCCCGCTCACGACCGAACTCCGCCGGAATCGTGGCGGACGGCCCTGGTAACCGAGAAACCAAAGGGAGGACCGTCTGGGCCGCCTCGGCCAACGACCACGTCAACCCGCTCCCTGGGCGGACAGGGAATCATAAGCCCCCCGTGCGAGCCTTCACCGGCGGGTGGGCGCGTGGCGACATCGCCTCCACGGGCGCGGAGTTCGGCGCCGGACTCAACGACTAGCTGATCCCCATCGACCCACAAGGAAACATCCTGCTTGAGGCGCCGCGCATAAAGTTCCCGATCCCGCTTGGTTGTGATACGCAGTCGCCCCGCCGTTCCCGGCGCAAATAGCAGTACTCGCGGGCAGCCTCCGCACTCCGTACCGTGCAAGAGTTCGAGCAGGGCGGTCCCGCTGGCCGTTTCCGGGTGCCGAAAAACGAAAGCCAAGTTGGCCGCAAGCTGAACTTCATCGCCATCGAATAAAGCCACCCCGCCGGGATCCACGATCTGGCCACTGATCGAAATGGGCTGGGCTTCGATCGGTTCGATGCGCCAGCCGGGCCCGGCGTGAAAGCTCTCGGTACGAATCAAGCGCACCTGTAAACTGTCAATGTCCGCCATGAAGGGCAGGTCGGCGCATTCTGCTCGGGCATGTCCGAGAGTGAGATCTGAACCATGGACACAAAAGAACTCACCGATGTCATCGATGGCCAGCTTAAAGCTTCGATCCGATTCCTTCCCACGCATTGAGAGCCCATCCAACGAGTCTTGCGACCGCGCACCACATTGCGATTCCGCCGATCGCCCACTCTTTGGTGTAGGTCCACGTTCGCCGCGCATCTCACCCAGGAGCTTTTCAAGGGCAGTGACGATACCGGTCTGCGCACCACTACGAACGACGGATGTCGGGCCGCTCTTGATACCACGCGCCTCCCCATCGAGACGGCGGCGCCAAGCACGCGCGAGGGCCGGATCGTATTCGGATACGCGTGCAAACAGCATCAGGGAAGCGCTGCCGCGACCGTCTTGCTCCATACGCGCTGCTTCGCGGCAAAGAACATCTACCACCCGCGCACGCAACTTCTCTGCTTCCGGAAGGCCAATCAGGCACGGATCCGCCAAGCAATCGAGCGCATATTCGGGCTGGCCGCCTAGCAACGCCTTGCGGGCATCGGAGAGGCGCATGCGCCGGCGGAGGAAGGAGGGTAGCTGGGGACTCATCGCTGGGATTTGACCTTAGTCAGCCCCACTGCGCGATGGCCGGGCCTCCATTTTTGCACGGGTCTATCCAGGCAGAACCCACACGCAAGAAACTTCTAGCAGCGGTTGGCTACACCGCCGCCATCGCGACTGGCTTCGAGAAATGCCTCGCGCGCGCGGCCGTATAAGTCTTCACGCCTGCGAACTTCCGGGTGCGGGCAGCAGGAGATTCCGACGGAGATCACCAATTCATCGCCAATCAGATCCTTCAATTCTTGCTTGTGGGCCATCTCGCCCACGCGTGTCGCCATCACTTCAGCCCCGTCGGGCCCCGTGCGCGGCAATAAGAACAGGAACGAACTCTCATCGAATCGTCCCAAGACATCCGTATCGCGTGACGAGTCGAGGATGATGCTGGAAAGTTGGCGCAAAACTTCCGGCGAGCACTGGCCGTCGAAGCCAAGCATCACGCAGGAAAGCGGTTCTTTGAATCGCTGAGCGCGCTTGAACTCCTCATCGAGCTTGAAATTCAAGAAGGCGTAGTTGAACAGGCTTGTGTCAGGATCGGTCAACGCTGCGACCAAACTGTTGTTCGGGGAACCATCGGCAATACCGATCAGCAAGTTCTCCGGTAGCACAGCTTCGCCGCGCTCCTCCTCGCGAGAATCCGCCGGAAGCGGAGCGCGCGGGCCCGAGCAATCGGACAATGCATCCCGAAGTCTCGAAACTGAAAGGGGCGTGTGCAAGACACCGGTCGCTCCGCAGAAGCGTGCAACGGCGTCGCCAGTCGTGTTGTCGTGCTCCGCAACCAAGAATGTGCGGCACTTTGTGTTGCCAGTCAGCTTGCGACAGATCTCGTAGACGTTTTCTCCACGCAAGAACTTGTCGAGCAACAGCACATCACCTTGTACCGGCGGCGAATCGAATAAATCTTCGATCGACTCAACTCCAGCCACTTCCCAACCGCCGAGAGCTTCTGCAGCCTGACGGGTTTGGTTAAGTAAGAGCGTGTCTGTTGTTACAACGCGAATTGTTCGTAGTCCGTAACCCATAGCTGTGGCTAATTCCTAAGTACGTGGTCTGAGGCAGTCATGCGGAAACTCGCATCTCGCGAAGCCCCACTAATATCCGAATTGCGCGGGCGGGATGAAAGGACTTCTCTCAAGCAATTTGCCATTCGCGACCCATCGGCGGGACATCGGCCAGGGCGGAGCTAACCCTGAAGCTCTTCGAGCCATTCGTCGGGAACTGAGTAGTTTGCGCATACGTTTTGCACATCATCGTTGTCCTCGAGAAAATCCAACAGTGCAAAAAGCTTCTTGGCCTGATCTATGGTCTCAATCTCGACAGTGTTTTGGGGGATGTACCCAGTCTCACCGGACTCAACCTTCGCGCCCGCGGCGTCCAAGGCCTCTTTGACTTCGACGAACTCCGTCGCGTCGGCAAAAATCGTCGAGTGCGTTTCGCCATACTCGACGTCCTCGGCGCCGGCTTCAAGGGCCATTTCCATCACCGCATCCTCGTCCTTGCCGTCGTTATCGATGACGAAAATTGAGCGGAAGTCGAACATGAAGGCCACCGACCCCGACGCGCCAAGGTTGCCCCCGCGCTTCTCAAAAGCGTGCTTGACCTCCGGCGCGGTACGATTGCGGTTGTCCGTCAAGCAGCTGACCAAGACTGCAACGCCGCCCGGAGCGTAGCCCTCATAGAGCAACTCTTCGAAATCTGCCTGGTCTGCATCGGCGCCGGAACCCTTGCGGATCGCGCGCTCAATCGAGTCGCGGGTCATATTGGCCGATTTGGCCTTCTCAATTGCGAGCCGCAACTTGGGATTGGTATCGAGCTCACCCCCCCCCTGGCGCGCAGCTGAAATCATGCCCTTGGCCAGCTTGCTGAAAAGCTTGCCCTTCTTAGCATCCACCGCATTCTTGCGGTGCTTGATATTCGCGGAGTGTGAGTGGCCAGCCATGACTACGTTGCTCTGGTAGGGATCTGTTTAGAGAGTACCGCGCGAGGAAGACCTCGCTGGAAATTGCAGCAGCGCCGCATCCGATCAATCGGGATGTGCGGCGCCGCGGCTGTAACTTGCTTGCCCCTTCTTGGCGTTTTAGAAGCGCCAGGCGGGTAAACACTGGCCGGGGAACCCGGCCATCTGAAATATTGCCAAAGCTTAGCGCTTGGAGAACTGGAAGCCTCGACGCGCACCACGGCGGCCGTACTTCTTACGTTCTTTCATGCGACTGTCACGAGTCATGAGACCCTCGTGGCGCAGAACTTCGTCAAAGCTAGGGTTGATCGAGTTCAAGGCACGTGCCAG
>JBLIOI010000222.1:0-4066 GCA_047639675.1 Planctomycetota bacterium | reverse complement strand
TACCAGGCGCTCCTCTTCCATCGAGGTGGTTTTGATCTTCTTGCTTGTCATTTTAGGGGGGAGGGAATACTCACCCTATCCATCGGGCCCTTGAATTGGGCAGCTTTAGGCGAAGGGCGCCCCTGTAAGAGCGTCACAACCCAGTTTGGGGTTAGACGCCCGTTCTGAGCGGCATGCACTCACTATTGGAGAGCAAGCCTCCCACTAACGGGCATTGCGCAGAGCCTCTAGGCGCTCAACTCCATGGGGTAGAATGACCGCCCATGAGTCCGAATCCCCTACATGCTGTCCTCTTGGCGCCCATCAGCTTCCCAAGCTGTAGCTCTCCAGGCCTGGAACTACGGCCTCTTCGTCTGCGCCGATCACCAAGTTCGCACGCTGCCTACTATTGGCTAAGGAGCTAGATCCGCGCACTTTGAACTTCCCCCTCGACACCTTCGCGATCCTCAACGAAGGCACTCATCTCAATTTGAAACCATGAGTCGTTCTCTTCGGAAGTAGAACGTTCGTTGGAAAGGAACGAGTCAATCAGTGCGCCTGTCTCTTGAGCGCTCTCTGACAGTCGCCGGTGGATGAATTTAGGGTTCCAATTAGACGGCCCCCCCGGCATTGCCTCCTGCGGCCCATCAACAGGCGCCTCCACGCCGGCCACATCAGATGCAAGTACAGGTTCCGGTGCTGTCCGGCAACCGGCCCGCGCAAGTATGAATAGGGTCTTCAACGAAGGGGCTCGTAGGGAACCACCACCGTAGACCCGTTGGCAACAAGCGAACGAAATCTGGAAACCAGTGGGCGATCGTCCCATCCTCAAAAAACTCTCTACCCGTCAACGGGATCGACTCTCGCCTTGAACTCCCACGACACGTAGGCTTTGGATCTGATGTCGGAAGAAAAGATCAAGTCTGCAGAACAACGCACTCAAACTATCTGCCTGCTAATTCTTAGCACGATTGCTATTGGTGGGGCACTCTTGTATTTGCGGCCCGTTCTTGTGCCGTTCGTTCTCGCCATGTTCCTCAGCATCGCGGTGACGCCGGTGCTGGACTTCCTGCACGAGCGCTTTCGACTCCCACGCAGCCTGTCTATAGGAACGACGATCGGCTTGGCCGTAGCTGCTTTACTGCTCGTGGGCGGCCTGGTCTCCGGCGCCCTATCGGAGATGCTTGAGAAAAAGAGCGCCTACGTTGAGCAAGTCACAGGCCTCGTAACTGCAGGAGAGGAGAAGTTCCAATTCGTCCAACACTGGATTGAACAGGTCGCAGGGATCGACGAGAAAGCATCGAGAAAAGAGACCACGTCTGACACGCTAGCTGGCGATCCGATCGAAACCCCGGACACGGAGCCCGCCGGAGCCCGGAACCAGAAAAGCCCGCTGAACGATCTCCGCGCCAATGTACCGGCGATTGTGGGTGCCGCAATCACTTGGACCATCAACTCAGTCTTCGCCCTGCTCTCCCAGGGGCTCTTAGTGATGGTCTTCATGATGTTTCTGATCGCGGCCTACAAGACGCGAAGCCAATGCGATCCCGACACACTGGCCAACCAGTTACGAGCTCGCGTGAGAGAGTACCTACGCGTGAAGATCCTGGTCTCAGCGATGACGGGGATGGGCACCTTTCTAATTCTGTATTTCTTGGAAGTCGATCTCGCACGTGTCTTTGGGTTGATGGCCTTCTTCCTAAACTTCATCCCCAACATTGGTTCCATCGTTGCGGTGCTACTACCCATCCCGGTCATTGCCTTAGCTCCGTCACTTGACGAGGTTGTATTGGACGCGAACGGCGCACCGATCGTTGCTGGAATGCACCTCTGGGCAAAGGCATTAGCCATCATCTTGATGGGCAGCTTGCAGTTTGTGGTCGGCAACGTGCTCGAACCGCGCTGGCTGGGAAAATCACTCGATCTCAATCCAATTGTGATCTTGCTCTCTTTGGTTTTCTGGGGAGTGCTCTGGGGCCCGATCGGCATGCTGCTTTCGGTGCCTATCACCGCCATCATCAAGATCTTGTTGGAGCGTTCAGATCTAACCCAACCCTTGGCAGTCTTGCTCTCGGACGGGGACGCTTCCTAGGGATCAGTCCGCGCGCAAGACGACGTTCTTGCAGGTCTCTACGTTGACCTGGACACGGCTGAGTTCAAGCTTGCTCTTGAAGGGCACGAGGTCGTACCGAGCTTCAACGACCTCATCGAATACAAGACTTCCGTCTTGTTCGGGACGAGTACTCCGCACGGGATCACTGAAGCCGATGCGAAAGAGTTGGCGCTTGAGCTCTTCAGCCTTGTAATCGCCGGTGACAACCCAGCCCATGACAACCCAGCCCATGACAACCATGCACCTATCGACAACGAAGTCGACCTCGCGCAACCTTTCCTTGAAGCCCAAGCTGAACCTCGATCGTCGCGGCATGGCGCAGCCTGTTGGCGTAATTGTGTTTCTACCCGGGCGCAGACCATAAAAGTTGTAGCGGCCCTGCTCATCGGTTAGGCGAGTCTCGCTGTCGATCGAGAATGTCATCCCCGAGGACTGATAGTCGAACGACGCTTTTACTTCTAAGCCGGCCACCGGCTTGCCACTTAGATCCAGCACACGCCCCATGATCGACGTGGCTTGATCTCCGACCAAGGGCAGCTCGATTCGGCCGTGGCTGCCAGCTTGCAAGTCGAACTCCTCAGCCGCCATCTCATAGAAGCCCGTTTCATTGCGTTCGGTTCGGTACGCCACAATTCCAAGCTTGCCCGCCGGCAATCCCGGCGGCTCAATTTCGCCGTCCCGATTCGACGTTCTGAACTGGGAGTTTCTTTCAGAGTCAATCGACCACACGAACAAGCCGCTCACAGGGCTTTCACCGTCCAATCCGTGGAAGACCACCGTGAGCGAACACGAACGGCGAACGAGCAGCACTTCGAAGTCACGCTCTTCATTCTCGTCTGCACGGCAGAGGTAGGCTTTGAGGGGGGAAGCGGTATGCGTCTCTGAGCTCGCCATCAATCGCACGACGTTGTACTCATGATTGTTGAACGACCGAATGTCTACACTCACGCCTTCAACTCGAAATCGCCCCTCTGAGTCGGCGACCGTCGCCGGTTCGACGCTATCCGCCTCGTACTTCATGTTGTCCGTCCAAACCTTGGCGAAGGGAATCGGCGTACGCAATTCCTCATCGAGGACCACGCCGGTAATTGTCATCCCCAGAGGCAGCTCGACGTCGATGGTCTGCCGACTCTCTGCTTCAGCTGGAACGCTGAGTTCCAAGGCTCTCTCGTCGTAGCCCTGAACTCGTGCCCACAGCTGGACGATTCTCCCAACGGACAAGTCATCAAAGAGAAAACAGCCGTCTGTGGAGAGTTCTGTTTTGAGGTGTTCCGGCTTCGAGCTGTCATTAGTAAGCACGTCAACACGCACCTTGCCCGGCGGCGAAAGTACGTCGCCAACTTCATTGCGCACCTGACCGCTTAGCTGCGGCGCTCTCAACAAGACCACGTCGAACTCGCCCTGCCGCGGGGGCGCTTCGATCAAGGGGACGAAACGCTTGAGTTTGAAACGAAGGGACGAGGGCAGCTCAGTGCCCGGCATGCGATAGCGCCCGTCGCCGTCCGTTGTGAAAGAGCCCGTCCCTTGAACCGAATTGCCCTCTCCGTCGCATACCCGCACTCTGACCCCCGCGAGAAGATTACCTCGCGAGCCCCGGAGTCTCCCAAACACCGCCGTGTCCGTGGCAACAGAAGCAACCGCAGAGACGGCATTGGAAGGCTCCTCCACCCTCTCGGTGTCCGCCTTCAGTGGTTGAAGATCGTGATCCAAGCGAGGCATGAGCGCCACAGGTTCACGAGCTGCGGAATTCGCCAAAGCGCTCTCCTCCTCGAATGGAAGATTCTCGCTTGGCTGGTACAGCGCCAGATAAGTAGCGCCCGCGACCAGAGCGACAAGGCCAACTATCGACTTCACGCCCATCACAACTCCTCCAATGGCTAGCTGACCCGCGGTCAAACTTGCGAGAGCGCGAGCTCCCTTGTCAAATGAATCGCCAAGACCCAAGAGGCCCAGCACTCCAAATCTCCCCTTATC
>JBLIOI010000221.1:0-4095 GCA_047639675.1 Planctomycetota bacterium | reverse complement strand
GGCTCGCGGGCTAGAGCTAACTTCTCGCCGTGGCATGCCGCTTTGGGCGGTGTTCCTCCTTTCGTTCGGGCTGGGCTTGGCGGTCGATCGTGTGGGAGACTCTGGTGCGATCAATCTGCTGTCTTTTCCGATCCTCGGCCTGTTGCTCTGGAATGTGCTGGTTTACGTCTGGTTATTCTTTGCGGACCTCCTAAGGCCCAAGCACAGGCGGAAGGCCGAAGGGCAAGCGAGTCGCCAGGCATCATCAGGACCCTTGGCCCGCTTGATCCTGTGGTGCGCTTCGCCGGAACGTTTTTGGCGCGGTGAACTGGCACGGAAGGATACGAGTGGTGAAGTCAGCGTTTGCGTCCAGCGTTATATGCGTGACTGGTTCCGGGTTGGCGCGCCCCTGCACCTGGCTCGCGGCGCAACCTGGCTACACTTGGCGGCGGGAGGTGTGATGTTGGGCGCGATCGCTGGGATGTATTTGCGAGGCCTTCTATTTCACTACGAGGCAAGTTGGGGCAGCACTTTCCTCACTACGGATGCAGTTCATTCTCTTCTTAGCTTTTTCTTCACTCCTGCAGCTTGGACTATCGGAAGTCCAATTCCTGGGGTTGAAGTGATTGATACAATGCGAGCGCCGGAAGGCTCGGGAGACGCTTCCCTCTGGATTCACTACTACGGCGTCACCGGCGGATTGCTGGTCGTCTTGCCCCGGTTCCTGCTCGCCGCCTTCTCAGGAGCGCGTTCCAAAAGCTTGCGAAAGAAGATGCCCTTCGCTCTGGAGGACGATGCTTACTTCCTCAAGTTATTAGCGGTGGATCGCGGAGTTGGGCAGCGCGCGACAGTTCAACCCTACAGTTATCGACCCTCTGCGCGATCCGCTGAGGGTTTGACGTCCCTTCTGCTCGACGTACTAGGAGGGCGCACGAGAGTTGAGAAAATGGAGTCCTGCGAGTACGGAGCCCATCCCAGTGAATGCCCAGCCGACTTGGGTTCAGCGGCCCTTTGTCGCGTTGTGCTCTTCAGTTTGGCTCAATCCCCCGAGCATGAGGTGCACGGCGAGTATCTGGCGCAACTCATGCGCCAGATCGATAACGCCAGCAGTCCTTGCAGCTTGCTGGTGGTTCTCGACCGGGGTCCTTTCCTCGCTCGGCTTGCGCGCGGTGAAGAGGGTACCTCACGCTTGGCTGAGCGTGAGCGAAGCTGGGCGCGGGTGCTTAGCGAACATGGGCTTGAAGCGCTGAGTTGTGATCTGGATGGATTGAATGATCCCGGTGTGCTGGAGCGTGCTCGAGAAGTGATCTATGTGACGAATCAGCAGGCCTTGGAGTCATGAGCACCAACAACCAAACACTTTCTCTTTCACTCTTGTCGCACACCAACGTGGGTAAGACGACCTTGGCCCGCACGCTCTTGCAACGCGACATAGGCGAGGTGCTGGATCAGGCTCATGTAACTTGGGAAGCCGCCGCACATACCTTGATCGAAGGCAAGAACGGTAATCGCATGATTCTCTGGGATACTCCCGGGTTTGGTGATTCCGTTCGACTCTTGCGCGAGATGGAAGCGGCGCCCGATCCGTTAAATTGGGTGGAGGAAGCTGACCTAGACCGTGATGGTGATCGCCCCCGGTGGTCTTCCTATCAGGCGGTCAAGAGTGTTTCCGAAGACAGTGATGTCGTGCTCTATTTGGTGAACGCAGCCGAGTATCCAGAAGATGCAGGCTATGTTGCCTCCGAAATGAAGATCCTGAGTTGGATCGGAAAGCCCGTGCTGGTGTTACTCAACCAAACTGGACCAGCGCGCGAGGGAGGAGCCGCTGCTGTTGATTGCAACGAGGACTTGGAGCGTTGGCGTAAGCACCTAGCGCAATGGCCGATTGTTCGCAAGGTTCTCGGCTTGGACGCATTCACTCGCTGCTGGGTGGAAGAAGGCTTGCTCTTCGAGGAAGTGAAGGATGTCTTGGAAGACGAACAAAAGGAACTTGCCGACGAGTTTCTTCACGCTTGGCGGATGGAACGGCAAACCACATTCCGCAAATCAATGGAGTTGATTGCGGGGGAGTTGTTGCGAGCTGCAACGGACCAAGAGCCACTTGTGGAAGGTGCCTGGGGCAACGATAAACAACAAGCAACCAAGGCCCTGGAGAAGCGCTTAGAAGAAGGGGCCAGCGTAATCTTCGACCGCTTGATTTCATTGCACGGATTGGATGGTCGTGCTTCGATTGATTTGCGCACAGCGCCAGGCGACTTTTCTACTAGTGCGGAGAAACTGGCCCCCAAACGTTTGGGGTTCATCGGCGGTGCTGCCACTGGCTTGATGGGCGGCCTGTGGGCGGACATCGCCTCGGGGGGGCTTTCCTTCGGGTCGGGAATGATTCTGGGCGCTCTCTTCGGAGGATTCGGTGTTGCTGGAGGGGCGAAGGCAATCAACGCGGTGCTCGTGACGGAGGGTGCTAATGTGCGCTGGTCCGAGGAGGTCCTGACGCGGACCGCCGAGCACTTCTTGTTGCGCTACCTCGCTGTTGCGCACTATGGACGTGGGCGTGGCGCCTGGCGCGAACGCGAGGCCCCCAATTTTTGGAAACGTAGTGTGGCGGAGCGTGTAGAAACTAGGCGCGTCTACTTCCGAGGTGTTTGGAAGGATGCCAACCAGGCTGCGGGAGAAGAAGCTTCGGGGCGCGCCGGACTCGTTTCGATGCTTTCTGGTAGTGCCCGCGAAGTCCTGGTGAAGTTCTATCCGTCTGCGGATCGCTGGCTAGCCTAATTCTCCCGCGTGGCCGTGGCGATCGGGTGGTATGATCCATCCCCATCTCCGGTTCCGGGGCGCCTAGCCTCTGAGCCGATCCCCTGCCCGAGAGACCCGGAGAACCATGGGCGAGCACGACATTGCCAACCAACCGAACGCGGAAGCCCAACGAGGATTCGTGCGTGCGTTACTTGAAGACGTTCAGGCGCTTGAACGCATGATCGATGAAGACCTGATAGAGAAGGGCATTCGGCGCATTGGCGCCGAACAGGAGATGTTCCTCGTCGATTCGTCGATGCGGCCGCTGTGCGCTTCCGAGGATATACTCGGTGTTCTGGATGACGGAGCCTTCACGACTGAACTTGCGCAGTTTAATTTAGAGGCTAATCTTCTGCCCCAAATCCTGGGTGGATCGTGCCTTTCACAGATGGAGGGGGAGCTCAATGGCTACCTTGCGCAGGTTCGTGATGCGGCCGAGAAATTCGATGCTAAGGCACTCTTGATCGGTATTCTTCCGACCCTAGCACGTGAACACCTCGGCTTGGATCACATGACGCCGGACCCACGCTACTTCGAGCTCAATCGCTCAATGAGCGAGCTGTGCAACGGTGAATTTAACACCCTCATCAAGGGCCTCGACGAGCTGAAAGTGACGCATGACAATGTCATGCTGGAAGCGTGCAACACCAGCTTCCAAATTCACTTCCAAGTGGGCGCGAAAGAGTTTGCTCCGCTCTACAACATAGCTCAAGCAGCGACAGCGCCAGTTCTAGCCGCTGCTGTCAATTCGCCGCTACTCTTGCGTCATCGTCTATGGCATGAAACACGTGTCGCACTCTTCCAGCAGTCACTCGATTCGCGCTCCAAGGCCCAAAAGGAACGGGGCGGAGCGCAACGGGTTCGCTTTGGAGATCGATGGATTAATGATTCGGTCCTGGAGATCTTCCGAGATGATATCGCTCGCTTCCGAGCACTGATTCGTGGTCGAGAAGAGGAGTCGCCGCTGGAGAAACTCGACCGTGGCGAGATGCCTAAATTGTCCGCATTGTGTCTGCACAACGGGACGGTGTATCGCTGGAACCGACCGTGCTATGGAGTAAAGGACAACATCGCGCACCTGCGCATTGAGAACCGAGTGTTGCCTGCGGGGCCAACGGTGGTCGATGAAGTTGCAAACGCTGCCTTCTTCTATGGACTCATGAGCTCCTTAGGCGAAGAGTACGGCGCGATTGAGAAGTGCATGGCCTTCGACGACGCCCGCGGCAATTTCATGGCTGCGTCGCGCTATGGACTCAAGGCCACCTTGGCATGGCGCAATGGCAAAGAATACCGCGCGGATACGCTGATCCTCGATCACCTATT
>JBLIOI010000220.1:0-4102 GCA_047639675.1 Planctomycetota bacterium | reverse complement strand
ATGGGAGGCTTTATGAAAAGCGTATCGATGATGCAGTCCGAATGAAGCAAGCCCTCTACTTAGTCCTTATCGGACTTCTCTCTGCAAGCCTTCCAGGCTGTAGCGGTAGCTCGGGCGGTTCCGAGGCTCTCTCAGGGCAGGCACCAGCTTTGACCATTCTCGCCACCGGTGATTCGCTTGTAGAAGGCAAGCGGCCAGAGTAAGAGAGCTATCGCTACGAGTTTTGGAAGCGCCTGACTGCAGACGGATGGAACTTTGATCTGGTGGGGCCACTCTTGGACACCGACTCCTATCCCGGAACAGACAACGAAGCCTTTGACCGCGATCATGCGGGTGTGGGGGGATACACCAGCGGAGACCTACTTGCGTGGTTCGAAGCGGGTGCTCTGGACGGTGTACCAGTAGCGGATGCTGTTCTCCTAGGGATCGGCGGGAACGACCTTACGGGAGGCTCTGTCTTGATCCCCGAGGTGGTCGCTAACATCCAATCCATCATTGATTTCTTCCAAGCTTCCAATCCCAACGTGACTGTCTTCGTCGAGCAAATCGCTCCGCCGCTTTCGACTGCACCTCCATCGCTGCACGAGAAGGTTGTTTTGTTGAACACTGCTTTGTTGGCCGTTCCACCCGAGCAATCCACCGCATCATCACATGTCGCTTTGATAGACATGGCGACTGAATGGATGGATGGCTGACTTTTTGGCTGACGAAGTGCACTACAACGAAGCTGGCGCATTCACCGTTGCTAATCGGTACTGCGGAAGCTTCAGCGTTAACGCCGGTTTAGGAGAAGCTATAGGGTCAACGGGGGAACCCAACAGAGAGGAGGTCACGAGCAGATACAATTCAAACTCGCTGCCGCCAAGACCGCGGATCTTCACTATCGATCCTAAGCAAGTGGACTCTCTCAAAGCAGCGACCGTCGGTGTCCCAGGCTCGGGAGCGAAGTTGGACAGTGATCGGACTGCACCTCCCGCTCCTTTCCAACCCTTGTCGCCAACTGAACAAAGGAGCAAGCGAAAGTACTCTCAGTTCGAAGGCTCTCGTGTCATTAGGGTCCGCTAGCCTGACTGCCTGCTCGCACTCCAGCGTGGTCTTGCAACCTTCGGCTAGTTCTTAGCAGACAGCTTGCGCTTCACCGCTATTCTCCACCTCCCAATACTTGCACGTGAAGACCGGGAGCACATCAGAGGAGTCGCAGGTGATTTCCGCACGTCTTGCCCAGTCTTTAGATCGGAGTCCTGGTTGATCTCCGCCGTTCTCCTTGGCCCTCCTTGGCCCTCCTTGGCTGCGCAATGGCTGCCCAATGGCAATAGAGAGGGCGTACTCCCGGACTGGCTACAGCATCGAATAAGGTTTTCCAAGCCCCATTCAGGCTTCCCTTGGCGCGGCGTGGATCTTTTAAAAGGCCACCTCGAGCCTGGTTTGAAGTCATTTTTTCAGGCCTCCTGCGGCCGCATTGGCCTTCCGTCTCGTGAATAGTTTCCATTGCACGGTCCTGGGCGATTTTTTGGCCTAGCTCAGTACGAGTCGCCGTGGCAGCGCTCGGCTGTACCCGATAGGATTATCCCCCCGTAGATCGCCCCTTTCCATGTAGCCCGAAACCGTCTGATATGACCCCCAGAGAGTCCCAACAGCTCACGTACAAAAACATCCCTCAAAAGCAGGTGCCCACGAAGGCACCTACAGATCTAGAGCGGCTCGCTCAACGTCTGATGGTTGTGCGTGGGCAGACTTTGAAGCTCGCCGAGCCCTTGACTCCCGAGGACTGTATGGTCCAGTCCATGCCGGACGCGAGCCCAACTCGCTGGCACTTGGCTCACACAACGTGGTTTTTTGAGACCTTCGTGTTGGTCCCCTCGAAGACCAACTATGAGGTCTTCCACCCGGGATACGATCATCTCTTCAATTCCTACTATGAGACGATTGGAACCCCCTTTCAGCGTAGTCGGCGGGGGCACTTGTCACGCCCAACGTTGAAGGAGATCCTCAACTATCGGGCACACGTTGACAGGGCGCTGCATGACCTAGGGGCAATCGCCGAGCTCGCCGAAGTGATCGAACTTGGTATTCAGCATGAGCAGCAGCATCAAGAGCTGATCCTGACCGACATCAAGCACGCGCTCTCCAAGAATCCGTTGAATCCCATCTACCGCGAGGATCTACCGGCGGTTCTTGAACAAGACTCGCCTCTCGGCTGGGTTGCCTACGAGGAAGGTCTATCTCACCACGGCCACTCGGGCGGACAGTTTGCCTTTGATAATGAGCTGCCTCGTCATCGAAAGTTTGTGCCCTCGTTTCAACTCGCGGATCGACTCGTCACCAATGCCGAGTACCTTGAATTCATGGTAGATGAAGGCTACTCGCGGCCGGAGCTGTGGCTCGCCGAGGGTCTACAGACGGCCAACCAACGCGGGTGGCGTTCTCCGCTGTACTGGAGGGAGGTAGAGCAAGATTGGAAGCGGTTCAGCCTTGGTGGACAGAGTGATCTTGTGGGGACACAACCCGTCAGCCACATCAGTTACTTTGAAGCTGACGCGTACGCGCGCTGGGCGGGCGCGCGCTTACCTACGGAAGCCGAGTGGGAGGTGGCCGCGAACGGCCAAGAGATTGAGGGCAATTTCGTCGAAGAGGGTTCACTTCAACCGATCCCTGCCACAACCACAGGCAGCCCATCGATTCCACGTCAACTATTTGGCGATGCGTGGGAGTGGACCTCAAGCGCTTACTCGCCGTACCCGGGATATCACCCATTGGAAGGCTCATTGGGCGAATACAACGGGAAGTTCATGTGCAATCAGTACGTCTTGCGAGGCGGATCGTGCGCGTCTCCGCGGAGCCATCTGCGGCCGAGCTATCGCAACTTCTTCCCAGCTGAGGCTCGGTGGCAGTTCACAGGCATTCGTCTTGCCACTAGCGAGTGATCTCTACTCACCGACCTACGGGAGTGGATACTTCAACTCCTCTAAACGCCGTGACCTACTTGGCTCCTGGAATTCCCAGCGAGTTTTTTGAGTTCGTGACGGAGCACATCGCGCGGGCACTCAATCGTGAGGTGAAACTGTCCATTGAAAGTAGGATCTCGGGCCCCATGCACGGAGACGAAGATCCATTCTCGTGCGGTAAAGCAGATCTAGGTTTTGTGTGTTCACCTTCGTACTTGTTTCTGAAGTCTCGACCCAAGCCCTCGATTGTCCTCGTCCCGGCCGGTTTCGTTTTTGAAGACGCGCGTAACGAAGGCCGTCCAGTGTATTTCTCGGACGTCATAGTCAGGCGAGACCATAGGGCAAAGAGCTTCGATGAGTTGCGAGGTGGTCTCTGGGGCTACAACGATGAATGCTCGCTCTCGGGGTACTTTTCGACCCTCCAGGAGTTGGCCGAGCGCGGGATGAACCGGGAGTTCTTTGATGATTGGATACGAACTGGATCGCATGGCTCCTCCATTGAAGGTGTCTTGAATGGCCGCATCGATGGCGCCGCCATCGACTCAATCGCATTGGCTGCCATGCAAGGAGGCCGTGCAGAGATGATGGATACCTTGCGAGTCGTCGATTCCTTTGGTCCCTACCCAACACAACCCGTTGTCCTACGCGCTGCTTTACAGGAGACTTTGTTGGGTCCGCTCACCGAGGCGTTGCTCTCGTTATCTATGACGCCCCCCGACATAAGAAGGCCAGCTGGATTCGAGCGTTGCGTCCCCATAGAGGATGCGGACTTCGATGAAGAGCATCAAGCGCTAATGCAGTTGCCTAGTTTTCGCAGATAGACAAGAAGAGCTATCTATGGGATGAGCATGGGGAAACTGTGCCGCCTGCAATCCATGAGTACCCACCTCCGGCAGCCCTTCACCCGTACAGTTCCAGTGCCGTGACACTAGAACCGCTGTGTGACTCAGCAGGAAAATAGGCGAGCAGTTGATGAGTCGTTCCGGAGTTTCACAGACTCCGATCAGTTCTCATGAAAAGTCTCAGTCAGTCGCGGTGGGATCACACCGCAACCCGGAGGCAGCTAGCCGCCAAATGGAGTTCTTCAGAATCAAGGTCCTTCGCATTCAGGACCCCGCCATGCCCAGCGGCAATTAGAATTCCCCATCACAACCGAG
>JBLIOI010000219.1:0-4119 GCA_047639675.1 Planctomycetota bacterium | reverse complement strand
TCGCTGTAGATTGAACCTTCCCTGCTCCAATTCATGTCCGGTTCAAGCAGCAAGGCAAGCCCCGCGGCCAATGAGGGCTGTCCTCGAAAGCTCTCAAGGGCCGTTTTCAGTTGGCTCAGCCGTTCGGTACAGGTCTCGTCACTGGCCAACAACCCTTGGAAACCAGGCAAGGCGATCGGTATCAATTCCAACTCGGCCAAGCGCGCGATGGCTCGGGCAGGATGCGCAGCAGCGAAAATCCCTTTCAGTTCCGATAGAACTCGTTCGGAGCTCACTGACCCCAACGAAGCCTTAGATGCGCGAGCTCCTTCCAAGGTCTCGCTTGTGGCTTTCATTTCGTAGCGCGCTTCGAATCGCACCAAACGCATCAAGCGCAACCCATCCTCTTGAAATCGCTGGGCCGCATCCCCCACACAATGGAGGCGCCCCATCTTCAAATCCTTCAAGCCCTCTTCCGGGTCCTGGACTTGGCCAGTCAACGGATCTAAGTAGAGGGCATTGCAGGTGAAATCACGGCGACGGGCATCTTCCTCTATTGTTGCTCCGTAGCTCACATCATCCGGGTGCCGCCCGTCCTTGTAAACGCCTTCGGAACGAAAGGTTGTCAACTCAACATCAACGGAACGAGGCTCGTGCTCTGCTTGATCCGCAACAAGCGAAACGACGATGGTTCCGAATGCACGGCCGACGGCAGTGGTCGATTCGAACAACTCTTCTACGATTTCTGGGCGAGCATTTGTCGCCATGTCTATGTCTTTGGGAACGAGACCAAGAACTAAGTCGCGTACTGCGCCCCCCACTATCCAGGCCTGAAAACCTTGCTTATGAAGGGTTTTCGCGATTCTAGTCGCAACGCTTTGGAGGGCGCCCGGAAGTTGATCGAAGTGGATGGAAGTCACTCTACAGGATTGGTGCGTTTGACAAGTTGATTCGCGTTCTCGTGTGTTGTATCAGAGCGCTAACAAGATGGGTCCTGCGTAGGCAGGAACGATGATTGCAAAACGAACTTGAAGAGCACCCACAGTACACAACACAGCGCCCAACAGAACCTTCTGGCCGAGCGGCCGATTCGAGGAAGAGCAAAATGACGAGTGCTGTGGTCAAGAACTCCCAAGCTGCCCAGACCGAGGAGCCCTCGAAAGTCTCCCCTCTCTTACGTCGAGTTGGCCTAAGGCGAGTTGGCCAAATATTTACCCCAGCTCGGCTCTTGATGGCTGCGGTCGGTGTCGTGGTGGCTTTGGTGACCTTGCCACTTCTGCGCAGTCTGGCGCTCAAGGAGAACGAGATCGATGCCTTGCGTGCCCTCGATTTCCTAGGCCGCGAAGTCTACGCAGCCGAAAATTCCGCGCTGACGGTGGGCGACCTGGTGGAAAGTGGCGAGCTCGCCATCAGAATGCCTGACACACGACTGCTCGAGGGCGGTCGGGTGATGTTCCACCACGGCTACCTTTTCGATTTGGTGCCCACGGAAGACGGGGGACGTGTACTTCGCGCCTGGCCCTGGGCCCACGGCAAGACCGGTCTGGGTGCCTTCTGGTGTGATGCGCCGGGAATTCTGCATGGACACCCGAACTCGCGCGCCATGTGGAGCGGCGAAGCCTCCGCACCCAATCCGAGCACTCAAGGCTGGCGACCAGTGGCTATTCCCGCGGGACGCAACCCGCGGATGTAACTAGCCGTACCAGCGCCAGAGTAAACACTCCATCGCTGGCCGGAAGGTAGGGTCGCTCATTCGCAAGTTCACGCGCTTGATGAGTGGAGCCACAAGGCTCGCTGGACCCTCACGTGCCAAACGTTCGGCGGCGTAGAGCAATTCATGGGGCGCACTGCGCTTGGCTCCCAAGACTTCAATCAGAAACTGACGGGTAGGATCATCGTGACCGAGTGTGGCTGACCACAAGAGGTCAAAGCGTCGTTCGAGATCCTCTTCCTGGCGCCATTCCTCACGCAGATACTCTTGGCCCGCAAGAGCGGTATTGCTGGCTTGGGTGATAAAGTAATTCTGCGCCCTTGCGCCGCCCCCAGCCGCTCCAAAGACATTGCCTTGATTGATGAGCCACTCTGTAGATTGCGGTCCAGGGATTTGGGCGATCGCTTGAATCAGGTAGAGGCTCTCCTCGTAGCCCTCGGTTGATCGCGCGTCGAAACGCTTGATGAGAACTTTTAGGGCACTCTTTGATTGGCCAGGGTTTTCATCCCAACAGTTGAGCAAGGCACGCGTGGCTATTCCCACTTCCTGCTGATTGCCATTTTGGAACATACCGATCGCCAGATCGGCAGCGCGTTCATCGCCACCTACGAGGAGCAAGCGCATGCAATTCTCGCGCATGTGGACATCGTCATCGTTCAAACCTATGCGGAGAGCGGCGATCGCAGCGGGATCATCCGTGCGTACACCGAGCAAACTACACGCCATCATTCTAAGCGGCTGATCCGTTCCGAATTTCAGTACGTGAGCGACCGCATCGGTGGCAGATGTGTACTCGAGGGCAGCCATTGCCTGAACACGTTCATCGCGAACCTCACTCTCAAGCATCGCGATCAATTCAGCCATCCCAGGAACCTGATCTTGCGAGTCATCGGGCTCAGCCTTGTCCTGGATCGCCAGAAGAAAGGCTTTGGTCGCTGTGCTCTTGGCTAATTCGGAAAGTGGACCAAATAGTTTGGCCGTCTCCGCATCCGCACCTTGGGCCACCAAACGTGCAGAGATCAAGCGAACTCCGCGCTGTGAGTCCTCTACAAGCCAGCTTGCGAAATCACGCTCAAAACGTCTTGAATCGGCAGTGTAGAGCGCCGTCACGACCAGTCCACCGGCGATGTCATGGCTGATTCGTAGGATCGCCAACAGATCGTCGTAAACTCCTGGCTGTGCGTGCTTGGTCAGCGCCCGGATTGCCGCCGATCGAATGGTTTCCTGGGGATGCCCCAAGCAATAGCTGAGAAGCGATTGCGCCAACTCCCCGCTCCCCGCGTCAGAGTTATTGATCACCCCCAGAGCGTTGATCACGATTGCGGAAGAATGAATATCGGAGTAAACGCGCCGCACCACACGGTCCAACTCAACGATGGCTGGCTCACCCATGCGAGCCAATTCTTCGCGCACATTGCGCAAGGTTTCCAGTTGGGCGTTCTGGAGCTTCTCTACGAGTATCGGCAGCATATCGCTAGTATCGCGTTCGAACCGACCTTGACCAGCGCACTTGTAAAGCACCGGCGCCACTCGGTCGTCCTTGCTCCAATCCTTGACAAGATTGGCACCCTGGCTGCTTTCTCCCGTGTTGCCGTCACCGTCCCCAGACGGAGTACAACCGATCAGGGCAGCACAAAGTGCAAGCCCAACCAAAGGCAAACGAGAGCAGAGGCTAAGTGGACCGATCAAGGTTTCCCGCCCAAGATTCCCTGAGCCACCTGTAGTTGGAAGCGCGCCTTGGCGAAGTTGGTACGCGCCGTCTGTTCGTTATTCATCGCCTCAACAAATTGCATCTGAAACTCAAGTACTTGGAAGTTGGTCGATAGATCGTTCTCGTAGCGGGCCTGCTCAGCAGCCAACTGACGGTCCGCTGCTCGCAAACTCGTGGCCGCTGCGCTCACCGCTAGACTTTGGTAATGCATTTGTCGTACCGCGTCACGGATTTCTGAGATGACTTGGATGCGAAGCTGCTCACGACTACGAAGAGATGACTTGTGACGCCTATCCGCTGCCATCTCGGCGTTCGCAGCTGTGCGGTTTTGTATCGGTGCATTGAGCGCAAGACCAGCAGTGTAGCTCAGGTTCTCAAATTCGAGGGCCTCGTTGCCGGCCCGCTCCCAAGTCGTGTCGAGACCCTGACTCTGCACGCTCAAGCTAAAGTCAAGGCCAATGCGGCGATCGGAGATGGACCTATCGTGGCGAATCTCCGCCAAGCGTACATCCTGATCCTGCATCCGCACATCCGGTCGCATTTTCATTGCGACATCGAAAGCGTCGACCCACTTCGGCACATTGTCGACGCTGACGTCCACTGGCGATTCCGTGCTCGGTACGAGCATCGCGTCCCAGCCTTCGGGGTCTTCCTGCGCACCGTAAATCAAGACCTTCAAAGCATCGGCAGCGATGCGTTGAGCCACGTCAGCACCCAG
>JBLIOI010000218.1:0-4248 GCA_047639675.1 Planctomycetota bacterium | reverse complement strand
CCCAAATATTGGCCAATCCCAAAGTCGATCAGTTTGACCCCTAATGGGCTGCTGCGGCGTTCCGGAGAGATCAGGATATTCCTCGGTGAGAGGTCCAGGTGCAGGATGCTTTGGCCTTCCGCCACAAAGTGAGCCGCGCGTAAACCGGCCAAGATTTGCAACATGATCTTGAGGGCGGCTTTCCAATCCAGTGTGCCTTCGGCCTCAAGCAGCTTGTCCAAGGACTGCCCATCAAGCAGCTCCATGACAAAGTAGTAGCGACCATCCGGGGTGCAATCGAAACTCTTCCAATCGACGATGTTCGGATGGTTCAAGCTCGTCACACGAATGGCTTCACCACGAAACATATTCAGGAGGCTCTGCGACTGGGCGAGCCCTGGCAACATGATCTTGAGCGCGACCCGATTCTTGGCTCCACGTTCATCCAGTGCGTCGTACACCACCCCAAAGCCACCTTGCCCGATCTTGCGCAGCAGGCGGTACTTGCCATGGAATAGACTGCCGACTAGTTAGTCATCGGAGTCACCACCAGACTGAAGGGTGGATCGAATCCATGACAGGCCGCCCGCTTCTTTGGGCGCGGTGTCTTGCGCCAAGAATTCATCGTGTAAGAGCTCCTTGGCCATGCGCTCCACGGCGTCGTCATCGGGCAGTTCGTTCTTTGGCGTGGAGGGCACCATTAGCGCCGCTTGTTCTTGAGTTTGTTGATGGCGGTCTTCAAGGCTTCCTCCGCACGTAAGATACGTTGGCGTGCCGCTTCATCTGTGATCCCGAGATCTTTCGCAATCTCGCTTAGGGGCAGTTTTCGGATGTGCGACTTCACGAGTAGATCGCGACGTTCAGCGGGCAAGTCTTCGAGGGCATCGTACAGCCAGTCTTGCTCCTCACGCTGAACCGCAGCCGCACTGGGAGAGATCTCCTGTGTTTCGGCGCCCCCTAACCATCCAAGGCCTTCGCTTCCACCGACATCAGCTCGGCCACCACCTCGTTTTTCCGCTCGATGATGGCGAACCTTGCTGGAGATCTTGTTGGCGATGATCGTCCCCATCTAGCGCACCCAAGCGTCCTTGCCCTCGGGCTGAAAATCAGGCAGGGACTCCAATGCGCCGCGCATCGCGGAGTGCAGGATATCCTGACTATCGTCGACCTCGCGCCGCATTGCGGGTCCCAGGCGCTTGCGTACAAAGCGGCGTAGATCATCGTAATTGGCCGAGAATAGCTCATTGAGGGCCGCAGTGTCGCCGGCCTTGGCTCGCGCCACGAGCGCTTCAGTAGGGTCTTCGGGGTCTTGCATAGAGATTCGATTGATTGGGGGTACGCGCTCAATCTCTAGAGCCACCAGCCGGCGAACCGTTTGCTGCAATCCTACTTTTTTGGTCTGTAGCAGGTCGGCGCTGCAGCGAGCGCTGACCTGCTACTCGAGGCTACTTGAGCAGATCCGCGACCATCTCGCGTTCGGTAGAGAGCTCGGCGGCGCTGGCATTGATCTTCTCGGTCAAGAACTCATTGAGCTCTAAACCCTGCACGATTTCCCAATCGCCCTTGCCGTTGGCGCGTACCGGGAACGAAGAGATCAGGCCCTCGGGTACGTCGTAGCTTCCATCAGACTTGACGCAAACCGAACGCCACTCGCCGGCGGGAGTCGCGTCACGCAAGTCGCGCACGTGATCGATCAAACCGTTTGCAGCCGATGCGGCTGAAGACAATCCGCGCGCGGCAATGATGGCCGCGCCACGCTTTTGCACCTTGCTGAAAAACTCGCCCGAAAGCCAATCGAGATCGCCGATGACTTCATTGGCGGGTTTGCCATTGATGGTCGTGTGATAAAAGTCGGGGACTTGCGTTGCCGAATGGTTGCCCCAAATCAGAGTGTTCTTGACTGCGGTCGTGGCAACTCCAGCTTTTGCTGCCAATTGGGCTTGTGCGCGGTTTTGGTCGAGACGTGTCATCGCACTGAAGCGTTCGTCCGGAACATCCGGTGCGGAGTGCATGCAGATCAAGGCGTTGGTGTTGCAGGGGTTGCCGACAACTGCGACGCGTACATCGCTGGCCGCGCCGTCGTTGATCGCCTTGCCTTGTCCCGTGAAGATCGGTCCGTTCTCACGGATCAAGTCGCCACGTTCCATGCCAGGGCCGCGCGGCTTGGAGCCGATCAAGAGTGCCCAGTTGACATCCTTGAAGCCAACGTTGACATCGCTAGTGAGCACCATGTCTTGCAGGAGCGGGAAGGCGCAGTCTTCCAGTTCCATGGCCACTCCTTCGAGGGCCTTCATGGCTTTTTCCATCGGGATTTCAATCATGTTCAGAATGACCGGCTGGTCCGGACCAAACATTTGACCGCTGGCGATGCGAGGGAGAAGCGCGTAACCGATTTGACCGGCGGCGCCGGTGATGGCGACGCGAATAGGGGCCTTGCTCATGGTGATGCCTGGAGGCTCTAAGCTGGAGGTGGGGTGGAGTGGGCTGTAAGTATTACGACTTGTCGCAAGTCGTGGGCGTGCCCACAAGAGAGAGGGGAACTATGTTCTCTAGTAATGGTGGGAATTCCAGTCCTGCTCGCTACGCTTTTTGCCGACTTTCGCAATGGAGCTTCTAGCCTTCCTCCGCCTCAGCTTGAAATTGGTCCTATAATTCATGGATAGCACTCCGATAACTACCTTCGCAACCCCCGCCGAAGACTCGCGAGGCCTCAGAGAGGCCTCCTGCGCGATTCCTGGAGACTCTATGTATAAAATCGCGGACAGCCTCGACGCAGCGCTCCTGGCCCGCCTGATGGCGGCCCTGGGGACAGATGCGCATGCGCGGCGGTTCAGCGTGGCCCCTAATCCCTGCGTGGGCGCAGCGGTCCTGAGCGCAGGAAAGGTCGTGGCGCGCGGATTTCACAATTATTTTGGGGGTCCTCACGCGGAAATCGAGGCCCTGCGTTTGGCAAAAGAAAGCTCCACTCCCAGCTCGGAGTGGGATCTTCTGGTCGTGACCCTCGAACCCTGCAGCACCCGAGGGAAAACCGGACCCTGTGTCGAGGCCATTTTGAAGTCTGGAATAGCGCGTGTCGTGGTTGGCTCACTCGATCCCGATTTGCGGCATCAAGGCAAGGGCTTAGAAAAACTGCGAGACGCTGGTGTGCAGGTCTTCTTGATGGAAGGCGACGCGGACCTGAAAGACATCTCTCCGCACTTTCTGCGCTGGAGTAACCTCGAACGCTTACGACGCCCTCGTCCGTGGATAGTGGCAAAATGGGCTCAAACGAGAACCGGTCAATTGCAACCGCCGAAAGACATTGGCGAAGGCCGTTGGATTTCTTGCGATGAGTCGCGCACAGAAGTTCTCGAATTGCGAGCGCGCGTTGACGCAATCGTTAGTGGCGTGGGAACCGTGTTGGACGACAACCCGCGCTTGAGCGTGCGTCCCCCGGTCGTGTGTGACAACCCGCCCGTGCGCATCATTCTTGACAGCTATCTGCGAACTCCTCCCGACGCGAACCTATTCAAGGAAACCGAAGCTGGAGAGAGCGCTGGCCCGCTAGTCATCCTAACCATGGCGGGCGCGGATGGCACTCGCTGGCGCGCCTTGGAAGCGGCTGGCGCTGAAGTCCATGGATTGCACACAGAAGATGGCCATCAAGTTTCCTTGCGTGAAGTTCAAACTTGGATGTGGGAACGCGGCTTCCGCCGTGTCTTGATCGAGACGGGCCCGACTCTCTTGAACAGCTACTTGAGCCGCGGCTATGTTGACCAGGTCCGGATCTATACCGGCGACGTGAATGGCGGCCGTGGTACCTCGATGGGTACGTGGCTGGGATCCGCCAAAATCGAAGGACGACTCGACCGTGAGGTCGGTGCAGACGCCGTTCTCGATGGCTTCCTCAAAGAAGACCAACGCTAGCTGGCCCACGCCAAAGAGCTAGCCCTTCTTCGGAGCGTATTGCGGATAGGTCGTCAACGCCTCAGCTTGGGCTGGGGTGCCGGCGTACTTGGTGGAGAAGAGCTTACGCAGGACCTTGCGAAGAGCCTTCGAGTCCTCCTGTTCTCCAAATGCGATTGCTTGGTTCAGGAGTTCGCTGGCCTCCTGCGCGCGCCTCCATGCGCGAATCTCGTCGGCAATGTCTTTCTTCTTTTCGGCGCTCTTCATGGCCTTGGCGACCTGTTTGCTTCCAGGTGTGTCGTGCCACTCCGCGTGCAACGCGTAGAGCTGCGCGTAAGCCTTGGGCGCATTGCCAGGAACGAGCCCGGGAAGAATGCCGTCTAT
>JBLIOI010000217.1:0-4258 GCA_047639675.1 Planctomycetota bacterium | reverse complement strand
AGAATTCTACGAGTCTCCGTAGGGCCCCAATGGGCCCCGACGACATTTCATCAATACCGATTTATCGCCAATCCCACTAGCGAGATATCGCCACGCCAGCCCTGAGGCGCGCAGCCAGCAGCTGGTGAAAGTGGTACTCGCCCATCTCCACCTGCGGCGCGTAGCGGCCCCGGTCGTAGCTTGCAGAGTGCAGCCCGAGCTGGACGGACTCGCAAATCTCAATGTCCTCGCGTTGTGTTACGGCACTTTGCTTGATGCTCGTATCAATGGACTTGCGTGCCTCGTCGCCGCCGGTTTCCTCAAAAAAGAACTCATAGACCACCTCGCATTCATCGGGGCCTTTGGGGATCACATGATTCGTATCCATGCACGAGCCGTAACGATTGATCATGAAATTGGGGAAGAGCCACATGTAGAGCGCCTCCCCACCGATCCGATCGCTCGCGTCGAAGTCGAGCCGCTCGTCCCTTGATTGCGCTGAACGGGAGGATTGGATCGAGCATTCCTCGTACAAAGCTATCTTGTAGCTATCCATGTCGAGCTGCGCATCGAGAGTCGGATGCATGAATGGAATGTGGTAGCCCCCATCAAGGTAGTTATCGACCACAACCTTCCAATTGCACTTGAGGCTCCAGCTAGCCCTTTCCACGAGTTTCAGCTTGCTCCAATCCTTGGCTAGGCGCTCGTCCAAGGGCCGCACCAACTCGGCCAGCGGCGTCGAACCGAGCTCGGCATTGACAAAAACCCACGGACCCCAAACCTCAAGAGCCATGGGCGGCAAGGACATTTCCTTGCGATCAAAATCACAGACCCCAGCCATACGCGGCGCCTTCCGAAGACGACCATCAAGACCGTAGGTCCAAGCGTGATAGCCACACACAAGCTCGTCCGCTCGCCCGGAACCACGCACCACCTCGCGCCCCTTGTGGCGACAAGTATTGTGAAAGGCGCGCAACTGGCCGTCCTCCCCACGAACGACAACCCAAGGGTTCCTCCCCACTACGCCCGATTGGTAGCTGCCGATATCAGCGAAGTTCTCCACGAGAGCGACTGGCTGCCAACTCTTGCCGAATACCTCGCGCTGCTCCAATTCATAGATCTGCGGCGACGTAAACCAAGACGCGGGCGGCGTCCAGGCGCGTTCAATCGGCAGGCTCGGATCAAATCCGGCGAGAAGCTCCTCGAAATTCGTGCGGTCCATGGGTGCAACCTATCTATTCCCGGCAAAAGTAGCCACATTATGGTCAAAGAGAAAGAGATCTCCCTCAAGCCCCCATCTCACGATTGGACGACACTGAAGGCGATCTCGACCACCAAGATCGCCGTGATTTGGCTGCGCATGAATGCCTCGAGACTCACAGGTTCCATTATATGAAATCCACTCTTCGTCCCGAAGCTCCCGCTGGCACCCAAGCCATCCTGCGCGCCATTCGGCTGCTCAAGACATTCACCTCCGAGCGCCCCGAACTCAGCCTCACCGAGCTTCAAAAGGCTGCCGAACTCACCAAGCCCACCGCCCATCGCCTGCTATCCGCCCTTCAAAGCGAAGGCCTCGTCGGACGCAGCAGCACGGACGGACACTTCCATCTTGGGCCGGCATTGATTGCGCTTGGTCGCCAAGCCTCACTCAACAGCGACCTACGTGCAATGGTTCGACCGACACTCGAAAGACTGTCGAGAGATACAGGCGAATGCTCGACCCTCGAAGTTTGGGTCGACGACTCGATGCTTATCTTCGACGCCGTCGAGGGGAGTTTCGTGGTGACCAGTAACTTGGGAATCGGAACGCGCTGGCCCTTGCACGCAACCTCGACGGGTAAGTGCCTGCTCACGACGCTGACAGACGAGCAGCTAGGGCAAGTCCTAGGCGACGAGTCTAAACGATTCACCGATCGCACAATCACCGATAGAATCCAACTGCGAGAGGACTTGCAACTCAGCGCTAGACAGGGCTACGCGACAGCTATTGAGGAATTGGAGGCGGATTACGTCGCCGTAGCCGCCGGCTTCAAGGACTCCTTCGGTAACTTCGAAGGAGCCATTAGCATCGGCGGTCCCGCAAGTCGATTTGATGCGAAACGCGTTAGCGTAATGGGCGAAGTCGTGCGCGCGGCAGCAGCAAAACTATCCGCGCGACACAACAACTCGTAGCCGCCATCGAGTTCATCCGGTCACCACTAAGCGCTCGATCCACTTGCCGACCATGTCCGCTTCAACGTTGATGCGTTGACCAATCTTGCAGGAGCCCAGGTTCGTCGCCTCCAAGGTGACCGGAATGAGCGCCACGTCAAACTGACGCTCGCGAGGTTGGACAACCGTGAGGCTGATGCCATCGAGGGTTACCGAGCCCTTCTCAATCAGATAGCGCTCTAGGCCCTCGTCGACCTCGAAGGTGTAGACCTGGCCCCCATCGCCGGAGTCGTTCATGGCGACGATCGAGCCGCCGCCGTCGACATGCCCCGCAACCAAGTGGCCCGAGAGGCGATCGGAGAGTCGCATGGCCCGTTCGAGGTTGATGCGCTGCCCAACTGTCAGGTCGCCGAAGTGAGTTCGGTCGAGGGTCTCGGCGCTCAGGTCGAACACCATGGTGGCGCCCGGAGTTCCCTCGGGAAGGCTCGCGCCGGGCTGGCAGCCCTCCGCCGGCCGCCCGCCCGCCCGCATCGTGGGCTCGCAAACGTGCACAACGGTCAGGCAACAGCCCGAAACTGCGACGCTCTCGCCCTCCTCAACCGCCCATTCAGCGTTGGGAGCGGGGATCCAGAGCCGCATTCCGCTTCCCTGACGTTCGATGTGGAGGACCTTGGGGCTGCCTTCGATGATGCCTGTGAACACTGTAGAATTGGAGTAGTTGAAGCGTGAGGGACGGACTCCCCGAGGGCCGGCTGGCACCCGCCCCATATAAATAGGTCGAGAGCGTCCGGTTCGGGGCCGTAGACTCTTGACGTTCCGGCCCCTGCCTGTCTACCCTGCTGGGCCTTTTCCTGGGGCTGGTGACTAGAATCTCCGGTCCGGGTACCTCGTGAGCGTCGATTTGCAAGGAAGGGACAACCCTCTTCACCATCGATTGACGTGCCGCTCTTTGCCATCCTGACCCTGTTTCCCGAAGCCCTCGAGCCCTACCTAAGATCAAGCATCGTAGGTATCGCTCAGCGCAAAGGGGCCGTGTCTATTCAACTGATCAACTTCCGCGACTTCGCTCGCGATCGTCACCGCACTGTTGACGATCGTCCCTTTGGTGGCGGTCCCGGAATGGTGCTACGCCCCGAACCCATCGTCGACTGCGTCGAGTGGCTCGAAGCCAAGCATGGAACCTTCCGCAAGATCATGTTGTGTCCTGCAGGCCGCCCCTACAAACAAGCTCATGCTCATGAGCTTTGCGAAGAGGAGCGCGTCCTACTGCTTTGCGGTCGTTACGAAGGTTTCGATCAGCGCATCATGGACAGCCTCGACATTGAGAGCTTTTCGATCGGTGATTTCGTGTTGGCCGGCGGCGAGCTGCCCGCCATGACCATCATCGAAAGCGCCGTACGGCTCATGCCCGGCGTCTTGGGAGACGATCGTTCAGCTATCGAAGAGTCCTTTCAAGGTGAAGGCGAGCTCGACCATCCACACTACACGCGCCCGCGTGTCTATCGTGGACTCGAGGTCCCAGACGTTTTGATGGGTGGCAACCATGCCTCGATAGATAAGTGGC
The DNA here is from genome assembly GCA_047639675.1 of Planctomycetota bacterium. Taxonomy (GTDB): domain Bacteria; phylum Planctomycetota; class UBA1135; order UBA1135; genus JABACD01. Next base: position 564 of record JBLIOI010000217.1, on the reverse strand, counting down.
GCAAGAAACAAGCGCGTTCCCGAACGGAGCGCACTAGGCCCGACCTCCTTTAGGGAGTCCGAGCCGAATAGGGAGCCAATGGCTTCCGCCCTTCATTCAACAGACAATTCCAAACACCACCAAACCCCTCTGGGTGCTTCCAAACACCCAATTTAGCGATGAACCTGATCGAAACTCTTGAAGCAGAAAATGGGAAGGACGTCCTTCCCGCCGTGCACGTCGGCGACACGGTCAACGTGCACTACCTGATTCGCGAAGGAGAGAAGGAACGTATCCAGATCTTCAGTGGAACGGTCCTTTCAATGGGTGGCCGCGGAATCAACATCACCGCCACCATTCGACGCATCGTCCAAGGCGAAGGCGTCGAGCGTATCTTCCCCTTGCACAGCCCGCGCGTGAAAGAAATCGAAGTCGTTCGCCGTGGCGATGTTCGCCGTGCCAAGCTTTATTACTTGCGCGATCGCGTTGGTAAGAAGACGCGCGTCAAGGAACTGCTCGGTGAGAAGGCTCGCCGCGAACGCGAACGCGACGTTTCTAACAAGGAAGCTCAAGCAACTGCTGCTT
>JBLIOI010000216.1:0-4279 GCA_047639675.1 Planctomycetota bacterium | reverse complement strand
GCTTGGAAGGAGCACTTCGAAGCGGAGGTCGAGGGGCGCCGCAACGAGATCATTGACTTGCTGCTCGCCGATCAGCGCGGGTAGCAGGCGTCCAGAGCTGACAAGGTGGGCGTCACGCGACGGTTACAAAAGAGTCAAGTAAGTGGCGTCTACGGAAACAGTGAATTCGCAGGTCGAGAAGCATGACCTATGGCAAGCACTGTGCCACGCTCTGAACGGGCTCCAGAGCAGGATTGAGCGGGCGAAGCCGCGCAGCCTGGTGCGCTCGCGCACACTAGGCGACTCCACTGATCCTAGTGCCGGCTCTCAGCCCTGCCAGGTCGGTTGCGATCAGGGTGATCGCCATGTCGCCGGCGAAGCGCTCGCGACTGTCGTAGTCCATCTCAAAGGGGAGCGCCGTCATCACGGGATAGGCCACGCCATCGATCACGTCCTGGACACTCGCCAGGTTATCGTCATCCACTTCAGAACTGACCTGCGAGCAGAGAGTAGAGCTTAGATCTACCCACGCTTGACGCGGGCTCGCTTAGAGGTGGCTCAGTACTCGCAACGACGAGAAGCTTCATGCGCGGGGTATGACTGCACAGAAGGCGGAAACCGCCTTCTGTGCAAGTTGCTGACGCTTGGCTGACCGAAGTTTCAGTCGTCGTTGCTCCCTGATCTGGTGCAGAGGAGCCAGTTGCCCCTTCTTTTTGATTCGTGCAACAAGGCCGTCGCCAAAGTTCGGAACGCAAGAACTACTGCTTGACCCGCGTTTCCATCACATGGTGAATTCTCGCCTGACCTTCGGCGAATTGGGTCGTGTTCAGGCTGGCATCGTAGCCTGACTTCTCCCACAGCAACTCGTCTCCGTGCCGAAGCGGTTCCCCACCATCGGGATGGAACGGGAATGGTGTCTTGCCTAGCCAAACCTTGACCCTGACCGGGGTGTTCGTGATCTCGCCCGTCGCATCGTTCAAAATGTCCTTTTGAATGGTACGGACCACATAAACGTGTACGTCTTCAGGATCGCTGTCGAACGCGATCTCGGTCAACACCGGGTCAAGAGTGGCCAGGAAGGTGCGTTCCTGGCCGACGGGGATACGAATATTCGGGAGTAGAAAGTCGTCGTAACCCTTGTCGCTGACTTTTAGGTTCAAGACGACGGAATCGAATGTGGCGGTGCGACCGTTCTCGGTCTGGCGCTCCACCCAAACTGCCATTTCGTCTCGAGTAAAATTGCGGGCTAACGGAGTTTGGCCAATGTAACCGAAACCGGCCGGGGAAACGTCCACGACAGATGCCCCCTCAGGCTCAGAAACTACTTTCAATGTGGTTAATGCCATTGGCGTAGAGGCGCAACTGCATAGAACCAGGAAGAAGGCCAGGAAGGGGTACAGATTGAGTCTTGTAGGCATTGAATTTTTTGTCTATTTAGAGAGGGTGAGTTCGACCGCGAGCGTGTGTCCTTGACGCATCTGCATCTTATCGGCGCCTAATTCAGCTTCCCGCTCGTCGAAACCTATCCGCATATTTCGTTCGAGCGTGTCGTATCCAGGCTTGGAGATCGTCAGGTGCAGCCGGGATTCGGTTTCGACGTATTCGGGATCGTCCGAAATCCGGATCAGGTCCAGATTGGTGAGCTTTTTGGTCATGGGCGTGACCCCAAGGAAACCAAGCCGGCGCTCGTACACGTTCGCTCCCTGGGGCGTGCTGGTGATCTCCACGCGAGTCCACCACACGGTGTCGTCGATGGCTGGAGTCTTGCACGCCCCGAGGAAGAGCAGGGGCAGGGCCATCAAAGTCAATCTGTTGCGGCTTCGGGGTGGGCGGGTCACGGCACTCATATTAGTTCTCGTTTTCGTGATAGTTGTCCAGTTGCGCCGACCAAGGGTTCACCCGACGCGCAGATCTTGGGGCCCCGGAGAATTCCGCAACCCCCATAAGCCAAGTACGATTGAACGTTGTTTGGGGAATCCACCCCTCCGGTCCAATCATGTCGGATTGTGTACTAACGCTGAGTGAGCTGCGACTGTCGACGCGCAACGCCACCCATCCGAACTCCCCGTCCCTACTCGTAGGAGAAAAAGAATTCGTGACGGTCGCCGCCGAGGGAGAACTCACCTGTAGCCGACATGAGGTGCCCTGCAGTCGAGTCCAACATGAAGTGTCCTTCACCCCTTCGGACGGTCGATGACGCGGCACTAGGAGCTTCGGACACTCGAAATCCGTTCTTGGCCGAGCCGAAACGCGGAACATAAGTGTGTGACTGGATCGTGTTTAGGAAGTGAGGATTTCCGTCTACAAGCTCAACAAGATCAGTCAACTCGAAGAGATGTTTGCCAGTGGTATCTTCCACCCGCATGCACTGCTTCCCTTTGGCGGTCTTGCCGAGAAGATTGAGTGTGGCGGGGATGGGTTCACCCCTCGACCCGTTTGCCATGTAGTACCCTTTCCATATCACGTCTCCACTTGCGTCAGGCAACTGCATATATGCCAAGTGCAGGAGCTCCTTGGCCTTCACCCAATCAACCTTGGGAGAAAGGGGCCAATACTTTGCGTCGTCGTCTTGCTGGAAAGCCGATTGAAGTCTGGTTTCAAACTCGCCGATCGCGGAAAAAAGAATCTCGCCAGTCTTTACGCTGACTAGAGTCGAGCTGAAGGATGCTGGATCCTTGCCGAGTTTGGCGTACAGGAGCGCATCGACGTTGAGAATCGCCCCGAGCTGCTCCGAGGACTCGGTAAAGTCCGAAATCGATTTAGCTTGTTGCTTCAGAACAGCGTCAATGCGATTGCGATTAACGATTCGGTACCCCTTGACGGAGAGCAGATGTGATTCAAGTTCAAGCTGAACCCTCGAGTAGTCCATCCCCTCCGTTTCAGGCTCGACAACGATTGCGACCTTATTCACCTCATGAGCCCCAAACTCTCTCGCGGTCGAAGTCTTAAACCTGGCTATGTCGAACAAACGTTGATGTTCGGGCTCGACCGGATAGCGCGGCTGACTTGGCCTTGGTTTTTGAGCAGGGGGAGCTTCGCAGCTGCTTGCCAAACCGAGAGCCATGAACAAAGGGAGCAGGAAAGTGTTCACATGCATTGCGTAGAATTCGAATCGGCGTAAGCCTAGGGACAGCATCCGTGTCGAAGCTATATGGGGTAAGCGACCGTACTCAACAGAGCTGCTGCGTCGCGCCATCCTCGAGTGCGCGGCGATGAATGATCACGAAGCTCGGGCGCTTTCGAGCTGCCCACCCAGCCAGGGGCGTTGTTGACCGTCAGGGTCGCCACCGGGCTGCCTATGGTTGGCGTGACGATGGTCGAATCCACGGCACTGAATACAGCCGCAGTGTAGGTGGCCTGTTCTGGATCGAATGCCGGGGAGAGCGTGACTCCGGAAAGCCGCACGCCCGACAAACTTGCGTCAGTGGAGGCGCTACTACTGCTACTACCGCTACCGCCACTGCACGCATTCAGAAGGGGCGCGACGAATATCGCTGCGAAGCAGGAGGGTGAGGATCGCATGGGAGTTTTGGGGTGAATCGATCGCGGGATGTGGCGATCGGAAGAGTCACGTGAGGAGCCGCCTTACGCCCAGCGAAGATCAGCTGGATACGGCTCCCCCACATTATTTAGTACCCGTGATCCGCGCCTGAACCCCTTGGAGAAAAAGCGAAGAAACGCGCAATTTCGGTACAATTCTCCCGGATGCTGTCACCTAAACTGCCGGCTCCAGAAGTCCCGACAAGCTCCCATGCATTGCCGGGATGCGCTAGGGGCTTGCTGCAACCCTCCTTCTGGAAGACCCCCCCAGCGATTTCAGCGCTGAGTCACTCACTGTTCTCACCGGTGGCGACCAGTCCCAGGCCGCGCAGCTCATGGAAGCCGTCTATCAGGAGCTGCGGGCGCTGGCGGGGAGCCATTTTCGGAAGCATCCAGGCCCGCACACCTTGCAGCCGACGGCGCTCGTCCACGAAGCCTTCGTGCGCGTGGCTGAGAGGACTGGCGCACAGTTTTAGGATCGGGCGCACTTCTCTGCTCTGTGTACTGTCGCGATGCGCGGCATCCTGATTGACCATGTCCGGAAGCGGCACGCGGACAAGCGAGGCGGTGATTGGGAAAACGGGTCAGCCTGACCAACCTGGTCCACCCCACAGAGGGGAACGCGTTCGACGTGCTTGCCCTAGACGAGGCTCTGAGGATAGGAATTTCAAGGTACCATTTTTTGCCCGACTCAGTGGCGCGGCCCCCCTCGAGGAGGCGCTCCTGAACCGGTCCGGGCAGCCAGGCAGACGATTCTGCT
>JBLIOI010000215.1:0-4286 GCA_047639675.1 Planctomycetota bacterium | reverse complement strand
GGGCGAGGAAACGCCGGGCACACTCGGTATAGCGCTGGCCGATCTAAACGGTGACCACCGGATCGACGTGGTGCAAGGTCAGGGCGAGGTCGAAGGTGCGGAGCAGGAACGGATTTTCTTCGGTCATAGCTTGTCGCCCGACACCGCTGCGCCCCTTATCGCGAACACGCAGGCGACGCGTACCAGCGAAGGTATTTGCGTTCGCGCACGTATTCACGACCACCTCAGTCCAACGCGCGCTTGTGCTTGGAGAAATGTTGAGGTGCGCTGGAAGACTTCAAGTGGTACCGGGAGTACGGCCTTGCTCTGGTACGGAGAATTCCTCTGGCGAGCCAACCTTCCCCGAGATGCCGTGAAGATCGAGATACATGCCACGGATGCCGCGGGAAACGTGGCCTACGTCGCGGGTGTGAAAGTGAACTGATGCGTTGCCGAACCGCGTTTGCTTCCCCGTGCCGGATCCTCTTCACCGCCCTGTTCCCAGTCCCCCTCTCCAAAAGGAATTTCGACATCCTCAAATCACTCCCCTCCGCAGCGGCGAGATCCACCTTGCTCTTGTTGGCCGTTCTATGCACGCCTTCTGGAGTCGTGCTGGGGCAGTCTGCGGGGGACTACTTCGAGGCCCACGTCCGTCCGGTGCTGGCGGCGCAGTGCGTCGAATGTCACTGTGAAGAGAAAGACCGCGCTGGTCTAATCCTTAGTACGCGCTCGGGCCTCCTGGCGGGCGGCGATAGCGGACCGGCGATCGTTCCCGGCGATGGTGCCGGCAGCCTTATGGTTCAGGTGATGCGCCATGAGGACCCGGACCTCGAGATGCCAAAGGGTGCGCCGAAACTTTCGGAGCGTGAGATCGCGGGTATCGAAGAGTGGATCCAAGATGGCGCGCAATGGCCATCTCAAGCCACCGAGATCGTCTTCGACCCACAAGCAAGCATTCACGCGCTTACTCCATCGGCGCAGCTCTTCGTCGACGAGGTCCGGCCCGTCTTCGAGCAGGTTTGCTTCTCCTGCCACGCTGAGGATGAGCGCGGCGGCTTACGCCTCGACTCACGTGAACGTCTCTTGGCCGGAGGTCAGCGGGGTGCGGCGATCGTGCCCGGCAAGCCAGAAGAGAGCTTGCTAATCGCAGCCTTGCGGCACGAGCACGGCGAAATTCAGATGCCCAAGGGTCGGCCCAAGCTGTCGAAGGAAACGATTGATGCCTTTGTGTTGTGGATCCAGAGTGGTGCGGATTGGGCCGAGAGCGACTCCACTGCCACGCTCAAGAAGCGCGAAGTCTCCGATGAACAGCGCGCTTTTTGGTCCTTCCAGCCGCTGGAGGATCCGGCCATACCGGAAGGGTCGAGTTCTGATTGGGGCGCAACCGACATCGACAAATTTGTCGCGCGAATGCACGATAGGCAAGGTCTCAGACCAGTTGGCCGCGCCAGTAAACGCGTACTGATACGGCGTGCGAGTCTGGACCTCACTGGCTTGCCACCTACGCCTGAAGAGGTTGGGAACTTCCTCTCCGACGAGTCACCGGATGCCTTCGCCGCGGTTGTCGACCGCCTGCTTGCTTCAGAGCACTACGGTGAACGCTGGGCCCGGCATTGGATGGATGTGACGCGCTTCGGCGAGGATGACACCCGTGGGCTGGCGGACGACGGCTCTGGGCGTGAGCGTTACCCTATGGCATACGTCCACCGCGACTGGGTCGTCAAGGCATTCAACGAGGACATGGCCTTCGATACCTTCGTTAAGGCCCAACTCGTGGCAGATCAAATGCCCGAAGAGGTTCGCCAAGAGTTGCTTCCTGGACTCGGCTTTTTGGGACAAGGGCCGTGGTACTACGATATTGCCAATCCGGCCGTGGCTCGCGCAGATGAACGTCATGACCGTGTGGACGTCACTTCGCGCGCTTTCCTCGGACTCTCGGTGGGCTGTGCGCGGTGCCATGACCACAAGTACGACCCCATCGGAACCAACGATTATTACTCCCTGGCAGGTGTGTTCAACAACACCAACTACCACGAGTATCCGATTGCCGCCCCCGAGGTCCGCGAGAATTTCCTAAAGGAGAAGCGTTCTATCAAGCAGCTCAAGACTGACCTCAAGGAGTTTCTTGAAATCGAGGGCACGCAGCTTGCACGGGTATTGACGAGCCAAACTTCGCGTTACATGTTGGCCGCCTGGAAGGTCACGGGCAAAGAGAAGATCCCTCGCGAGCGAGCGGCCCTGAGCGCACGCCTTGACCTCCAGAATCTCGAGCGCTGGATCGATTTTCTCGGCAAGGAACCACGGCACTATCCGTACTTGAAGGAGTGGCAGACCATGGTCGCTGATGACGAGGCCACCGAGGAACGTGCGAAGAAGCTGGGCAAGGACTTCCAGCGGTTGTTGATCGACGTGTGCGTTGAACAGGAAAAACTAGAGAAACGCAATCGTAAGATCATCGCCAAGGGTACGCCCCTCGAAGAGATCAAGTCGACGCCCATGCCGAACGGGTTCGAGAACTTCTTCGATAGGCACCAGCTGGAGCTCGAGACACTGGATCGCGAGCGCCTGAATCTCTTCCTCGACGTCTACAAGTATGACCTCGACAATGAGGTCGACACTTTCTTTGACACTTCGGCGCTGTTGGTCTTTGAGGATTGGGACCTCGAGCGACAGCTCAGCCAGGTCGCTTCGGGGTACGTTATCGATACCCGCAAGGAGATCGCGGAACGCACAGCTGCCCTGTCGGACATTCCGGTAGCCATGGGGGTCAAGGACAAAGATAAAGAGGATCTGGGCAATATCGCCCTGCATGTGCGCGGCAATCCACATCAACTCGGCGCTGAGGTTCCACGTACCTTCATCGAGGTCCTCGCCGATGGGAGTGACGCTCCGTACTCCCAGGGAAGTGGGCGGCTTGAATTGGCCCACGACATCGCGGTGCACCCGATCACGGCCCGTGTTCTAGTCAACCGCATCTGGGCCTGGCACATGGGGCGCGGCATCGTGTCGACACCGAGCAACTTCGGATTCGCGGGGCAGCCGCCGACGCATCCCGAGCTACTTGAGCGACTTGCTTCTGGATTCGTCGCAAACGGCATGCACATCAAGCCCTTGCACCGAGAAATAATGCTGTCCACGGTTTACCAGTTGGGCGTGAATGACGACCTTGAGAACACGGCGATCGATCCGGACAATCAGTTCCTGTGGCACTTCCAGCGCCGCCGAATGGAGGCCGAGGAGATCCGTGACACGCTCTTATTCGTATCGGGCGAACTCAACTGCAAGCTTGGCGGCCCCTCCCTTAATCTCGGAGACAAGAACAACGACCGCCGGACGATCTACGGCAAGGTCAGCCGATTCTTGCCCGATGAGTTCTTGCGGATTTTTGACTTCCCCAGTCCAAGTCTCTCAGCTGAGCGTCGCTTCAGTACAAACACAGCACTGCAGGCACTCTACTTCATGAACTCTCCCTTCGTCTCCGGTCGCGCCGAGGCGCTCGTGCGGCGGCTGGCAAAGGAGTCGAGGGCTGCCAAGGATCCCCTTGTGGGTCGATCCGAAAAGAGCAGTCCGGGCGATTCTCCAAAGACCGTTCAGCAGGATTCCTCCTCAACGGGATTGAAGAAGAAGAGCACGAAGGAGCCCACCCTTGAGCCACCCAAAGTGTTCGACGACAGGGCCATGATCGAGAGGGCCTATCTCTTGATCTTCAATCGGCAGGTTGACGAACAGGAGCTCGCTCTTGGACTCACCCTCTTGACAGAGCAGCGAGCCTCTTGGCTTGCCTCGGACACAAAGAAGGCGGGTGGTAAAGACTCACCACTGCCCTCGGTTTCCAACTCTGGAGTGGCGTCAAAGGATCAAGATGCCACCGATCTCCCACGGCGCCAAGCCTCCCTGAAAGCCTGGGTTCAATACATACGGGCGCTGCTAAGCAGTGTCGAATTCCGCTTTGTCGACTGATCTCAGCCCACCATGCCCAAATCATATTCAACTCCGCAACGAAACACTCATCAGTTGGCTGGGCTCCCCCTCACGCGACGGCAGGCACTGCGCACCATGGGTGCTGGCTTTGGCATGACCGCCTTCGCGCAACTGGTTTCGGGCTCCATGATCGATCCGTCCCCCTCACTCTCATCCTCGGCCGAGGGCACCCTGCGCAAGCCGCACTTCGCACCGCGGGCGAAGAATGTCATCTTCCTCTTCATGAATGGCGGCGTCTCGCAGGTCGACACCTTCGATCCAAAACCCGCGCTCGCCAAATACAATGGGATGCAAATTCCGACGGGAAGCATCCAAACCGAGCGCAA
>JBLIOI010000214.1:0-4703 GCA_047639675.1 Planctomycetota bacterium | reverse complement strand
TTGACCCAGAAGTAGTCGAATTCGCCTTTCTTAGCCTTCTCAAAGGCCAAGCCGGAATCTTGAACCACGGTGAAGCGGTACTCGTCGAAGTTCCACATGCCAACGAAGGCCGGGTTGTCATTGGCCCACCAGTCATCGCGGCGCTTCAAGGTCAGTGACTTATTCATTACAACGTCGCTGTCGTCGAGCATGTACGGCCCGGTCAGTGCGGTGTACTTGTTCTGGAACTTGGCCAGATACTCATCGCCGGGAATCGAAATTTGATGCGCAGGGAAGATTCGCATATCACTGGCGAAGTACAGGAAGTTACGCCAACTGGTGTCCTTAGCCGTAACCTCGACGATGTACTTCGAAGTGGCGACAGGGGGGGTGAGCTTTCCATAACTCTGCTGGTTCGACGGGAAGAGCAATCTCTCGTCCATCAACAAGGTGAAGGTTGCCAAGACATCGGCGCTGGTGACCTCCTTTCCGTCGCTCCAACGTGCTTCGGGGTTCAAGCGGAAGCTGAAGGTCGATTTGTCTTCTGAAATCTTCCAGTGCGTTGCGAGCATCGGAACGATCTCGAGAGTGCTCGGGTGAACATTGAGCAAGGTTTCCGCGCAGAGATCCCGTGCTCGGTAGTTGAACGCTGTGTTGAAGTCCTTGCCTTGCAAGCGCAGGGTCGCAGGCCAGGACGGGAGGTACATGTTGACGCGACCACCCTTCAATGCCTTGTCGCTACCAAGGGCCGGGAAAGTGAACTTTGAGTCCCAGCCCTCGCCGGTAAAACCCGGGCCGCCGTCTTCTGCGGAAACGCTGGCATCGCCAGCCTGCGGATCCCAGGCATAGGTGACCATCGGGATATCCAAGTCGTAGGACTCGGCCTCGAACTCAGGCAGCTCGCGGCCGTCCTCGATGGATCCGCCGCCCATGCCCTCAGGCTTCATATCCTTCGCGACTTCCGCAGTCGCACCATCCGTTCCAGCCTTCTCGGTCGATGCGGCACTCGTTGTGCCTTCTTCGTTGCCTCCGCCACATCCCGCGAACATGAATAGGCCAGATGCAATGGCCAAGGTGAGAGTGTTCGGCGAGTTTAGACGGATCATCGAGTGTCCTGTGGTTCGTGGTCGTGACAGGGGGAAGGCTGCGGTATGGCCCAGATTCTAGCGGCTCTGGCGCCGTTCCATATAAGTAATGGCGCGGAGTCCCGAATCCTTCAGCCGCTTCGCTTCAAAGCAACCTCTTTCTCCCCGGGCCATCGTCTCGTGAGGGACCGTTTTTTGCGATTGGCGAACTGCCCCAAGCTTGTCAGCCGACCCCTTCGGTACTATCGTGGTTAAGCTGTTCTGGCCTCAAAACCATCGTTCAGTGCGGGCCCTTAGCTCAGTTGGTTAGAGCACACGACTCATAATCGTTTTGTCCGGAGTTCAAGTCTCCGAGGGCCTACCACTCTTGTTCGGTGTAGAGGCCCTAACAGGAGCCCTTCCCGATCAGCTCTACTTGCCGATCAGCTCTACTTGCCGATCAGCTCTACTTCCCGATCAAGAAGTGGGCGACATCGCCATCCGCCATCACATAGTCGCGGCCTTCGATGCGCATCTTGCCCGCCGCCTTGATCGCGGCTTCGGATGAGTGCTCGACAAGATCGACGACGGAGTAGACCTCCGCGCGGATGTAGCCCTTCTCGAAGTCAGTGTGAATCACACCTGCTGCGACCGGACCCGTGTCGCCTTGACGGATGTTCCAGGCGCGGATTTCCTTGGGACCTGCTGTGTAGAAGGTCTGCATCCCGAGCAGGTCGTAGGCTGAGTGAATCAGGCGCGTGAGCCCGGATTCGGTTAGACCCAATTCCGCGAGAAACTCTGAGCGATCCTCGGGCTCCATCGTCGACAGCTCGCACTCGAGGTCGCCGCAAAGGACGACGACTTCGGCGCTGGTTTGCGCTGCGTACTCACGGACAGAATCAACTTCCGGCGTATTCCCGTCCAATTCATCGTCGCCAACGTTCGCAACGAAAAGCACTGGCTTCATGGTCATCAAGAACATGGGCTTTAGGCACGCCAACTCCTTGCCAGTCCATTCGATGGCGCGCAATTGAGTGCCCTTCTCGAGCTCAGAAAATGCGCGCTCAAAGATCTCCTTTTCGACAATGCTGTCCTTGTCCCCGGCACGTGCCTTTTTGGAGACCCGATCGATGTTGCGCGTTACGGTCTCGAGGTCGGCAAGGGCCAATTCAAGTTCGATGATGCCGATGTCACGTACCGGATCGACATTGCCGTGCACGTGAACCACGTCGCCCTTCTTGAAGCAACGCACCACGTGCGCAATCGCATCGACTTCCTTGATGTTGCCGAGGAACTTATTGCCCAGGCCTTCACCCTTCGACGCGCCCTCGACTAGGCCCGCGATGTCGACCATCTTGAGCGCGGCCGGAAGGATCTTCTTGCTCTCAATGAAGCTGCGAATGACCTCCAGGCGCTCATCGGGTACATCGACGATGCCAATATTAGGCTCGATGGTACAGAAGGGGTAGTTGGCGCTCTCGGCACCAGCGGCGGTCACAGCGTTAAAGATGGTCGACTTGCCCACATTGGGCAGGCCGACGATTCCACAGGCAAGGCTCATCGGAGTCTTCGGAAAGGGCTCGTAGGCGGTTCAATCAGGAGGATGGAGCCGCGCAGTCTAGCCAAGCCGGAGCGAATTGTGCCCCGGTGCTTACTCCTTCTTGAGCGGTCCCGTGATGATCTGTTCAATTCGTCCATCTACGCCAATCACGACGGTCGAGGGAATCGGCAGGCGCTCGATGTCGATGATCTCCTGGACCGTACCCAGGGCAGAATCGCTCGTATGGGTCGATCCGAGGTAGTAAGCCGGGAATTTGGCTCCCCGGCGCTCGAATAATTCGTGGGAGCGATAGAGATCCGTGGGGGCGTCCATCGAGAGGGCGACGACCTTGGCGCCGTCCTCCTCGTACATTCTCTGCAGATCAGGGATCTCCAGGACGCAGGAACTGCAGTAGCTGGCCCAGAAATTCAGGTAGAGCTTCTTTCCGCCAGCGATCTGTTCCAGGTCGATCACGGCTTCTTCGCCTTTGGAGTTGAGCACCGCCAACTTGGGCAGCTGATCGCCGATGTTGACGCGGAAGCCGCGCGGCAGGGGATCGGGCAAGCGAGTGGTGTGAGCCGTGAGCGCCTCGGCATTGGCCTTGCCTTCGACGAGTCGCACGCGCGAATTGGCTTTCAATTCGCCAAAGCTTTCGAGGTCCCCCGAAGGCCAGCGCACGGAGACTTCGCCGCCAGCTGCACCGCCCAACCCAAAGACCAACTCCGGCGCCTGGCATGAAACAAAGCCCGCGCCGCGCGAGAGCACTTGCGCGGTCTTACGATCGCCAGCAGATAAGTAGACAGTTGCACCGATCGCTTCGGCATTGCCCTTGGTCGCCGTCAACTGCACCTTGATGAAGCCCTTGCTAGTCCCCACATCGTTGCGATAGAGAGCGTGCCGCTCGCGTTGCAAGTTATGTACGAAGATGTCGACGTCGCCATCATCATCAAAGTCGGTCGCGAGCACGGCGCGCCCATCATTGGGGGAGTCAGCTCCGGAAAGGTCTGATAGGTCAGCGTGACCTGCGCCCGCTTGATTGAACCAAACCTTGTGTCGCTCATTACCGCTAAAGGAGCGGCCCGACTCAAACATTTCTGTGTTGTGGCGATTCAAGTACGCGCTATTGCCCACGCCTTCTTCTTCAAAACCGAGCGCCTTGCCATCTGCCGTTCCGTCTTCTCCGTTTCCTTCAGCCGTTGAGGACGCCACCACGTGGCGCCAGTAGGTACTTCATGTGTCAAAGGGTTGGTCGCCCGTCACGAAGCCGTTGGCGAGGAACACGTCCATGTAACCGTCGAGATCCAAGTCGCAGATTGCCGGGCTCCAAGCCCAACTACCCCCCAATCCGCCTGCATCCTTCGGTCGCCGTAGAAAGCCACCGTCCGCCTTTGCAATGAAGATTGAGTTGCCCGCCGCGAGCTTCTTGAGCATCGTGTGGGTCTCTGGATCTAGGCTGTCTTGCAAGCGGCCGAGTATCCGGTTGCCTGCAGTGGAGGACATGTTCGAGACATACAAGTCGATCAATCCGTCCGAGTTCAGGTCGCCCCAGGAAACTCCCATGCCATTGCCCATGTCGCGCACGCCTTCGGCCTCCGCGACCTCTTCGAAGGAGCCATTCCCCGTGTTGCGATAGAGCTGATTCGAGCCGTAGTCATTGGCGACGTAGATGTCCATGTCTCCGTCTTGATCGTAGTCGGCCGCAGCGGAAGCGTAGGACCAACTCGATCCTTGCATCCCCAATTCGCTAGCGACGTCCTTGAAGCCCTTGCCGCCCAGATTGCGCAATAGGCCGTTTGGTGCGCCGTTGGTGGCTTCAATCCAAGAGTTGTTGTGTTCGACTTCAAGGCGGCCGTAGCCAGAAACGAAGACGTCAAGCCAACCATCCGCATCGTAGTCGAGGACTGTTAGCGAGTAGGCTGCGAAGCGTTGATCGTCGAGCCCAAATTCCTTTGAGCTCTCCTTGAACTTGCCCTTTCCTTGGTTGAGATACAGCTGGATTGAACTGCCGCCCAAGCCATCGGCTCCGTCGGACCAACCGACCTGGCCGACCATTAAGTCTTGGTCGCCGTCGTTATCTATGTCGAAGAAAACCGCGCCGCTGCCCGCATCGGGCGTCGCTA
>JBLIOI010000213.1:0-4881 GCA_047639675.1 Planctomycetota bacterium | reverse complement strand
TGAACGCTGCCTTCCGCGGGCCACGCATCATCTTTGGCTACTACGAGGGTGGGCTGATTTGTGAGCTGTTGATCGGTCGCTACGGATTCCCGCCCGTGATTCGTTTGCTCGAAGCTTTCGACAAGGGCCTAGATCTCGATCAGGCCTTGAAAACCGTCTACGATTTGACGCCAGAGGAGTTGGACTTCCAGTTGCAGAAGCTCGTCGACGTTAAGCTCAAGGATTTATATATCGAGCCGCGCTGGAGTTCGAACCTGTTGCTTCGTGAACGACTTAGGCTGGCGAGCAAAGTGCCCGGGGATCCGGCTCAGCGCGCCGAATGGCAAGCCGCTTGGTGTACGCAAGCTTGGGGTTCGTGGCAACAGGGCAGGCAAATCGATGCAGAAGAAGCGCTGCGTCAAATGCGGCGGGCCGGAGAGGACTCGCCTCGTGCAAAGATCTTGCTCGGCAACATGGCTATTCAGGCCGGTCAGCCCCAGAGGGCTATCGAATCCTGGGAAGAGGCCTTTGCCGCTGGAGCCGAGGACTTCCACGCGCGCATCGCCCTTGGGAATCTGCGCTTGGGCCTTGGTGAAACCGAAGAAGCTGAAAAGCAATTTCTGGCAGCTGAACGGGCCTTTCCCGGGTTCGCGGATGCTGACTTCGCCGCAGAACTACGTCTCGTTAGTCTCTATATCGATTCGGACCGCCGCGACGATGCGATGCTTGCCGCCGAGCGTTACGTGATCTTTGACGCGGGCAGCTATCAGTGGCGCCGCCGCGTGGCCGCCTGGCATGCGGAGAACGAACGCTGGGAGCGCGCCGCATTCCTCTTGCACGAAGCCAACGAAATCGATCCCTTCTCGCGCAAGTTGCACATGGAATGGGCGACTGCCTTGGAGCATCTCGGACAATTCGAGGAAGCTCTACGCGAGTACGAAGTCGTAGCAATCGTCCCGGTTGAATTGGACTTGGATTCCGGCGTGCCTCTCAGCGAGCCCGAAGTGGCGGCGCTGTTTGGAAAACGTTTGAACTGTCTCGTCGAACTGGGGCGTTTGGACGAGGCGGAAACTCTGATCGAGGAGTGTGCCGATGGGGGAATCACCTCTCCAGAGATTGACGAAGCTAGCGAACGCCTACTCGAGGCGCGCGGATGACCTATGCCGGCTTCTCAATCTCTACGAGTAGCCAGCCGCGCAAGAAGCCCAGGGCGTCGACTTTTGAGATCAACTTCTCATAGCCGGTTGCCAAGAAGAACAGCAACGAGTTGAACTGGAAGTAAGCCGGATACTGACCTCGGTACTCGCAGCTCTTCAAAGTCAGCCCAGTGCTGTCACACAAGTTCTGAATCGAAGATTTCGTACAACAGCGGAAGTAGGCCGGGAAGGTGTCATCGGTCTTGCGCCCTTCGACAAACTTGACGATCGCAGGGTGCAACTTATTCGGAGTCAAGAGCGCCACGATTGAACCGTAGTCGCCGAGGTTCGGCACCAGATAGATGTAGCGTCCGCCGGGTTTCAGCACGCGCTGAATCTCCGCGAAGGCTGGCCTCGGTTTGGGAAGATGCTCCATTAGCGCCCTCGAAATTACCAGGTCAACGGAGCTTGAGGGTAGCCCTGTATTTCCAATGTCGCCGCGCTGCAGCTCGATTTCCTCCAGGCCATCCGCCAGGGTGAATTCCACCGGATCCACGCCGATCAAGCGCTTGGCTTTCCCGCGATACTTGGAAAGGACTTCCGCATTGCGGCCACAACCCGCCTCTAGCACCGTGAATTCGGGCCGGATATAGGCCTCGATAGCGCGCTCCAGGTGACGGTAAGGGTGATCCTCTTCGTCAAAGTAGCGCGCTTTGATGCGCTCGGTACGTGTTAGCTCTTTGCTCAAGGGGTGTTTGCCGGTAGGGATGGCAGGGTCGGCCGGGGGCAGAACTCTAACAAGCCCTTCCCGCCCGTGGAAAGGCCCGCACTGGGAAGCGGATCCCGACCCCCCAATCGACTATCATGGGGCCAATGTCGCAGACGAAAATAGAAAGGCAGCGAGGGTTGTTCGTGGTGCTCGACGGAGTGGACGGCTGCGGCAAGTCAACCCAGGCCCAATTACTAGCGAAAGCCCTCGGGATTCCGCCGGAATTGCATCTCCGCGAGCCGGGGAGTACAGCACTCGGGGAGGGCTTGCGGGCGCTTTTATTATCTCATGAATACAGTATCGAGCCGGAGGTGGAGACCTTGATGTTCGCCGCCGCTCGGCGCCAGACGCTGGATGAATTGGTGGCGCCTGCCTTGGCTCGCGGCGAATCGATCGTCTGCGAGCGCTTCCATCCATCGACTTACGCCTACCAATCGCAGGCGGGGGACTTGGACGGGGACGCGGTACTCGCCTTGCTTCACTGCTGGGCAGGAAGCCCCAAACCCGATTTGATCATCTTGCTCGATGTGGACATTGCGAAAGCTGCGGCACGTCGCGGCGCCGCCACCGATCGCATCGAGGCCAAAGGTCTTGAATTCCAAGAACGGGTAGCTGCCGGCTACCGTCGTTACGCAGAAATGGATTCCAACGCAGTGCTAGTCGACGGTGGTCAATCCCAAGAGGAAGTACACAAAGCTGTTATGCAGGAGGTCATGCGTGTCCAGTCTTAGCGCGCCCGTCGGTCACTCGGAAGTCCTAAGCGGTCTTTGGCAAGCGCGCAGTCGCGGACGCTTGCCGCATGCTTTGCTATTTGAGGGGCCCAGTGGCATCGGCAAGTACCACGCGGCGCTTTGGTTCATTCAGGGTGTCTTTTGCGAATCGAGCGCCGCCGCTCATTTCGAGGGTCCATGCGGTACATGTGGCCCTTGCAAACGCATTGCAGCGGGTACACATCCGGACTTTCATCGACTGGATCCTTTAGAGGAGGAGTTGGAAAAGATCCCAGTCAGTCGCATCGCGCCACGCGACGGCGGGGGCGATTCTGTTTGTGACTTCTTCGCTCTGCGCGCGATGGAAGGCGGCATGCGCGTTGTGCTAATCCGTGACTTTGAGCGAGCCAACACGCAAGCGCAGAATGCTCTACTCAAGACCCTCGAAGAGCCCGGGCCCTCGGCGCTCTTGGTGCTTGTCAGCGGCCGCCCCGACTTGCTGTTAGAAACCATTCGAAGTCGATGCGTCAGCGTACGTCTTGATGCCCTCGAAAAAGCGGATGCTGAGCTGGTCTTGCGACAAGTGGGAGCGCGCGATGAGGATCTCACGCAGCTCGTCAATTGGGCCGCAGGATCTCCTGGGAAGGCCCTGGAGTTGCAGCGTGAAGGTGCGCGCGATGTTCGCGATTTGATTGCCCAGGTCTTGCGTGGCGAGTGTGAGGCCTTGGACGCTGCCCAGGAAACTCTCGAACTCCCCGGCGAATTCGACGGCAAGACGCCCACTGCCCAAACCCGGGCGCGCACACGCGCTGCCCTCGAACTCCTCTTGGACGTTCTACGCGATGGCCTTCGGCACCAAGCAGGCAGCGCTCCGGCAGATCTAGCCCACGGCGACTTGGCTGAGTTGTCTTACGGTAAAGAATTCCTTTGGCGTGCCGCTCAGAAGCAAGTGGTGGCGCTTCGCGGCGAAGTTGAGTTGAATCTATCTCCCCTCGGAATCCTCGATCGCGCCTTTCTTGCGCTGCCCCAAACCAAAGCCCAATGAGAGAACTTGGAAGAGTCATTCGCCAGCTCGCGCTGGAAGACGGACGTTACGCACCAGAGGCCTTCGAGTTCCTCTTTTCGTCCTTGGAGCCCGCAGTACGATTGGCGGGTCACGGAGAGGATACGGGCTCTGACAGGCACATCAGCGGCCAACAACTAGTCCTTGGCCTACGCGAAGAAGCTAAGCGTCTCTTCGGTCCGTTGGCAGCGCACGTCTGGCGCAAGTGGGGCATCAAGAACACGATGGACTGGGGACAGATGGTTTTCCTTCTGCTCGAAGAAGGTTTGCTCAATCGCCGCGACACGGATTCGATCGAGGACTTTCGCGAGAGCTTCGACTTCGATGAGTTCTTCGTCTCGAACTACACCTTCAAGCTGCCGGCGGAGATTGGCCCGAGTAGCTAGCGCCCTTCTCGTCTGCAACTTTTGGGGGCTTTCCTGTCCAGCCCCAGAGGTCGCCGTCACTTGGTGGTATCAAGAACCAGCCGGAGACGGCTCTACCACCTCATGGAGGCATGCTCATGAAGCATCTAGTTATTGCGATTCTCTTTACTGTCCTCGCCGCACAAGGCGCAAATGCCCAAGGCACGAGAGTGTGCTTCGGAGATGGGGTGGACAACTTCTGTCCCTGCGGCAACGACAATGACTCCAGTGGATCGTTGGGCAACGAAGCCGGTTGCGCCAATAGCGCCGGACTCGCAGGCTGCACATTGGATGCGGCCAGCGGGACCAACAGCGTCAGCGCCGACGACCTCGTTCTGTGCTTCGAGGGAGCTCCCGCAGGAGTTCCAGGGATTCTCTACGCCGGAACGCTTAGCCTGACCTCGCCCTTCGGTGACGGCATCCGCTGCTGCGGCGGAAACATCCGTCGCCTCGAGGTGATCTTCACTGATTCCAGCGGGGCTGGCTGCAACACCGTTCCCATTGCGAGTACGAGTGGCCAAACCGTCGGCGACATCGGCTGCTACCAGTACTGGTATAGAGATCCTTCCGGTCCTTGCGGCAGTGGATTCAACTTGTCCAACGCCTACGAGGTCGTCTGGACTCTGTAGAGGAGTGGGAGGTGTCAGGACGGGCGGTAGGGCGCAGGAGCCGGAGTTTATCCAAAGACTGCGCGACCGCTCGGAGGGCTGAAGACTTTGATTGGATGAGAACCCTCTCGAATGAGAATCTCACTCCACTCCAAACACGATGAACATCTTCCGAGCTTCAGTCGCTAGCGGTCTAATCAGCCTATTCGCTA
>JBLIOI010000212.1:0-4965 GCA_047639675.1 Planctomycetota bacterium | reverse complement strand
GCCGCGAATGTGCCGCAGGGCGCGTGACTCTGTATTGATAATTTCGTGGGTCACAGACTCTGGGGATTGGGCGTAGGGTGGGCATTCCATTTCCTAGGTCTCCCCTCAGCACAGTCCCCATGCAACGCATCGCCTTTGTAGCCGCTCTGATCGGTTCTTCCTTGATCGCAACCAGCGCCACTGCCCAAGTCAGTGGCTCCGTCCAGTACGAGATTCGCTTCGACGCAACCTGGACCAGCGCAACTCATCCCGGAGCCTTCCCTGGAGGAGCGCACTTCTCTCCCCTGATCGGCGCAACCCACGACGGCTCGACGCACCTCTGGGAGTTGGGGGGTATTGCCACCCAAGGCATCGAAGTGATGGCGGAGACAGGGGGCACCGGCTCCTTGACTAACGAAATCAACACAGCCATCGGCTTGGGTACTGCGGATCAGGTCGTATCAGGAGGCGGCATCGGGTTCTTGCCGGGTCAAATTTCAGAGACGATTACAGTGAACAGTAGTCACCCCTATCTCTCCTTGGTGACCATGATCGCTCCTAGCCCCGACTGGTTCCTGGGCGTTGACGCAGTTCCGCTGCTCGAGAATGGAATCTGGGCGGATACCTTGGTCTTCGACCTCTACGCACTCGACGCTGGCACGGACACGGGCGGAGGATTCAACTCCTCGAACCAAAACACGAACCCCCAGACTCCAATTGAGATTCTCACGGGTGGCCCCTTCTTCGGTACCACTGCCTTGGGAACAATCACCGTCACATTGACTTCCGGCGCCACTTACTGCGACGCCAAGATGAACAGCCAGGGCTGCCTCCCGAGTATCAGCTCGACAGGGTCGGCTTCGGCAACTTCCTCCAGCCCCTTCATGGTTAGCGCGACGAACGTCTTGAACAACAAGAGTGGCCTGCTCTTCTACGGTCTTGCAGACAACGCTGCGGTGTTCCAAGGCGGCACGCTTTGCGTCGGTAGCCCCTTTGTTCGGACTACCATTCAAAACTCAGGTGGAAGTGCCAGCGGGAGCGATTGCACAGGATCCTACGCGATCGACATGAACGCTTGGATCCAAGCCGGATCCGATGCAAACCTGATTGTGGGCCAGACGGTCTACACTCAATACTGGTCGCGCGACCCTCAGTCTCCGAGCGGGACCGGCCTGACCAACGGTCTTGAGTTTGTGATTCAACCCTAGTGAATCGCCGGGCACCTGCGTTCTAGGATTCGATCCCTGAACTAGGCTCGGCAAGAGCAGCATGATTGGGGGCCCCCGACCGTTGGGGCGGCCGCCCCAATTTCCGTACAGGTGGCTCTGAGAAGGCAGCCACGGCGGCATCGAACGTCAGTCACTATCCGCCGGCACAGCTGAATTGGACTGCTCAAGTTCGCGCTTGTACCTGTTCTGCATCAGGCCCATTCCAAGCTGGAGACCGCCGAAGAACATCAAGGGACCGAAGTTGAGGTCACCGATTGGCCACTCCCCGGCAAGGAAGCCACCAAGCGCAAGCGCGATTCCAAACCAAACTGTCGGCCCGTGAAAGTCCTGAAGGCGTCCACGGCTTTCATTGGTGGTTTTCATAATGTTGCTCGCTCTATTCGATGACTGCACGGTCGCTCCACGCCTTGATGGCTTCGGGCGAGATCCAAACCGAGATGTCGCCGCGTTGCACCAAGCTCTTATCATACTCGGCCCAGTTGGTGACTCGGTATCTTG
The DNA here is from genome assembly GCA_047639675.1 of Planctomycetota bacterium. GTDB lineage: Bacteria > Planctomycetota > UBA1135 > UBA1135 > JABACD01. The sequence goes on along the minus strand of JBLIOI010000212.1, from coordinate 3,259 downwards.
TCTTGAACTTTGGGTGGACTCTTGAGTTTATGCCCAAGCTATCGACCACCCGAACGGCGAGCCAGCAGAACCGGATTTCTTGGGTAGGTCAAGGGGGTCTAATAACGCACCAACACCGCCATCCGATTCCTTAGTAGCGCTGTGGGCTCCGGCGTGGGGAGCGAACGCCCTCCCCTAGCATCAAAAAAGGGCAAGTTGCACGAGACGCAGTGACTACACCGCAAGGCGCGGCACGCCAAACAGCTCAGTCCTGATGAACGCCCAGGCGATCCTGCAAGCGCTCGATCAAGCTCACATGGATCTTGCAGACGCGCGACTCGGACAATCCGGTCAACTCACCGATCGCTCGCATTGCCAGGCCTTCCCAGTAACGCAGGTAGATGATGCGGAACTCTTGTTCGGTGAGGCGCTTGGTGACGAGGCTCAAGAGCTCCTCATGTGACAAGCCGTCGTCGAGATCGGCGGCGCCGGGGTCGGGGACAACTTCGAGGGTGCTCATGACATCCTCGTCCGATCCGTTGATCGCCATTGAGCCCGAAGGAGTGCCCGGAAGGCCAATGCCGAAAAGCTGCTGGTAAAGCTCGACGGCGAGGCCCATCTCGTTGGCCACTTCCTCATCGCTGGGTTCGCGGCCGGCTCGCGAGCGGAGGGCCTCTATGGAGCGCTTTTGATGCTCCATGCGCTGGCGCCAGGGGCGCGGCAGCCAGTCTTGGGTGCGCAATTCGTCGAGTAGAGCGCCCTTGACCCGTAACTCGCAGTAGGACTCGAAGCGCACGCCACGCTCGGGGTCGAAGCCAACAACGGCGTTCATCAAGCCCACATTGCCAGCTGTGATCAGGTCACCGCGGTCGACGCTGCGCGGCAGGCGCGCGCCAAAGCGGCGGCTGACTTCTTCCGCGAAACTGTGATAAGCCTCGACCAAGGCGTTGCGAGTTTCGATGCAAGGGTTCACGCGATAGGCCTTCCAAAGAGGCTCGACCTCTTCCGCCTTGCGCGCGTCGCGCTCCTTGCGTGCCTGCAGGTTCGTTTCGCGCCTGTTCTCGACGGCGTCGGGAGAAGTCGCGGGCTTTGGCGGTTCCACAGGCGACTCAACGTTCGAAGTCGGCACGTTCGAAGTCGGCACGTTCGAAGTCGGCACCGTGTCCGTCTGCACGTACCGTCCGGTTTGCGCAACTTCGTTCGGTGACTCGCTCGTCGTTGTTGTGTCTATTCTATCCAAGATGGTCTTAATGAAGCTCTGCGCAGTGGCGTTGTAACGCACCAACAGGCTTTGCTCATGCCTTGTGGATAAGCATTCCTGACGCTCGATCAAAGGTTCATGCGCGACAATGAGGAAGTTTCTTTCACAGTGACGGCGTCGCGCGTTGTGAGTTGTCTATCTATTCAGCGAATGGCTAAGTGCAGCGATAGTTTCACGCAACCAATCCTTCCGTGAGAACGCGCGTAACTTTTTTTGATTTTGCGGGCAAGAAGCGCGCTTCACGTCCCTTCGCCGATGCATAAATTGGCGCACTCAACGGTGAATGAACGTGGGGCTAAGAACCGAACTCGTGCGGCGCTGCGTCGGGCGCGTAACCAAGTTCGCGCAGTAACTCTACTTCCGCCGCGCGCATCTCTCTTCGATCGCTCTCTTCGTGATCGTCGTAACCGCACAAGTGCAACGAACCATGCACAACATAGAGTGCGAGTTCGCGCTCCAAGGAAACATTGCGCAGGCCTGCAACTCTCTGCGCGCAGTCCACGCTGACGTAGATCTCGCCGGCGGGGCCGTCGCCATCTTCGCCGAGATCAAAAGCGATCACATCGGTGTTCGAAGGATCCTGTAGAAAGCGTTCATGCAATTCGGCCAACGCTTCGTCACTGACGAAAATCAATTCGAACTCGCAAGCGCCACGCCCCTCGCGTTCAAAGGTCTCTTGCGCAGCCAAGAGCAGCGCGGATTCGCGGACGCCCTCGGGACAATCGACGGCCCAGGTCAACTCAACTGTCACGTGCGGCTCCCGATCGCCGCACGCTTGCGCTGAGTCTCCTTCTCAGCTTCCTCAGCGATGACAGCCTGGCGCTGCTCACTGGGCTGCGAGAGGTCCGCAGGGTTCGGCTTGCCGCCCTTGGGATAGGTCGGGCGCTGGTGATAAATCGCCTGTAAGACGCGCACGAAGGCGCCCTCGATCAAGGCGAGGTCCGAAAGCGTCATGGGACACTCCTCGAACTGGCGATCCATCAGGCGTTTGAAAGCGACCTCGTGAACCATTTCACGCAGGCGCGCCAAGTTCGGATCGGGCATCTGCCGACTGATCGCTTCCGCAGCATCGGCAATCATCACGATCGCCGTTTCGATGCGTTGCGGCTTCGGGCCGGGATAGCGAAAGCTCTCTTCGGAGACGTTTTCCTCACCGCGAATCTTTTGTGCCGCGTGATAGAAGTACTCGATGAGCGACGTGCCGTGGTGTTCCGGCATGAAGTCCAAGATAGCTTCGGGCAATCCGTAGTAGCGACCAAGCTCCACACCGTCGCGAGTGTGTGCGGAGATGATAAGCAAGCTCATCTCCGGAGTCAGTTCACGGTGACGGACGCGCGCCTCCGTGCTGTTCTCTGCAAAGTAACCCGGCTTGTTCAGCTTGCCTATATCGTGGTACAGCGCACCCACACGTGCCAGCAATGCATTGCCGCCCACGGCTTCCGCAGCTGCTTCGGAGAGCAAGCCGACGATGTACGAGTGATGGAAGGTTCCCGGAGCTTGCAGCAGCAACTTGCGCAGCAGGGGTTGCTCATGTGTGTTGCCTAACTCAAGCAAGCTAATGTCAGTCGTCACGCCGAAGATGCTCTCAATGGTCGGCAAGAGTCCCGAGACCAAGAGACCAACCACCAAGCCTTCCAAGCCGAGCGCGCACAGCGCCAAGGCTGCCTGCGGTCCGTCGGCAATCTCGGGCCGCATAAGGAGGAAGGTTCCGCCGACAATCATTTGCGACAGGCCGATCACCAAACCAACTCGAATCAGCGCAGAGCGGCGGCGAACAAAGTCCGCGGCCATCGCTCCAACCAGCGCGCCGGAGATGGCGATCGCGAGTCCTTCAACTTCCGCGTGGCCCTCCGTCGAATGCAAGAAGACGTAGAGGCCGAGCAATCCCGAGCCGTAGACCGTGCACTCGATGGCGACTGATCGCCCCCACACCAAGACGGTCACCAAGGCCACAAGCGACAAGGGTAAGAAGCCCACGTTGTCGAGACCTGCGAAAGCATGGAACCCGCGCAATGCTGC
>JBLIOI010000211.1:0-4978 GCA_047639675.1 Planctomycetota bacterium | reverse complement strand
CGGTGCAACTCACGCATGATGCCTAGTGGGACGTTCTCTCGCAGCGCGAAGATGTCCTGATACGCCAACTCGGCCGTCGGCCGGTAGTAGAACATCAACAGCAAGCCTGTGATGGTCTCGATCAGGAACAGGAAGAAGGTCACTCCTCCCATGCACCACGTATAGGAAAGTTGAATCCCACTGCGCCTCACCTTGACCGGGTGCAAGTGCAGAAAGAAGTTCGACAGAACCGCCAAGGTCCGGTTTCTCGGCGTGTCCGGGTAACCGTGGCGGAATATCGAGCGCCAGATTTGGCTAGCTCGGATATAGGCGAAGACTTTGTTCATCGAAGGCGGGAGATCGGGAGGATCCCGATTGAGAGTCGCAGGGTGGGGATTCGAATTTCAGGCGGATCGGCTCTGAAGCAAAACCGGGCGCGCCGGATTGCCGCGAGGCGATAGAGGTCTCAGTCAGCCAGCATTCCTAGGCGGTATAAGGGAGGTAGGCACCGTCGAGTGTCCACTGCCCCTTCTCTTGTTGGAACTTGGTGTTCTTGTCGATCAAGATCTGGCCATCCTCAGCGAGGAGAACCCGATAACGCTCGAGGGGCCGCGGCGCGGGACCCTCGATGTTGATGCCGGTCCGGATGAAACCCGAACCGTGACAGGGACACTTGAACTTGTCGTCAGCAGGCAAGTAATTCGGCGTGCAGCCGAGGTGCGTGCAAACGGTAGAGAGCACGAAAAAGCCCTTGGCTTCGCGAATAATCCAAACGCCGTAGGCAGCCTTGAATCGCTCATCTACGCCAATCGCGAAGTCCACGGGAAAACCCGCTTTGAACTCTTGCGGCGGCTCGTAAAGCACGTTGGGGAACAGGAAGCGAACACACGCCCCCACGATCCCTGCTGAGGCTACGCTGAAGGTAACCCAGGCAAGCGCCAAAGAGGACATGAAGCCACGACGGGACGTCTCGGTGCGCAAGGGCGCCGGGACGAGTTCGTGCTCTGATTTCTCGGAATCGGTCATGGATGCTAAGTAGTGACTGCGACCGGCCTGGGGATAAGAAGTGGGCTCTAAAATACGGGCCCAGGAGGACCAGTCCAACACTGTCCCGGACGTGCTGCCGAAGGGATTTCACCTGCGCCAACCCAACCGGGGCCGTTTGGGGCCAGCAGAATGTCCTAGTGCAGGACAGTTCGCAAGCCCATCTAGTGGTGTTCTTGCTTACGGCGCACTCTTTTTGGGATTCGGAGCGCGCCGAGTCGCTTTCCTACTCGCCACCCCAATGGGCGAGCGAGTCCAAAACAACCCCGCGAAACTCCAGATCAGGGTCCTCTTTCAGCCCCTCGACCCGCGCGCGATCCTCGGCCCGTCCGAGTCTCGCAATCGCCGTCAAAGCCTTGCGCCGGCTCTGGCTAACGACCTCTCCTGTACGGAAACGCGCCCGATCCGCCTCATTCTCGGCCCTGTAGACCTCGAGGTCCAACATGGCGAAGAGCACCGGCACGCCGGCCCCATTGCCCATTTTCGCCAGCGAAATGGCCGCATTGGCGCGAACTTCCAATTCTGGGTCGTGGACCAGGCCTTCAAGTGTTGAGACCACTTCCTCGCCTTCGAGCCCCTGCAGGACGATCGCCACAATCGAGCGCAGCCCGACGTCTTCGCTCTCAGCGAATTTCACCACATGGGGAGTCGCCCGCGCGTCGCCGAAGGTCCCGAGCGTCACCAGCACCTGGAAACACAGCTTGCGCCCCTCGTCCTCCGACTCGGGAATATCCAGCAGCTCGATCAAATGCGGAACACCCTCGGAATCACCGAGCTGCGCCAAAAGTGAAGCCAGCACAAATTTTGCGCTGTACTCCTCTTCTCCGGCCGCATCCCAGGAAGCACGCACCTGTTCGGTCAAGTCCTCCGGCACCGGCCACGGCAGCTCCTCATCATTGAGTGCGGCAAAGCTATTCGACGCAATCTTCTGGCTCAGGCTAAACGCCGCCTGCGTCCGTTCGTTCTTCCCGCCGGTCGTCAGCACCTGCAAGTTGTCCGCAATCGAAGGGTCCCGCCCAGCGATCCCGCCGAAAGCCAGGAACACCAGAACCAACACGATCACGATCATCCCCGGCACGATCACCAAGGGCATCCACAAATTCTTATAAGGCGATGCGGACTCGTCCGCTTCAAGCGCCACAACTTCTTCTTCGGGTTCCATAACGCTAGTCATTCCTAAATCGAGAAGTCCGACAAACGCGCCGCGCTCGGCATCTTGCCAACGAGCGGTCGCACATAGTCCAAGAAGGACGGATCGATATCGTTATCGCCCTTCAAGAACCCATCTTCCATGTGGCGAGTTTCCTTCGCCACGTTTTTCAGCTCGGTCACTTCAAAGGAAGCCTCGTACTCCCCCGCCGCACCGTGCCGTTGAATATAAACTGAACCGTGCGGGAATTCGCCGCTCACCGCAGCCTTCACCGCGCGACGTCCAACCTCACGAGCTTCGACCGCATCGACTTCGCTCACATAACCCGCGAAGGATCGTTGCAAATAGCCGAAGGTATCCGCCCGCACGCGCAGGTCACTACCAAGCTTCGCTTTGATCTCTGCCGCAAGGAAGTCGCCCAGCGCACCGGAGCCCGACAGCTGCACGTTTCCATGCGAATCGACCTCCTTGCTCTTAAGCACTAACTCCCCTCCAGGGCCATGAATCCCTTCCGAAACGGCAATCAGGCACCTGCCGTGCTTGCGGAACATCCCCTCAACATCCCCCACAAACTTGTCCAAGCTAAAGACCTTCTCCGGCACATAGATCAAGTGCGGTCCATCGTCTTCATGCTCCCTTGCAAGCAAGCTAGCCGCAGTCAACCATCCCGCGTGACGTCCCATCACCACGTCAATCTTGATGCCTGGCAAGCTCCGGTTGTCTTGGTTGTCGCCCATGAATGCGCTCGCCACAAACTTGGCCGCACTTCCAAAGCCCGGGCAGTGATCGGTCACGCGCAAGTCATTGTCGATCGTCTTCGGCACATGGAACAAACGCACGTCATAGTTCGCCGCCACAGCAACCTCGTTCAAAATGTGCGCCGTCTCCGCCGAGTCGTTGCCGCCCAGATAGAAGAAGTAGCGGATGTTATGCCGCTTGAACGCTTCGAGCACGCCTTCACACTGCTCCCGCGTCGGTTTCATCCGCACCGACCGCAGCGCCGCGCAAGGCGTCTTAGCCACAGCCTCCAGCGTCGCCTGCGACTCCTTCCCCACGTCGATCAAGTCATCTGCCAAGATCCCCTTGATCCCGTGCAGCGCGCCATAAACCTTCGAGACCTTGTCACTGGCCACGCAGCTCTCGATCACGCCCACCAGGCTTTGATTAATGACACACGTAGGCCCACCGGACTGCCCAATCAGGGCATTGCCTACCGGAGAATTATTGCTCGACATCAGTCTCGTTCTATCTGGAAGTTCCGCAGCCTCGCCGCCACAGACACAAGGGTTCAGCTAGCCCAACTCGGGCCACGCTCAAGGAATGAGCCCGAGAATTTAGCAACCCCAGCCCCTCTCTCACGCCCCAGTCTCCAAGAACCTCACCCCAACCCCCGTTTGCGCCCTTGCCATCCCCCCCTAGGCTGCTAGACTTCCCGCCCCAAATGACGAGACGCGCCCGGACAACCGGTGCCAGCGGCCCCGCCATTTCGGTTGGTGGAAGGTGCCCAGCGCCTCCCCCTGACAACTCAAACTAAGGTGCCCGGGTGGCGGAATTGGCAGACGCGCTAGACTAAGGATCTAGTGGGATTTACCTCCCGTGCTGGTTCGATTCCAGTTCCGGGCACCATTTCAACGGCGGGAGCGGCGATTTCATTGAGATTGCAGCTCCCGCTGGTTTTGATTTGGGGATTTGGGAGGTCGGATAGAACCCCGCTTCTTGCACCGCATTGCAGGGTCTCGCTTGGCAACTGCTGGCAGTATCGCTGGTAGTCACCTTCCCGGTTCTCGCGAGCGTCCGAAGAGGCATGGATACCATGGGGAGAGCTCAGCTACAGCGAGAGAGTGACCATGGATAGCCGGCAGAACTAGTAGAGCGAAATACTCCCCGTAGACTCAAAAAGCATTTCACTCGCATGAAATCCGCATACCCACCCAAACCGCCCTTCTCGGCACTGAGACTATGAAAAAACACTACACACTCGCCGCCCTGCTCGTCGTCGCATCTTCTAGCGTATTCGCCACATCGATTGGGATGGACAACTGGTTTGATGTCAATGAACAGGACGTCGCCAATGCTCCTGTCATCACGCCACCTTCGAGGACCGCTAGCTTCCCTGCCGATTGCACTCCAACCGGCCAAGTCATCGTCGAGTACAGCGAACCGGTCTTTGGCAGCGTGAGCTGTGTTGAGAGCGAGTACCTTGAGGTCTGTGACGGAGGGGTCAAGATCCTCAAGAAGTTCTCAGTCTGCATCACCGAATCGATAGTAACGATCACAACGACGACGGTTAAGGTCGACGAGTTCGGCAACGACTGTTCCACTGTGTCCCTCCGCTACATAACTGAGAAAGTAGCAAACACCACCGCAGAGCTCGGCCCATTCTGCCCTTCCGCGCCTAACATCTGCTGCGAAGTCGTGGGAAGTGGTTGGAACTACGAATGGGCTCCACTCCGTTCGCCTCCCGAAATTTCCCAGAGCACGTCCCCCATTGAATGTCGGGATGGCACACCCGGAACCGAGACGACCACGGTGATTGAGACCTACAAAGACCGCCGCGTGATTTCATGGACTGAAAGCGAGGCAATTGGGAACTGCGATGGCAGCGAGGTTTGCGGCCGAATAGAGACTCCTGGTCCGTGGGTCCCAGAACTCATTGGGACCGACACGACGACCTCGAATGACTGCCTGTCCGCGAGCGTCCGGATCCAGTAACTCTCCTCCACGGTCTACCTCACGCGAATCGTTTGCATACGGCGTCAGTCACTGTACTCCACGTTGGTGGAGGAAAGTGACTGACGCCGTCCG
>JBLIOI010000210.1:0-4991 GCA_047639675.1 Planctomycetota bacterium | reverse complement strand
TTGCACGTAGCGCAGGCGGTTGAGGCGGACGGAGTCCATCTAGGATTCCGATCGCTTGCCCCTTCAGTCGCGCACGAGGTTCTGGGGGAGGGATATGCCATCGGTTTCTCGGCCCACGAAGGCGACGTGCGAGAGCTATGGGAAGACGCTGACTACATGACCTTTGGTCCAGTCAAAGATACGCCCAGCAAGCGGGGACTTGTCAGTCCGACTGGTTTCGACGGATTGGCGGCTGCGGTTATCGAGGCCAATCGCCCTGTCTTCGGATTGGGCGGCTTAGCAGTCAGTGACGTAGCCGCAGTTCAGGCTACGGGTGCGGCGGGCGTCTGCGTGATGTCAGGGATCCTGCGCGCGACGGATGTCGCAAGTGCAACCCGGGCGTACCTGCATGCCTTTGAAAATTGTGCGGGAGCATGGGGATGAAACAGAAACTATTGCAGCGCCGTTTGCGGTTCATCACTTTGGCTTTGGCTGCCCTAGGGGGCGCCTACCTCTGGAGTCGCTACGAGGTGATCCACTTGCCCGTGGAAGGTTGCTCGCCCATTCACCAAGTGCGCGCGGGGGCTTCCTTGTGGGTGGATCTCTCGCCCGCGCGAATCGAAGTGGGCGACGCGCTCTTTTTCCAGGTTCCAAGTGGTCAGTTGGCCTTTTCGCAAGTGGAACGCATCAAAGAGGGGCCCAGGAGCTATTGGGTGCGCAACGACAACGAAGCATGCCCAGGGAGCGATAGTGAATCTTTGGGTTGGGTGAGCGCTAATCAAGTGCATGGGCGTTTGATCATGGCCTTGGACATGTGAGAATCAGGCTGTGAGTTGGAACGAAGACAATCTGCACCGTTGGTTGGCGAAACGCGAAGTTCCCGCCATTCTATGCGGTAGCCCCGGCCATGATGCGGCGGTGCTGCATCCGGCTCCGGGACGCCCCGTGATTTGTGCCGATCAAACCATCGAAGGCGTGCACTTCGATAGCGGCGCGCGCGCTGGCGATGTGGGCCGCAAAGCCGCCAATCGAGCGCTCTCCGATTTGGCTGCAACCGCAGCGCTCCCGTCGAGCTTAGTGCTAACGATTTGCGCAGCTGAACGCGTCGAAGCCGCCTGGCTGCGTCGTCTGATCGAATCGGTTAGTCAGGCAGCACAAGCGGTGGGAGCGGAGCTCGTTGGAGGGGACATGGCTATGGCCGAAGGACCAACAGTAATCTCGGTGACAGCCTGCGGAGTGCTTCCGGGAAAACGTCGAGCCCCCGGTCGTGATCGCGCCCGGGCCGGGCAGCAGGTCGTGCTCACGGGGGCTGTTGGCGGCAGCCGCGCACGTCGCCACTTGCGCTTTGAACCACGTATTGAACTTGGCCGTCAATTGTTTGAGTTGGGGGCGACAGCGATGATGGATGTGAGTGATGGTCTCGCCTGGGACCTCTATCGTTTGGCGCGGGCATCAAAGGTTGCGATTCACCTCGAGCATGTTCCGATTCATCCTGACGCAAAAAAGGCAACGCAAAAGAGTGGCCGCAAGGCCCTTGACCACGCCTTGCATGACGGCGAGGATCACGAACTGATCGCATGTCTAAGAGATGCCGTGAACTTACCTGCGCCAACTGTCGCTATCGGGAAAGTGAAGCGCGGTAGCGGATTGTGGTTGGCTCCGAAACTTACGGGAGAGGAGCAGGCCATCGAATGGAATCGTTCGAGCGGAGGATGGACCCATGGGCTTTGACGAGAACAATCGCACGCGCAACTTCACAAGTTTGTCGCCGGAAGCTACGGAGGAGTTGGGTGCCAAGCTTGCGAGCCTCGCAACGCCAGGTCTCGTCGTGGTTCTCGAGGGAGAGCTCGGAGCGGGCAAGACGTGCTTCGTGCGCGGCTTTGCTCGCGGGCTAGGCGTGACCGAGCCTGTCTCGAGTCCGACCTTCGCCTTGATGAACGAATACGAAGGCCGCTTGCCGCTCTTGCACTACGACGCATGGATGGAGGATCGCGAGCGTTCCTTCCTGGCAGATGGCGGAGCAGATATGCTCGGTGACCAGGCCGTGGCCTTGATTGAGTGGGGCGAACGCGTTGAGGATTGTCTGCCGCGGCCCTATTTGCGACTGGAATTGCGGCATGCTGGGGGGCCAAACGCCATGGAAACCCGGCGACTCCAAGTGGGTATTGTGGGCCCCGCTGCCAGCCTAGAGGGTCTTCTCGCCTCTCTGAGCCCGAATTCGGAGCTCTTGGAGTCGACCAATGACTCTCCAGCGAAACCTGCAGAATAATAGTGAACCAGCCAGTCATTCAGCCGTTTGGTGCCTACGTTGAATGAGACCTGGGATTCCGATCGGGACCCCTTGGTCGCCCTGCGGGCCGGGGATGCTGGACTTTTCGAGGCGTTTGTCGTCGCCGAGAGCCGCACCTTCCTGGCCTTCTTCCGGCGTCTTGGGGTTGGTCCGAGTGAGGCAGAGGACCTTGTCCAGGATCTCTTTCTGAAGTTGTTTAAGCATGCAAGTACCTACCAACCGAGCGGACGCTTTTGGGCCTTCGCTTTTCGTATCGCGCGCAACGCCTGGATCGATAGATCCCGGCGCCAAGCCGTGCGTCCGCGTTTGGTGGGCGGCAGTTCGCTTGGAGATGAGCTGTCGGGCTTCGAAGCCCACATGCAAGAGCCCTCTCCTGCTCCCTCGCCGGTCATGGTTGCGGAACGCAACGAGGAGGCTGGCCGCGTGACAATTGCCCTTTCACAACTCTCTGACGCACAACGAATGGTTTTCGAACTTGGCGTGATCCAGGAACTTCCGTACGTCGACATCGCACAGGTGCTCGAGATTCCCGAGGGGACCGTCAAGTCGAGAATGTTCCACGCCATACGCAACTTGCGTGAGATCCTAGAAGCCGGCAACGATAAGCGAGCTCGATCATGAATGAAGGTGATCCCGAGATGCATGACGAAGACTTAGTCGCTTGGCTACTCGACCCGGCGGCACATGCGGAGCCTATGCGAGCGCAATCGGAGCAGAACGAGGACGTGACCGAGCGCTTGGCAGGCTATAGCGAGTTCTTGGAGAGCTGCCGCTCTGAACTCCACGTTGCGGAGGAGTTAGGTACCGAAAACATCGATGCGCTGACCAAAGCGATCCTCAGACGCACCACCCGCGAAAAGAAAAGCTGGGCCGTCGCGATCCAGAACCGACTCGGTTCCTCAGTGATCTTGCGCGTTCTAGCCGCTAGCTTGCTCTTGCACGTGGCGGTGCTTCCGGTCTTGGCCTATTACACTTTGGTTGAGCCTGAATCTGGAACGCACATCGGCTTCGAGTTCCCTAGCGCAAAAGCGGACTCGCCCTTTGAGGATTCAATTCCGGAGCCGGACGTGGAGTCTGCCCCGGTGCTTGTGAATGACGAACGGGCACTTGATTCCTTGGCTTCCGGGTCGGGTGCTTCCTCCCGCGGACAGAATGCGTGGGGGCGGTCGTTGGACCTCGTCTTGCATTGCAAATTGTTGATGGACTTGGCTTCGAGTACGAACGAGTCCTGGGAGTTCCAGGAGCAGCTAAATTTGTCCCTCCTGCGCTTGCGGACAGAGCTCCTGGGCCTCGACGAAGTTGGCAAGGAGAGCGCCGTGGCCCGCTTGCTGGCTAACGAGTGGCTTAGGGCTGAGGAACTGGACTTGGTGGCAGGGGATGCCCTACTGAACGCACACTGCGGCACTATCTTGGGCTTGTCGCCCTCCAGAGAGCCCGTTCGCCTCAAAGAGGCCGCTTGGCGGCTGACCTTCGAACGGGCCCAGCGCGAAGATTAGCGAGGGTTTTTCAAACCTCGAGACCCTCTGTAGGAAAGAGATAGGCTCGGGAGTCGTAGGGCGAGGTGGAGTCTGGAGACGTCCTTTCTTATCCTGCCCAGCAAATGACCCCCGCGCTAATGATCCCTTCGTACGCCTGCGCACTTCTGTGCGCCCCCGTTTTCGCTACTCCCATTCTCCAGTCTGTCCCAGCTCAGGAGGAAGACGAGTACGAGACGAGGGTGGTCCAAGTCGACGATATGGAGCAACACTCTGTTTCCCTCGACGAAGCCATGACCCTGGCGGAGATCAACAACATCACGTTGTCGATCGAAGACTATGCGACCGAGGTGGCGCGCTTCAACGCGCTCGGCAGCTTGGGCGCGTTCGACTGGGTGTTGGGCGGTAACCTGCGCTACACGGACTTCGAGCGCAAACCCGCTCAGGCGATCTTTGGTGACTTTCTACAGGAGGGCGATCAGATGTACTGGGACGTCTCCTTGGTGCGTCCCCTAGAAACCGGTGGATCGTTCGAAGCTTTGTTCACTTCCAATCGAACAACGACCACCAGTAGCAATGCAGTGTTCCCAAAACTCTACGAAGACGAGGCTAGGATCAACTTCAACCAGCCTTTGCTACGCGGAGCCGGGGTCGATCGTGCCACTTCCGATCAGCAAGAAGCTGAGGTGCTCTACGAGCAGCAGGTCGAACGGCGCCGGATGGTCTTACAGATACTGTTGCGCGACACCAGTAATGCCTATTGGGACTTGGTGCAGACGCGCAACCAGTTCGGCGTGGCCGAGTCGAGTTTGAGCCTTGGTGAGGAGCAACTCGAGCGCAACAGTCGTCTGTTGGCAGCAGGTGTTGGGACCGAGGTTGAAGTGATTCAGGCAGAAGCCGAAGTCGCCCGGCGAAAAGAGGCGCGACTGGGTGCTGACGTGGCTCAACGCATCGCTGCCGATGCTTTGAAGGTCTTGATTTACGGTGCGCAGGAAGACCCCGAAGGCTGGGACGCGATGCTCGTACCGAGCACGGAATCGCCGGTGGACGTCAGCGTCGACAATGTGCCGAAGTGGGTCGACGCATTCGATGTCGCAATGAAAATGCGACCGGATGTTCGCATGCAGGATCAGGATGTACGCTTGGCGGAGATTCGCCACGATAGGTCCATCTCCGATCGCCGCATTGGCCTTGACTTTAGCTTGAGCGTGCAGAGTCAGGGTCTCGACACGACTTGGGAGCGGGCC
>JBLIOI010000209.1:0-4996 GCA_047639675.1 Planctomycetota bacterium | reverse complement strand
AACTTGTCCATGCAGGCCCCGAAAGACTGGACCGCAGAGGATGTGGCTGAACAACACTTCCTATTTGGGCCTCAGAGGGCGGACTTTCGCAGCAACATCAACATCACCACCTACGCGGCAGCGAGGGACATGACCGCCGCGGAGATCCTAAAGGAGAACCAGGACGGCATCGAAGCGGCACCAAGCCTGGACTACCTATACGGGGAGTTGCGAGAGGCCGGAGGTCGCACTGTCGTACATATCGGCTACGGTATGCAGGCCCAGGGAATGGATCTCCGCTTCCGGGTCCTCGTCATCCCGATGGGCTCGAAGCAACTCATCTTGACAGGCACGACCCTGGCCAGCCAAGCGGATGAGTTCGTCCCTATCCTTGATGCGGCGTTACTGTCGGCCAAGCTCGGCCGGTAGATCGCCGAAAGCTCCGCGCCTGTGGAGGATAAGAGCTCCAAACGGCCTACATCAACCTCCATGCCCATCCGCCGAACCAACGCGCAAGTTTGGGGTCGTCCGCCGGACGATTTCTAGGCCGCGATAAGCGGGGAATCGGAAGGGCACATCCACTGGACGCACTTCCCCCACTGTCTTCCCACCAACACCAGCCTCAAGCAGCGCGTCGGTAGTGCTTGAGAATCCCACCAAGCCGTTCGACGTACTCAACTGCTCCTATCCCGGCGGGGGCTGCAGGGCTCCACCCTCTCGTTGCCGAGACCCTGGTACGCTCGCTCGCGCTGGTAGTGAGCGGCGTACTCTTTGACGGCATTGCGGAGCGAAGCCTCCCCGAAGAAGATCATCCGGTTCAAGCACTCGGACTTGATCGACAGAACGAAGCGTTCCGCGTAGGCGTTGCAGTTCGGAGGACATACGGCGTCAGTCACTTTCCTCCACGTTAGAAACCTGAATGACGAGCGCAGGATGCCTTTAGCCAGGAGTGTGGAGGAAAGTGACTGACACCGTATGCGTGAAACGCCCGAAATCGTGGGCGAATCGCCACGGCCCTATAAATGGACACCACGGGATTGCGCGGCCCCGATCGACCCCGGAGTAGCGCTGGCGCTCGAACCGCGACTCCGGACTCTCAGGGGAGCCAAACGATCTCGATGGCGTTGCTCACGTTGAATACACTAGACGTGCAGTAGGCCGCCGTATCGCGGTACCACGCCTGGTAGTAGTGCGTGCCTCCCAGGATTCCGATGGCTCCTTGGATAGAGATCGGCGTGTCGGACCCGGTTCCGAATTCTGCGTAGCCACCCACGGCGATCTTCACTCCCAAGCGCTTGATATTGGTTCCCACGCAGCGCACACCATCACCAAACGGAACTCCGGTGCCACCACCCAGCAAACTCTCTCCTTGGAAGTAAAGCACCGGCACGCTGGCCCCGGTTCCGTAGGAGACCAAGTACAGGTCGTCGGCCGAGACACTCGGCGTGCCGAATGCCTGGCAGAGCGCGCCTCCAGTCGTTGAAGAATTCTCGCAACCGCGCCCGGCAGAACCAGCGTTCGAGCAAGGGCAGGCCAGCGCTGGACCGCCGCAGTAGCTGGTCCCCGCAGGACCGCAACCCGTGACGTAAATGTCGATCAGGCCATTCGCATCCGCAGCGACGAGCGGCGCTAATGAAGCGAAGGCCATGCGGTAACCACTGCTGTCCAAGCAAGCGTCCTCGCTCCCTGAAAAGCCCACTCCACCCGCTGAGTCCTCCCCCCAGCGCTCCACAGTTCCGAGGCTTCGGTCCCTCAAGTAAACCGACGAGGTCCCTCCCCCGCCGGGGACCATGTTCCCTGCAGCCGAAGTGAATCCAACTCGATTGCCGTCCGCCGACAAGGTGACTTGGTAGGCGTAATTGATCGCCTCCTGTCCATCCCAGGTGAGGCTCGCTCTCTCCGTAGTTCCGCTACCGGCCAGGTCGCGCACAAAGACATCGAAGTGACCGAGTGTGTCGCCAGGAACCAGGTTGGTCGAATTGGATTCGAATGCGATCACCGACCCCGTTCGGTTGATTGCAGGCGAGAGCCCCGTACCGTTGGATTCGGCCCCCAAACTGCTGACGCTTGCGCGCTGTGCAGCGAGAGTTAGGACATCCAGGTAGTAGATATCGGCCAACCCATTCGTGTCGACCGTGCCCTGATTGGTGGCGCCAGTCATGTAAGCCACAACGCTTCCATCTCCTGAGATAGCCGGATTCTGCGAACTGCCGTTTGACTGCACTCCTCCATTCATGTTGAGCCGGGTCGTGGTTTGGCCCACGTGGGTGTACATGAAAATATCACTCGTTAGATTCGTGTCTCCGCTGACGAGATTGTTGGCTTGGCTGCTGTATACGACGAGCATGCCATCGTCAGAGATATCGATGCCCCGGCGTTCACCGCGAACACCTGTGTTTCCATTGCCCTCCACGCCTGATGAGGAGAGGCTGATTCGACGCACTCGGTTGTTGATGCGGTCGTAGAGGAACGCGTCTCGAAGGCCATTGTTGTCGCCGTTGTGGGAAATGTTCGAGGCCTCGGAATAGAACGCCACGAACTCTCCGTCCTCGGAAACTACAGGATGGAAGGACTCCCCATTGGCCTGGACTCCCCCGCCCCACGGCTGATTAGCAGAGTCGTGCCCGTCGAAATTTGCCGCAAGAAGACGTCCGAAATGTCGTTCACGTCACCCGGCACAAGATCCGACGCGGCACTCTCAAAAGCGACCCAATCACCGTCCGGGGAGAGTGACGGCAAATCGCTGTGATCGTCCGCGTCCCCGCCCCCAGCGGCCTGGCTCTCGCGAGTCGGGAGACACGCTCCCTGTGGCGAGGAGTAGCCAACGGCGGACAACGAAACGAGCAAGAATGCTCTCGCCAGGGGCAACGAACAAAGGTGGGGCAGTGAACTCTTCATACTCGTGTTTGGCAGGAATGTGGCGCTGGGGCGAATAGGAGCCCCAGAGGATAAGAATGGGATGAGAAGGCCAGCCCCTCCAACGGAGTACCGTGAGGTCTCCAATTCTTAGACGGTGTCCTGTCCAACAATAGCATCGTCGCCCAAAACGTGCCAGGCTCACGACTTGCCGCAGTTTTGGAGGGGCCATTCGGGCCGTGGATCTAGGTGATGGGCGCACCCTTCGCCCTCGGGGCGGGCATTCCCCACCCAAAACCGACTTGCCAAACTCTCTCTAGGCCGCTCGGCGGTAGTGCTTGAGCAATCCTCCGAGTCTCTCTATGACCTCTACTTCGCCGTCCCCACTCTCAGCACTCGGGAGGATGCGCTGGTTTCCCAAACCTTGGTGTGCTCGTTCTCAATGATAATGGACAGTGAACTCTGAGACAGCGCGGCGCAGCGAACTCTCCCCAAAGAAAATCATCCGGCTCAAGCACTCGGTCTTGATCGAGAGGATGAAGCGTTCAGCGTAGGCGTTGCAGTTCGGCGCCATGACTGGAGTCAGGATTAGTTCGACTCCCGCAGCTTTCATGGCGCTCTTGAACCAGGCTGTGTACTTCGTGTCTCGATCGCAGATTAGGTAGCGATGCTTGCGGAGGAAGCCGTCGCTGATGACGAGCAGGTTGCGAGCTGCTTGGCCCATGAAGGCTTCATTGGGATTGGTAGAGATGCCTGCGACAGATACGACGCGAGACTTCAAGTCGATGACGAAGAGGATGTAGTAGGTGAGCAGGCCCTTCGGCGTCCAGACTTCGACGGAGAGGAAATCGGTTGCTGCGACTTCACCCCCAGTGAGCCTTCAAGAAGCTGCGCCACGACGAGGGTCGATCAGGTGCTGGCTTGATCCCGTTCTCCTTCAACACGTTGGCCATTGTGGTGCGAGCAACGGTGTGACCGAGAGCTTTCAGCTCTCCTTGAATACGCGTGTAACCCCATGTGGAATTGTCGTTAGCCATGAGGAGGATCTGGTCTTTGATCTTCTTCATCAGGCCGGGATGGCCAACTCGGTTCTTGGCCGGAGACGACCACTTGACCGCGATCAGATTTCTGTGCCAACGCATGAGCGTGTCGGGCGTGACTATGGTGGTCCCGCCGTCGAGGGCCTTCGCGGCCAAGCGTCGCCGTTGGTCATCGGAGAGCTTGAGCTTGCGGCCATGCATCTGTTCCTTGAGCACGCGGTTCTCTTCGACGAGGTAGGCGATGACATCGGCCTGGTGCTTATTCACCAGGCCCGAGAGGGTCATCAGCAGGACCCGGAGTGGATGGAGTTCGGCCAGCATTGGCCCATTCTACGTTGCTCGAAACGATCGAAATCATGGGGCAACCCGCCTGGTTCCACGCTCTATGGCTACCCTGCGGCGGAAAAAACACAGGACATTCTGGGGGTACGCTTGACTGATAGGGCCTTCTCATGGAAGTAATTCAAGGGGCCTCCGCGAGCCGCTCTTCGCTCTCCAACCCCTCATTCTTCCCACTTCCCCGCCCCCCATTTTTGCCCGAGAGGCGCAAAACCTGCTCCAACGGGTCCTCCTCACCCGCCAGAATCAGCAGAACCCGGCTAGCTGCCTTGGGCTAGGTACATCTCCCCACCGCTGGCTTTGTCGCCCAACGCTTTCGCCTGATCAACAGCCCTCGAACTCCAACTCCATATGAGGAGGTGCTCGTGGTGGAGCTGGAGCGAACGCGATGCTCGGCAGAGCGGGTGCCGACTACGCGCCTTCGAACGCAGTGACGTTGATTCCGTAGTCGCGTTCTCATGTCGGAAGGATGTGCCCCCGCGAAATTCGCAGCGATTCGAGTTTGCGTTCAGGATCTGATTCCCAGTACTCGATAGGGATCGAGTTCCGGGTGGCGTCTGACGCCGGCAATCCTTAGGTCGGCCTCGAATGGCGCTTGGAACTTAAATGCTGCGGGGCACCGGGATTCCTTAGACCGATCTCCGCAAGCGCTTGTATCTCCGGTGCTGCGGGGAACCGGTTCTCCTTTGGGGAGGAGGACTTGGGCAGCCCGGTTCTACTGGATGTGGGGGGGGAAGCCTCCCAACGCCCTCCCAGGGGCTCGGGGGAATCATGAACATTAG
>JBLIOI010000208.1:0-5025 GCA_047639675.1 Planctomycetota bacterium | reverse complement strand
TCCCTCCAGACACGAAAAAACGCCGCGTCAACCGCAGCGTCAATCATTTCCCACGTGTCAGGTGGATGGCTCCCCGAGCAAGACTCGAACTTGCGACAATCCGGTTAACAGCCGGACGCTCTACCAACTGAGCTATCGGGGAACGTGTGTGAGGCGCAAAGAGTAGCCCCTAGAAGGGCTGGGTCAAGCGGCCTGCGGTACTTTTCGGCTGGGGAGGCCAAAGAGTGTAGGGGTGCTGGAGAAAAGCAGCTGGAAGAGGGACTTGTGCCCTTTCTCCAGCTGCTTGTGGGGGGGATCTACTGAGCTAGCTCGACGGCTTTGTTCAGGAGGTCCATCGGGTTGCGGGCGGCGCCGGGGCCTACGGACTCGGCCCAGAGGACTTTTCCGTCCTTGCCGATCATGACCGTGGCGCGATCGCCAATGCCGGGGCCTTCGAGCCAGCAGCCGTAGGCGGTGGCGACTTCACCCTTGGGGTGAAAGTCGGCCAGGAGCGGGTAATTGATTCCCGCGAAGCCTGAGGCCCATGCTTTGTGACTGAACTTGGAATCTACCGAAACACCCAAAACTTGGGTGTTGCAGGAATCAAACTTCTCTTGGAGAGCGTTGAGACCCGGGATTTCCATGCTTCATGTAGGGGTGAAGTCGAGGGGGTAGAAGACGAGCAATACGTTCTTCTTCCCGGCGAAATCGGACAGGCTGACCTTCGAGTCTAGATGGCTATCTAGACTGAATGCCGGAGCGTCCGTTCCGGTGGCAATGATGCCCATGATGTTCTTGGAGGGTTGGTTTTGAATCTAGATAGTCGGAGGAATCAGCTCGACCGACCGCGGCTAGCGTAACAATGTGGGCGTGTGAATTCCCAGTTAGATGAAGCTATTGGGAGGCTTTGCCAAGAGGATTTTGAAGTCCGGATAAGGGCTCGGGAGGCAAGCGGATGGGGGCGAGGGGCAAGCTGGCCAGATTGTAGAACTTGGTCCACTCCGAGGCGGCTTGGAGACCGGCTGAGGCCATGCCGGCAGACTGGGCCACCCAGGTCGCGAAAGCCTCTGGAGAGATGCCAGCGGACCGCACAGCTGCGATCGAGAGGGCATCGTGACGCTTGGCCAAGCGTTCGCCTTGAGCATCGAGGACCAGCGGGACGTGAATCCATGTGGGTGTGGGAAAGCCGAAGATGTTCTGCAGGAGCACCTGGCGCGGAGTGCTGGAGAGCAGGTCGTCGCCGCGCAGGACTTCCGTAATTCCCTGGCGCGCGTCATCGAGGACCACGGAGAGTTGGTAGGCGATTTGACCGTCGCGACTCGTGAGGGGAAAGTCGCCGACTTCGAGGCGCACGTCTTGCGTCAGATTGCCGCTGAGCTGATCGGTGATCGATAGATCGCCGGGCGCAACGTGCAAGCGTAGAGCTGGTTCACGACCGGAGGATAGTCGCGCCTCTTCGAGAGTGGTGAACTTTCCACGGCAGGTGCCGGGGTAGATGCTCTCGGCATCTTCGGCGTGGGGCGCTGATTGGGCGGCTTGAACTTCCCGGCGTGTGCAAACACAGGGATAGGCGAGACCCTCGCATTGCAATTGCAAGGCGACTTCATAGAACTCGTCTTGGTAGTCACTCTGCTGTTCAACGGCCCCGTCCCAATCGAGTCCCAACCATTCGAGGTCGCGCAAGCAAGCGTCGCGCATGCCCGGCTTGACGCGCGACGTATCCAGGTCCTCCATGCGCAGACGAATAGTTCCAGAGCGCGAGCGAACTGACCACCAAGCCAGCAGAAAGGAACGCGCATGGCCGATGTGCAACAAACCTGTAGGACTGGGAGCAAGCCGACCAATCGGAGGGGTTGGGTGAACTAGCGGCAATCGACCTGGGCTCCGCCTAGTTTGGAAGAAGCACGTGCGCCTTCGAGGATACGCATGTTGGCTAGGCCGTCGGCGAATGTGGCAGCTTCAGCGAGTGTGCTCTCTCCGGCTGCAACGGCCCGAACAAGATCCTCGAGGAAGAGCGGAGCCAGCGCATTGAAGGGGCCACCGATCTTCATTTTCTCTGGTAGCTCGGGGATCGGGAAGTCAGGGGTGATCGGAGCCATGTCGTCGCCATGCAATCCACCAATCAAGTCGTCTTCCATGTCGATGCGTAGTGTTCCTTTGGATCCAGCAACTTCCGTCAACCAACGAGACGCACCAGGCATACCAACAGCAGTCGTGAGGCTGACAGAGGCACCGCTCGCGGTACGCATCCAAAGTTCTGCAAAGTCATCGGCGGTGACGGGCTTGATCGTTCCGGAAGAGTCGGGACGCGACTTGATGAAGGACTCCAGGCGCGCGCTGACCCTATCGATCGGTCCTAACATCCATTGCACCCCGTCGATCAAGTGCGACCCCAAGGCACCGAGGGTTCCGCCGCCGCGCTCTTCCTCGAACCACCAGGAGTGGAGACGTTTGAGGGCGAGCGGATTGTCGAGAACGAGGTCCGTGCGCAGGTTCAAAACCTCGCCGATAAAACCCTCCCTGATCAAGTCGCGCAGCTTGCGTCGATTGGGATTCCAACGCAGCTGGTGATCGATGAGAGCGAGGCGGCCCTTGGCCAGGGTCGCGAGCTCTTCCGCTTCCGCGACGGTGAGCGTAAAGGGCTTCTCACAGAGCACCGCACAGCCACTCTCGAGTGCCTTGCGCGCCATCTCGAAATGCAAATCGACGGGAGTGGCGATGATTGCGAGATCCACAGGCTCGTCAAAGAGATCTTGCCAGCGATTCGTGAACTTGGGAATTCCCCAACGCTGCGCTGTTTTCGCAGCCTTGGCGCCGCTGCTGCCCGCCAGTCCAACGACTTTGAGGGAGATCCCCGGCAAGCCTCCAACGTGATCGAGAGCGGGTAGTAAAACCCGCTCAGCGAATGAGTTTCCGATAATTGCGATGCGAACCGGGCTGGACATTGACGGAATCTTACAGAAGGAAGTGAAAGAGGGAGGCTTGGAAGCGCCCTGTGAGCCTGCGCAATTGCGATACGGAGTGCAATCAGCAGACGAGTGGCGAGAAGGGGTTGACTTGTGCTCCGCGCCTGCTGGAATCGTGGCTCATCCTCGGATGGTCCTTTCGCACTTCTACCCAGTAATCGCCTTGCGTTTTCACAGAACAGTCCTTTCCGTAGCCATATTCTGCGCTCTTTCGTCCGCTGCCATGGCGCAGTATCGAAGCAGCCCTTTCAGCTACAACTACCTGGATGCCAATTGGGTCAGCACTGAAATAGGCGAACAACAAAGTGGACTAGACGCCATGGATGGCTTCGGCGGAAGGTTGTCCTTCGACTCGCCGGAAGGCGTGCGCGTGCTTCTGAACTATCAGGACACGGAAGCCGATGCGAATGTGTTTGGAACTTCCCACACTTACAAGCGAACGGACCTGGAAGCAGGCGTCGGATTTGTGAGCAATCCTAGTGACACCACCGACCTCGTTTTGGACTTGAAGTATTTACGGGGGGAATTCACTCGTCCGACTTCGATGACAAACACTCGCAAGACAACTCAGCACGGATACGGCGTCGAATTCGGGCTGCGTACCTTGATGCACGAGATGGTTGAGTTCGGCCTATCCGGAGAATTTCGCGAGTACTTCGTATCCGAATTCGGCGGGCATGCTGGCCTACAGTTCATGTTCGGCGAGAACTTCGGCATCTCACTGCGCTACAACTATTTCGAGACGCAACAAACGATGACTGCGGGTATTCGCATCGCGATGTAAGCGACCATAAGCTAAAACAAGAAAGGCGGCCCGCTACCAATTGGTAGCGGGCCGCCTTTGTATTGGAAAGCTAACGGAGCCTAGTAGCGGTAGTGATCGGCTTTATAGGGTCCTTCAATCGGAATGCCGAGGTACTCGGACTGCTGCTTCGTCAACTCGGTCAAGTTCACGCCGAGCTTGTCGAGGTGCAAGCGCGCAACCTTCTCGTCGAGGTGCTTGGGCAAGGTGTAGACCTTATTCTCGTACTTGCTGTGGCTCTCGAACAACTCGATTTGCGCCATCACCTGGTTGGTGAAGGAAGCAGACATCACGAAGCTCGGGTGGCCCGTTGCACAACCGAGGTTGAGCAAGCGACCTTCAGCGAGAATCAAGATGTCGTGTCCGTCGGGGAAGCTCCAGCTGTCCAGCTGGTTGCCATGCTCGGCGGGGTTCTTGATGTTGTTCTTCTTGATACCAGGGATCTTGGCGAGGCCCGCCATGTCGATCTCATTGTCGAAGTGACCGATGTTGCCAACGATAGCGTTGTGCTTCATCTTCGACATGTGATCGGCTGTGATGATGTTGAAGTTACCGGTGGTTGTGACGAAGATGTCGCCATCTGCAACGATCGAGTCAAGCGTGGTGACTTCGTAGCCTTCCATCGCTGCCTGCAAAGCGCAGATAGGATCGATCTCGGTGATGATCACGCGAGCACCTTGACCACGCATCGACTGGGCCGAACCCTTGCCAACATCGCCGTAGCCGCAGATGACGGCAATCTTGCCTGAGATCATCACGTCGGTTGCACGGCAGATCCCGTCGACGAGTGAGTGGCGGCAACCGTAGAGGTTGTCGAACTTGCTCTTGGTGACCGAATCGTTGACGTTGATTGCCGGGAAGGGCAATTCACCGCGCTCGACCATTTGATAGAGACGGTGCACACCAGTGGTGGTCTCTTCTGAAACACCGAGGATGCCGTCGCGGATGGCTGTCCAGCGTCCCGGGAATTCCTGGATGTTCGACTCGAGACGCTTGAGCAGCTCGACCCAATCCTCACCGGCGTCTTCGCCGGGAGCGGGCACAGCACCCGCAGCTTCAAATTCAGCACCCTTAAGCACCATCATCGATGCGTCGCCACCGTCGTCGAGGATCAGGTTCGGAGCTGTCCCGGGCCAGATCAAAGACTGCTCGCTACACCACCAGAACTCCTCAAGGCTTTCTCCCATCCAAGCGAAGACCGGAACACCCTGGGGATCTTCAACGGTTCCGTTCGGGCCGACAGCCACGGCAGCTGCTGCGTGGTCTTGGGTTGAGACG
>JBLIOI010000207.1:0-5091 GCA_047639675.1 Planctomycetota bacterium | reverse complement strand
CAGGCTGCTGCGCAGTGACGGCAACTCCCTCCGCAACTTCCAAGTGAGATGCATCACATCACTTTTCTTAACTCGCGGCCGCGTCACATGCGCCACACCCGACTTCCGTTTCCGAGGACCACTTCCCTTTCTCCAACCACCCCAACCATTCGGAAACACCATTTGATTCTGCATACATGCAAAGACGTATGAGCTCCCCGAATTCCCAACTAAAGTGCCAAATTATGCTTCTATTTAGCTAATAGCGCCCGTTTGCGACAACCTAAAACCAACTTGAAATCGGCACTCTTTCCGAAGGCCGAAAGCCCCCCGAATCTGAGTTTTATCCGAGACCTCCGCCCAACAATCGCATCTCAAAACTCGCCGCGAGTTCAAAGCCCCCGCAAGCTCCAGACCCTCCCGTAGAAGTCCTCTGCGAAGCCCCCGTTAGTCCCAAATCCCAGTTGCTCTTCAACTGCAACGAACCAAGACCAATCAACCCGTAGCTCACGCCGCCCGCCAAAAGCCCCCGCGCTCTACTGCGGCGGCGCGCTCATAATCGCCCGAACCTTGCCGTAGATGGCCAGAATCGTCGCCATCGGTATTAGGAATGTCCCTGGCAGAGCACAGTAGACCCCGCTTAGGATCCCCAATTTGCTCGCGGTCGCCTTACTACAACCCACCTGACGAACGATGTAATAGCCGAGCGGCCAGCCCACCAGCATGCCCATGATAGGATTGAAAGTCGCCGCGTCGATCACATCGATCAACATACCGGCAAGCATCGGCCCGATACTTTCGCTGATCTCGCGCACCTTGCTGGGCGCGGAAGGATCTCCGTCCCCCGGTTCATGGGCCGGGTCATAGTTCTCGGGAAGTCTTTCGACATCCACTTCCATCGCCTTCTGTGGCTGCTCCTCAGGATCTTTCACGACCTGGGGGATGATAACACCGCCCCCAGACAGGAATGCAAGCCACGCCACCCTACTACGCGGAACTTCTAATGCCGCGGGGTGTTAAACCTGCCTGGAGCACTAGTCGGTTGTAGGCTATATGCGACAGTAAGGTTCCCCCCCCCCCTTTTTTAATCCGAGACTCTCAACATCCCCTCTGAGGCGCCTCTACCTGTCCCCAAGTACGTGTCAGTCCCCAAAATCACCCTCAGCTCTCTACTGGCCATCGCGACCTGTGTGTCGGCCCTCTTCTACGCTTCTTGCGGCCACAGCGGCGGCGCTGCTGGTCTAGGCGCGGGCACAGTCCCCGGGGACGGCGGTGGATCCGATCCGGACGAATTCAGCTATCCAAAGCAACTCTTCCTGCTCGGGGTGAACGAGACGCTCGAAACTCAGGCCCCGGTGATCGTCGGCAGCTTTGACAATTTCTCCGTCACTCCCGCATTGCCTGATGGACTGACCTTCGATACGGAAACCGGTGAATTCTCCGGCACGGTGACTACCTACACGCCTAGCCGCGCCTACAGCTTCGTGGCTAGCACCGGCCAGGACGAAGACTTGGTTGAGATCCTGGCCTTCATCACGATTAGCGTCACTGGAGAGTCACGCTTTGGTTTTTCGGCGAGTGCGCTCGACGGCTCAGTTTCAGCGTTTGGTATTGGTGGATCCGATGGCGTCCCGTTTCACCAAGGCTACAACGGCGAAGCGATCAATGGCTTTGGGCAGCTCTTAGGAAATCAAACGGGTCGTGTGCTTTGCGGCCTCAACGAAACCGAGCTTACGAGCTATGTGATCAACCAAACCAGCGGTATCCCCAACCTCGGCTTCATAGAGGAGATGGGTACCGGTCCGCATGCAATCGCCATGCACCCCAGCGGTCTCTACGTGTTCGTCACGACGGCGCTGGAGAACCGGATTCGTTCCTTCTCGATCGATGCGGAGACCGGAGAGTTCATCCTAATCACCGACGCATCAACCGCTGTCGAACCGATCTCCGTGATTTGCGACCCGAACGGTCGTTACCTCATCGTCGAACATGAATTCGGCAATAGTGGTGGTGATGATAAGACGCGCTTGCGCTGCTATACCATCGATCAAGAGACTGGAGAGATCCTCCAAAGCGCGACCTTCGACCTAGTCACGATCGTTCCTGCAGAGATGGTCCTCGGACCGCATGGAGAGAATCTCTACCTGACCTTGGTCGAACCCTTCGAGACGGTATTGCACTGCACTGTCGACCCGCTCATAGGTCGCCCAGCCTTGGCGGGCACGGAGGATTCGGGTCAAGGCCCCACCTCACTGGCGATCGATCCAGGGGGAAGATGGCTCTACGTCTCGAACTTGGGCTCCGAAGAGATCACCTTATTTGAGATCGACCAAGAAACTGGCTCGCCAAACGTGCTCAGCACGACTCCAGCAAGCGCGAACATCAGCGGCCTAAGCATGTCCGACGACGGGCGCGAGTTGTATGTAGTGGATAGCGTCCTAGGCCACTTGACAGTGCACCAGGTCGATCAAGTGAGTGGCGAGATCGGCGCGGGTACGACGCTGCGCACCCGCATTGGCAATGGCCCACTGGTCATCACGAGCGGGGCGAGCGGTATCCGCCGCCGAAGCACCGACCTCTACGTCTTGAATGAAGGCAGCGGCGACGTGACCAGTTATCGCATTACAGCGGAAACCGGCGAGATCGATGACGGCTTGGCCAACGTTGTTCCGAATAGCAGCGCACCGCGTGACATCGTCATCGATCCCCATGGCAGGTTCGCCTATGTCTCGGATCCCGTCGCCAACAGCGTAACGCAATACTCCCTCGGCGAAGACGGGAGCATGACGGAGCTCGGAGCGCCGGCAGTCTTCGCCGCCGGCGAGCCAGGGTTGATGGCAATCGATCCCTCAGGACGCTTCGCTCTCATCGCAGTCGGAAACTTCGATCTCCTCATTTCCTACTCGATCGCTGAAGACGGAACTTTCACCTTTGCCCACTCACGCCCCCTTCCGCTGGACATAGAGTCGATTACCTTCGACCCCACTGGCCAATTCTTCTACGTGGCTGTGCCCGGCGACGGCATCACTCAGTTCGGTGAGATCGGCGCCTACTCGATTGATTCAAGCAATGGCCTGATGATAATCCTCCCCTCGATTCCAGCTGCAGGCCATCCGAGTTCTCTGGAATTCAATCCAACAGGAACCCGCGCCTACGTCACTTTCGAGGACAGCGATTCAATCATCGGCTATGACCTGGGTGTGGACGGTGCCTTGCTAGCGATTAGCCAGGGTTCGATCGCCCAGCCTGGTCCTAAGGACATCGAGCTGACTCGCGATGGTCGCTTCGCCTACTCGGTGTTCGGTGGTTCCGTTCCAAGGCAGAGCGGGCTCTTGCTCTACGACGTTGAGCCCACCAGTGGAGAGCTATTCAACGCGATAACGCAAGCCTTCCAGTGGCGCGATTCGATCGCCGCAGGAGAAGGAGCGAGGCGCGTGGAAGTCACGCCAAGTGGCGAGTACATCTATGTCCTCACGCAGGGCGGCCAGAACGAAGCCGCAGAACTTCGTGCCTTCAGCGGTACGTCCGAGGATGGATTCCCCACGGCGATCGATACAGCCATGCCGGGCGTGCTCCCAGTAGAAATGGAAATACGAGACATCGTCGAGGATGTCCCGCAACCCAGCCCTAAGAAGAAACTCTAAGCACGCTAGCGCTTCCACTCCTGCACGGCCTTGTGCAGGTAAGCGACGAGTTCATCGATCTTGACCTTGTCCTGCTCCATTGAGTCGCGATGGCGGACAGTGACGATATCTTCTGACAAGGTGTCGCCATCAACCGTCACGCAGAAGGGAGTTCCAACCTCATCCTGACGGCGGTAGCGGCGACCGATGGCGGCCTTCTCGTCGTAGAAAGTGCTAAAACGAGCCTTGCGCAACTCATCGACAATCTCGTGCGCCTTTTCCGGCATGCCTTCCTTCTTGACGAGCGGGAAGACAGCAACCGTGGTCGGTGCGATCAAAGGATGGAAGTGCAGGACCACGCGAATGTCCTTCTCAAGCTGCTGCTCTTCGTAGGCGTCAACCATGAAGGTCAGTGCCATACGGTCGATACCACCGGCGGGTTCGATGACGTAGGGGAAGTACTTCTCCTTCGTCTCCGGATCAAAGTAGCGCAGGTCAGTCCCCGAAGCTTCGGAGTGTCGTGACAAGTCAAAATTCGTACGGCAAGCAATACCTTCGAGCTCTCCCCAACCGAATGGGTACTTGTATTCCACGTCTGCGCAACCGGTTGAGTAGTGCGCCAACTCGTCATCTTCATGAACTCGCATACGCAGGTTCTCGGGATTGATGCCGTGGCGCACGTACCAATCAAAGCGCTCGTTCTTCCAGTACTCGTACCACTTATCGTTCTCTTCCGGCGGAACGAAGAATTCCATCTCACCCTGCTCAAACTCGCGGGTACGGAAAACGAAGTTGCCGGGCGTGATCTCGTTGCGAAAGGACTTGCCTATCTGAGCGATACCGAAGGGCGGCTTGATGCGTGAGCTCTCCAGGACGTTCTTGAAGTTCAAGAAGATGCCCTGGGCCGTTTCGGGTCGCAGGTAAGCCACGGAAGACGCACCCTCAAGGGCGCCCACATTGGTCTTGAACATCAAGTTGAATGAACGCGCTTCGGTCAGCTCGCCGCGGCACTCCCCGGGCTTCTTCGAGGGCTTCTCCGGGCAGCGCAAATCGTCGATGTGATCGGCACGGAAACGCCCCTTGCACGTTTTGCAATCGATCATTGGATCGGAGAAGCCGCCCACGTGCCCCGAGGTCTCCCAAACCTTGGGGTTCTGAATGATGGCCGAGTCGAGGCCGACCACATCCGCACGGGTCGTGACCATGGCATTCCACCAAGCTTCTTTGACCTTACGCTTGAGCTCCACCCCAAGCGGGCCGTAGTCGTAGGTGTTGCCGATGCCCCCATAGATTTCGGAGGCTTGGAAAACGAATCCCTTGCGCTTGCTCAGGGAGACGATCTTATCCATCAGGGTGACTTCTTTGGCTGCCATAGGTCTGGATCTCGTGTGCGCTGGACGGTGTGTACCAGCTGGATGACGGGGCTTTGTGATGTGGGAGGATATAGACAGAAGCTGCGCGCCTCCAGCATGAGGCGCGCAGCGTCTCT
>JBLIOI010000206.1:0-5093 GCA_047639675.1 Planctomycetota bacterium | reverse complement strand
GAGTGTCGGCGCTGGGGGAGGTGTGGCCGGTCGAGGGCTGGCAGCCTGATTGCGCGGATTCAGAAGGGGCTGCGCGCGGGATGGGGGTGAAGGGGAGGTTGTGGGAGTGAGGTGGAGCGCAGGTGCTGGCGGAGGCCCTTTGTCTCTCTTATCCTCTTGATCGTGACCGCGAGGATCGCGCCACTGTCCAAGTCGACCGAATGCTCGGCCTTGTGAGCCAAGTGGGTGCGACCATCCTTCATCTTCGTGATCTGCGCATCCGGATCGTTCGGGTTCACCCAGTCGTCGTTCGAGCCCTTCTTCGTTCGTTTCCGGTCGATTCGAGCCAGGTCCGCCTTCGTCGGCGTCTCGATTCCCGACGCCTTCGCAAGGTCCTCGAGGAAACTCTGATAGTCCTGACCCGTATCCCGACGCACCAAGCTCTTCATCGCGGCATTGGCTTCCAGCGTCGTCGCGGCGACACCGATCGTCTTCCCTCTCAGGAGGTCGTGATCGGCGAGTTGCGCGAGCACGAAGGCAAAGACCTCCGCGTGCGTCTCCACGTCGATCAGGCGACGGGTCCGCGAGACAGTCGAGTGGTCCGGCGGACTCTGCGAGAGTGCGAGACCCAGGAAGCTTCGGAGGGCGAGCGAGTCGCTGCACCGCCAGGCGCTCCCTCTCTCGCTTGCCCATTGCCATGCCTACAAGCTATTTGACCTCACACTCTCCATCAACCCACCCGGCGACTTTCACCACGGGCTGCTAGGGCAGCGGGCCGGGGAGCGTGGAGGCCCTTTGGATCACTTACACTCAGAGACGGGTCCTTCGCGGGCGTACGTCGACAGGAGACGGCACGAGCGTAAATTAGTTTTGAAAGTGGGGCTGCGCTCTCTCCAAAGCGCGTTCTACCCCCGCGACCGGGACGTGGAGAGTGTCGAAGCCCATCCATCGCCCCACTCTTAGTCAGGTCCCTGGGAATCGATGCAATGCGATTTCCCCGTGCCCACTACAACAAACAGGTAATTTAGGATGGCCAACTTCCTCACTTCACTACTCAGGTTTTCGCGACGGAGCTTATGCCTCTCTATCGCGTTGTTCCCCGCTATTTCCGCCTTCGCACAAGACCCAACGCTCAATTCGGTGTCCCCGAGCAGTGGCTTGGAGATCGGGGGGACCTTTTTGACTTTGAGTGGGACCAATCTCGATGCGGTGGACAGCGTGTTGATCGGCGGAGTCCCCGCAGAAAACGTCGTGGTCGTCGATGCCTTCACGGTGCTCTGCAACACTCCCTCGGGAAGTCCCGGGATTGTTGAAGTTCTAGCATCGAGCCCGACGCAAGACGCACAACTCGCCAACGCCTTCACCTATCACCCAGCGCTAGCCACACAAGGTTTCGCCGTTGAACTCGATGGCGTTGATGACATCGTCACCTGGGGTAATATTACCGCATTGACGACCCACACGATCGAACTGTGGGTGATGGTCGCCGACTTAACGACGAACGCAGTCATCGTGGGACAGCTATCTGGTCCATCGGACTGGTGTGGCCATGGCCTCTCACTCGTGTCCGCCAACGGCCTGTACTACCACGACGTCGACCCGAGTGGATGCGGAACAGGCGGGTACCTCAGCGGAGGATCTGTGCAGGTCGGTAACTGGGTTCACCTCGCAGCCACCTACGATGGAAGTGATCAGCGCCTCTATGTCGACGGCGAACTCGTCTCGCAAACCACGGGTAACGTGATTGGGCCTTCCAGTTGGCTGATGGCGGGCGCCGTTCAATTCGCCAACGGGACCCAGCAGGCCTTTCATGGGGGTATTGACGAAGTGAGGCTTTGGAATCACCCCCGCAGCCCTCATCAAATCCTGGACGGCATGTCCCGTCGAATCAACGCCAGCGAACCCGGTTTGATCGGCTACTGGAGCTTCGATGAAGGCAGCGGGCAGACGGTCGCCGATTCGTCCCCGTCGGGTTTCGATGGTTGGCTCGGAAGTGGAGGAGGCTCCGACTCCCGTGACCCCGCTTGGATCCTGTCAGGAGCTCCCATTTGGAAGTCTGCTGCAGGAGAGGTGACGAGCTTCTGTGCGGGTGACGGCAGCGGCACAGCTTGCCCCTGCGGTAACGCGGGCACAAACGGACACGGCTGCGGGTCAAGCTCCAAGCCAGAAGGATCCCTGCTCAGCCTCACTGGCTGGCCAAGCGTAAGTCAGGGAAATCCAACCCTGAAAGTGAATGGAACCGAGCCGAACCGGTTCGGCCTGTTCTTCCAGGCGCTCAATGTCGCCAATAGTGGACAGGGAAGCGTACTAGGCGACGGCCTGCTGTGTGCCGTCGGGGCAACCATGCGACTCGAAGTGGCTCAGGCCGACGCCTCTGGATTTGCGCAAAGCACAAGCCCAATCGCGTCTGTCGGCAATGTATCTGCTGGCGACACACTTCGCTATCAATGGTGGTTTCGTGACTCACCGCAAGCTTCCTGCGGAACCGGATTCAACCTCTCTAATGGGTTAGTGTTGAATTGGATGCCGTAATACACCCCGATAGGGTATCGCACACCTTGCCGCCCTTTTGCGACGCTTCTCCATCCAGGGCCGCTCCGCACTTGGCTCCGAGCATGGTGCACGAATTGAACGGTACGGCATTCCAGAAACGGCGGTGCCGGGCCGTGCCGTCGTCATCAATGAGTTGTGCGCCGAGCTCGGAGGCTTCAGTCTGCACGCGGCCGTGAAAATCGAGGCGGGCGAACTCTCGCGCTTGGAGCACTTGCAATCGAAACGGCGCTGACTCTGCGTGCTGTCTATCGGTTGCCACTACGCCAGACAGAAGGCTTCCTGCGTTCGCTTCTCGCGCTTATGGATTTATCGCTCGAGGCCCCGGATCACACGACCTTGTCTCGGCGCAGTTCTAAGTTGCGCGTCAACCTCGTAGCCGTTCAACCCAAGGGACCAACGCATTTGATCATTGATAGTTCCGGGCTTTCCATAGTTGGAGAAGGCGAATGGGCCTCTGCAAAGCACGGAAAGCACGGTTGGCGCAAGTTGCACCTTGGCGTTGATGGTGGCGGGCAGATCGTCGCCCAAGTCCTAACCGACAGCGGCGGCGATGATGCAAAGACTGGGCTCGCAATCATCAAGTCGGCCAAAGGCCGTCTTGCAACTGTGACCGCCGACGCTGCCTACGACACGATTGCGATCTACGAAGCCGCGAAGTCAAAAGGAGCACGAGTGGTTGTGCTTCCGGTGCGATCGGCTTCGGTTTCTAAGCGAGGGCCAACGTCATCCGAACGCGACAAGACGATTCGTATGGTGAAGAAACTTGGGCGGAGGGAATGGAAAAAGGAGTCCGGCTATCACCGGCAGGGGACGGTGGAGAACGCGTTCTTTCGCTACAAGGCGATCCTGGGCGACAAGCTGCACTCCAGGGATCTGTCTGCGCAGAAGGCTGAAGTTGCAATCGGCTGCAAGGTCCTCAATCGAATGCTAGACTGCGGAAGGCCAAAGTCGGTCGCAATCGCTCGCTGAATTTGGCAATGGAGGGGGACCTGTTGAACCAAATTGAATCATGCGTCAACGCCCCGCGCCTACGGTGTCGTTCACTTTACTCCACACTTCTGGTCCAGGCCCCCTGCGCTCGTCATTCATGGGGTACGGTGACTGGCGCCGTATGCACCCGGGGTGTGCGACGCCGTATTGCTTGCTACACCGACGTCGCAGTTATTCGGCGGGCAAGCGGTAGCTGCGCTTCTTTCGGGAAGAATCGTGACACTCAAGGAACCCTTCGTTAACCCAAGTTGCACAAAGGTCGCGCACTGTCCTTGGGCTAAGGCCTAGATGCGCGGCGAGTTGTGCGGCGGTCACGGGGGAGTGGGCGTGAAGCAGGGATAGGACTTGGCGTTTTCTCGGATCGAGTTCGCGTAACGTTGCCTCTTGGTCACGGTCTTCGCGTTCGGCGGCTCGACTGGCTTGGATGCGGATCGCTAAGAAGGCCTTGGCCATGCCGTCGCAGAAGTATTCCAGGAACCCGGTGACATCGGCCCCGGCGCGTCCTTCGTAGTAGTTGTGCGAAGGACCTACGCTTAGCGCCCGATAGTAGGCTCCGAGGTTTTTCGCGTAGTGTTCCTCAAGACTATAAATGCCCTTGAGTCCATAGCCACAGCGATGCAAAAGCAACGTCGTCACGAGGCGAGCCATGCGTCCGTTGCCGTCGTAGTAGGGGTGGATCGTGGCAAGCTGATAGTGCAAGAGCCCTGCGAGCACCGGCACGGATAGGTCGCCAGCTGTGAGTTCTGCTTCGACCCACGTCACGAGTTGGCCCATGAGCGCTGAGACATCCGAAGCCTCCGGCGGCAGGTAAGCGATCACGCCCGACTGATTATCCCGGATTACGTTTTGGCCATCGCGATAGGGCGTTTCCTTGAGACGCCCGTGGTAGGCAACCCCATGGATCCGCTGGATGGTGGACTCGCTGAGCGGCTTATCTGTCTTGCCCAGTCGCTCGACTTCTTCAAGGGCCGCGTAGTAGTTGCGTACCTCGTTGGTGTCCCTTTCACGGCCGGGAAAGCGCGCGCCCGAAACGACTTCCGCGACCTCTGCCTGAGTGAGTCGATTGCCCTCGATCTGGGTCGAGAAGTGCGTGGTCAGGAGCTTGGCGCTCTCCCGCAGACTGCGCAGCATTTCCACGTCAATCGGAAGGTTGATCATCGATTGGCGGGCGCCCTCGATGGTCATAAGATCCCGAGTGATCTTGTGCGAAATCTGGTAGGTGGGAGCAAACATCACGTGTTCCCAGTCTAGCTCGTCGGGGGAGCTTACGCTGTTATTTACGCTGTTATTTGCGCTGTTATCTCGCCCATGGCGGGAGGGCTCTCCTGCGGACCGGAATCACGGAGTGGTGTACGGAGTCCTACCTAATCCCACTCAATGGACCCTCTTGTCCGTGGGCTAAGGGGGTAGGTGTTGCGCTCAATGCGGTATGCGATGGGGTGAGAAGGCCGGTCTCCGACGCAGTCGTGCTTGCGCGCGCTGCAGATGGAGCGGTCAATGGAAACACTTATTCCCAAACCTCTCATCAAAGGAGACCAGCCATGCTGCGGCCTACCACCGCCAGCCACATC
>JBLIOI010000205.1:0-5364 GCA_047639675.1 Planctomycetota bacterium | reverse complement strand
AACCCATCGAGGCCGAAGATGCTGTATGCGGCTTCTCGCGAGACAGACCTCCCCCACAAGGCGGCCTTCCAGCAGCCGGTTTCGGGTGGTCAGCAGCTCGCCCGAGCGGTCCCGAAGTCGAGCAGGATCGAGTCGGGGTTACGAAAAACGTTTTCCGGCGAGCTGCACTTCTATAACTGCCACAGCGGGGAATCAGGGTCCGGGAAGGTCAGCACGGGCAAAGTGTCGTTTGGCCGGATGCTCGCAGACCTTCTGTTCACAAGGGGCTACAGATCCTGTAAATACTTTGGCTACCTTGGTGCGCTTGATTCATATCAGAAAGATGGTTCAAAGGGCACGGATATCTATACTAGGGGAAATCTCGATGCTTCCGGGGATACCGCCTTGTATGGCGCCGACCACGCAAGTTCTGGTGGGGAACTCGGTACGATGGCGCAGGCGCGCGTCGGCATAAAACCGACCATCAATATGGTCACTACAGGCCAACGATTGAAAGCATTCTTCAAACGCAGTTGACTCTGATGGTGTGATTGACCCGGGAAGTCGGCGGACTATTCACCAATGACTAACTGTGCTGGCTGTGAGCGCCATCGCAATATTAGATCGTGATTAGGAGTACTTCTGAGACGAGCCGGGGGGGGCAATTCAGCCTCTCTGGGATGCCCACAGGCCGCTTTCTCATGTGATACGCCTGTCGGAGCTGAAGTCCACGGCACGAACTTCCGCGTGCCCCGAACTTCGTAGGGCCCGCCTGGGGCCTGGATGAGCAGGACGGGGAGGTGGTGACCGGCGGGGAGGGGCTGATCTGGCGGAGTTCGGGGGCGATGGGGCCAGTCAGGGCGGGGCATTCGGGTGCACGGGTGGCTGGGTCGGCTGGGAAAAACGCACCTTGGATCGCCTATCCTCTAGAATAGCGACGAACGCGGAAGTGCAGCAGTATCATGTCGCCGACGACACCGCCTCACACGAAGGTGCCCTGTGGACGATAATCTCGATTGTGGAACCTGGTTGTGTTTTGCACTTTCGCTGTGGCGCGCTTAGGGGGCCCGGCGCTAGTGTCGAACTGAGCAGATTGGAGAATCCGTAACATGCCCTACACTGATGAGAGAAGTCCGCTAACTTGAACGGAGTCTAGTTTGAAACTAATTCTTGGAACGATCCTATCGGGCATGCTTCTGTCTGCAGGAAGCTTTAGGGACGACTGCACCGGATGCCAGCTGAACGCCGATGTGGAGCAGACTGACACAGCGACTTGCGGTGATTGTAAGCTCACTCTCTGGCTGGAGGTGGGCTACGTTACGGAGAACTGCGGGAACCACGGTGTCGACTGCGAAGATGCTGAATGCGGTTACACTTGGACGTTGAAGTACAAGACCGAAGAACTAGTAAGTGGAGGATGCGCATCTCAGAGTTTTACTATGAGTGGGCGCTCTTTTAGTCCTAGCTCGAGCTCTGTCACAATCAAAACGAGTGCCGCAGATGAGTTCTGCGGCATTTCGACCCCTTACTCGTTTACAATGGCCGCCGACGCCTGCTCGGGCACCTCTGCTGCGGTAGCGGGTAACCACGGGTGCGCTTCATGTGACGACATCTAGTTCGGTGAGAATCTTCACGCGAGCAGCGTATCCGTACTGGGTAATCGTATTCCTTGTCGTATGTCTTGCAATTGGGAGTGAGGTAAGACAAAGCCGCCAACAGGTGGCGGGCATCCAAGGGGTGGCCGCCACCCCCGTTGGCCGCGAGCCGAGTGCCGACGACCTCCTTGCGGCCTCGCCACTAGATAGTCTGGGTCGTGAGGGCATGGCGAGCGCTACGACACCTATCGAGCAGGATGAAAGAGGGCCTGTTATAGAAGCGGGTGGTGAGGAAGCGCTGCGCCCCTGGTTGGAAGTTCGCGAAGAGTTTCGGAAAATGTGCGCCCACTATGACGATTCCAACAAGAAATCGATGTTGCTGCAATCAGTCAAGTGGAGTCTTCGGACGGGTGGCGGCGAGCCGGGCCAGCCCGACTTCGAATCGGAAGCCCTTAACCCTAATGGGAAGTCAATAGGGCCATTCGATAAGGAACAGCTTCAGGCGATCGTGGATGACTATAATGCAGCCTTGCAGTTCATGGGTGAGGAGGCGGCCATAATCGAAAAGGCCTCAGTTGAGAGTTATTTCGACCAGGGTATGTACATTCGTTACGAAACAAAGTTGGACATGCCTGCCCCTCCATTTCCAGCCGGAGGCAAGTGGTGTCGGCTCAGCAAGATTGCATCGCATGGATGGACCGTTTACACGCGATTCTCCTCGGATGACTTCCCCGAACTGGACCTTCAGATGGAGGGCATAGAAGCACTGAAGGCGGACCGCCTTCAGGCCGTCGCGAACTACATCAAGGGAATCTAGTTGGCCGAGCAGTTCGAGAGACTCTGTGGGCGCGGGGGATAGGAAGTACAAGGGGCCCCGCCAAGTGCCCCGAGGGCGCTCTCCTCGGTCACTCCCGGCCTCACCTAGGGCTCGACGGGCATCCCTTGCACCCGCGACGGGCTGAATCCACCTTCACTGACCTCATCAGTCCGATCGACAGGTCAACTGTCGAGCTGACAGGCTACGACTCCCCCCTGCAGCGCTCCGAAAAAACGAGCTGTTCGTCAACCTCGACCCGGTTCTGGCCGAAGGGTCTAGAGCTCAAACTCGAGTTGTGGGGCGGTCTTACTGGAGATACCGCTGGTGGATCCGTTGGCAGCTTCAAGTGACCGAGGATCCTGCGAATGACTGGCGGGTCAGTAACCAAGGCGATGAGCTTGCGCCTCCCGCCGCAGTGTGTGCAGCGCAAGACGTCGACTTCGAATACTCTGCGCATCAGATCCGCCCAGGTGTAGGCATCAGGGCGCAGAGATGGAGATGGAGGAGGACAGATTCCTGGTGCGTTGGGTACGCGGGTGGAGCCCCAATCTGGGGCTTCGGGCATGGACGAGCGGGGAGAGCTGTTTGCCCCGTCACTCTTGATCAAGCTCTCGATATCCGACGTACCGGATAGGGCCGGTGCGATCGACTCGTTCTCTGATTCGTTTGGGTTCCGTGCCGATGACGGTGGGTCAGGCACGATCATGTCGCGCCATGACGAGGCGGGTGCCAACACTCCGTGGTAGGTGACCAACTGCACACCAGGATGCGGCACGAGGTAACCGTCGCGGGACGCCCACAGGCCCCTTGCCTGTGGGCGTCACGCGACGGTTACGAATGATCTGGAGGAGACGGGCGACGTCTTGTTGCTCTAGCTGCGGGATTCCGCCTTCGCCGTCGAGGTGGGGCTCACGCTATGGTTACCGATCAGCTTCCGGTGCCACCTCATCAGCGTGTCGGGGGTAACGATGGTGGCAATGTTGTCGAGGACCTTGCGACCAAGGCGTTTGGCTTTGGCTGCTAGCCGACGCCGCTGGTCAACGTTCAGTCGCATCGGCTTCCCACCAAGCTGTGCCTTCAACACGCGGTTCTCATCGATGAGGTAGTCGATCACGTGCTGCTGATGACGGTTGACCCAGCCTGAAGCCGTCAGAAGCAGAGCTTTGAGTGGATGGAACTCGGCTCGCGTAGCCCCATTGTAGGGGGCCGCAAACGGTTGTCCCCGCAGTGGCTAGGCCACGACCGAGTCTATGGTCAGGATGGGATGTGCTCGAGGGGCGGACGGAGCCCTCACTTCGTGGACCCAAGCCCTACCGCTCCGATCACCTGGGGGCGGTTGAGCATTCAGATCGGCTCCAATGCGAGACCCGACTGAGCGGATCAAAATCCCTCAACCAGTCCGGCACGCGCACATCAGATCATTGCCCTACTGATGTATAGCCCGCGCGGTCTGCAACCGATCGGCAATCTGCCCAGACCCAACCCCAGGCGTCTGGATCCACACCCTCTTTGGGCTCAGCACGGAACTGCATAAGGATGTGCAAGGCAACATCCACGGCAATCCGCTCATCCATGAGCATCCCACGGACTACCGAGCAGGCCGTACGAGAATCGCCTTCGATCCATGAGTCCGGCCGGAGAGCGTAGATGGCAGCCATTCCGGCAGCCTTTGGCTGCTCGCCAATTCGCTCGCCGGACACGACACGGTCAAGGAACAATAGGCGTTCGGTAGGGTCTGGGCGAGCCAGGCTTCCAAACATGATCCCCTCGATCATCTGCTCCGCAGTAGCCGTTCCATTCCCACCTATTGCCGCCTCCTCAAGCAAACCGGCAAGCGAGTCTATGCCCTCAACAACCAGTTGCCCAACGAGCCGCACACCGAATGGAGACTTCTCCTCTCCACAGAGCACCTCGAGAGTGAGAGAGTCGGCGAATGTCTCTAACCACTGCGGGTCCGTTTCGGCGAGCCTGGCGATGGCCACGGACCAGCCATCGGAGGAGTAGATGAGGGCCTCGCAACTGCCGTCGAGGTTCCACATCTGAGCCAGGGCCTCCGTAGGGTCCCATGCCCGTATTACCGTTGAGGCCAACGTCCATTTTGCGGCGTCGATAACCTCAGGCAACCGTGAACAGATAACATCTTTCAACCACTGGGCATCTTGGCTGCCTACTTTGCCCTCGAGGCACTTCAAAACCTCGTCTTCTGCATTGCTCCGAAGGCATTCGATGATGGCGTTCGTTTCGTGAAGACCGCGAGGAACCGACTCGTGTTCAGGAAGTTCCCGATGCGAAACACCGGCCAGCTCCCGCCCACCTTCAATCTCGGTAGCGCTCAGGCCCCAGAGTTCCTGGGACGGAGCTGAGGCGCCTAACGGAGACACCGCGTCGCCACCCCGTGTAACGGCGATGGCAATTACGACAAGAAGGATACAGGCCACCGAGATTCCTCGGACCTGGGCCAGGCGCAAACGCTTCAAGGGCAGCTCTTCAAAACGTCACTACCGTAGGTGTGCGTACACGCAACTATTGCGCTGTTACTGCAGGGCCCATTGCCGTTGCAGCTTTGATCCAAGTAATCGTGAGGTAGCTGAACTGTCTGGTCGAAAGTCTTGCCCGTGGTTGTCCCTGTTGCGCTTCCTTCGGAGTAGGTCTTAGTTGTGTGCCAGTGGTCGCAGCAGTTGTATCCAGGCATCTCAGGGTCCACGGGACAACTGATCCAATTGGCGCCTGTCTGGCAGTGCGCCGCAATCGACTTCTTGAGCACTCGCCAGTCGCAGGTCTGCGGGCTAGCAGCGGAGAGGAGAAGGCCAAGCGAAGCTAAGATTAGTATGGAGCGTTTCATGTCTCCGAAATTACGGCCTCAACCTAGAGGATAGGAATTTCAAGGTACCATTTTTTGCCCGACTCAGTGGCGCGGCCCCCCTCGAGGAGGCGCTCCTGAACCGGTCCGGGCAGCCAGGCAGACGATTCTGC
>JBLIOI010000204.1:0-5455 GCA_047639675.1 Planctomycetota bacterium | reverse complement strand
TTGGCGCTCTACATGATCACTAGCTCTTCGGTCGCGATCTTTGAGTCTTTGGTGATCAAGCGCATGTGGCCGATCGACGACGCTGAGCTCGAAAAGAAGAAGCCGGGCAAGTTCATGTTGAAGATGCAGGAGCTTCAGAAAGCGCAGCAACACAAGATGGAACTCGAGCAGAAGAAACGGACCGCAGGCGGTGGGGGCGGTAGCAAAAACAAGAAGAAGCGGAAGTAGTCCCATTACTAGTTCAGGCCCGACTATTGCCGCGATCGCAAGTCCGCGCGGTCCCGGCAAGCGCGGAGTGATCCGCGTCTCTGGGCCATTGGCTTGGAGAGTGGTGGAAGAGGTCTGGTGTGGACAAAACCCACTGCCGGACCCGGCGCAGCGCGGCCTTCACCAAGGGCGCTTTCAAGATGCGACGGGGACCCAGCCGCTATTTCTACTGTGGATGCCCGGTCCGCGCTCATTCACCCGTGAGAACGTAGCGGAGTTTCATCTGCCCGGTTCAGCTCCACTTCTTGAGGCGGCCTTGACGCGTATCCTGGCCCTTGGAATCAAGGCGGCTGGGCCAGGCGAATTCACGCGGCGCGCTTTCGAGAACGGACGTATTGATCTGACACGCGCCGAAGGAATCTTGGCTTTGGTCCATGCTCGCAACCAAGCGGAGCGCCGATCCGCGAGCGCACTTCTCTTTGGCGGGTTAGCCGAACGCCTCCTTCCGTTGCGAGACGGAATCGCGGCCTTGCGCGCGCTGGCGGAAGCGAGTCTCGACTTTGATGAAGCGGACACCGGGCACGTTCCCGGCGAAGAGTTGGTCGAGGAAGCGCGGCGCTTGTTGCGCGAACTAGCCGATGCTTCGAATTGGGAAGCACGTCGCGTAGCCCACAGCGACCTGCCGCAGGTCGTGCTCGTTGGCGCCCCGAATGCAGGCAAAAGTTCACTCTTCAATGCCCTTGTGACAGATAGCGCCGCGATCGTGAGTTCCGCCGAGGGGACTACCCGCGACGTTCTGCAGGGCACATGGCAACTTCCTGGTGGTCAGGTTCGATTGTTCGACACCGCAGGCATTGACGACGAGGCCAAGGGGCCCGACGCAACGGCCCAGCGCTTGGGACGCGAGGTGCGCAAGAACGCGGACTTGCAGCTCTTCTTGGTTGCGGTCGATGAAGAGGGAGGTGCTGGGGTCTCGAGGGCAGCTTCGATGCTCGTGCCCGATGTGCCAGCCGTTCTCGTGCACTCCAAGGCCGATAAGGAAGCTCCGCGTGAATTTATGGACGGTGGTCTCTTCGCCTCACAAGGAAGCATTTCCTCCCTGGCTGGCCAAGGCTTGGAGGAACTCGCCGGACTAGTCTCCAAGCTCCTGTGGCCCGTTGAAGGAGCCCAGCCGACCCAGCGCTTGGAGCGCGAAATTGGGGTTCGCCACCGCGTAGCCCTAACACGATCTGCTGAGACTCTGGAGGGCGGATTGGGAGCTTGGCTCGCAGGCCTGCCCTTGGATCTCTTCGCGGAGGCTCTACGTGAGTCCTGTGCTGAGCTCGACGCGATCAGCGGAAAAACCACTGCTGAAGACCTCCTGGATCGTATTTTCTCTTCCTTTTGTATCGGGAAGTAGAAGCGGGGCCCTGGGGTTACCATGACGCCATGAAGACCCTAAGCCTTTGCTCTCTTGTCGTTCTCGCTTGTGGCTCCTGCGGCGAAGCACCTCAAAGGAGCAGTGCGAGCGCGAGCTACATTTCGGTGGAAATCGACCAGGCCGGGCTGAATCGCCAGTTCGCCTACCGTAGTGATGACGCTGGGACGGCCCTAGAGGTCAATGGAGTCACCTTTAAGTTCTTAGATCCCGCTGCCTATGTCGTCAATTTCGAGGTACTAGGGTTCACCGTCGTGTCGGGAGGAGCAAAGGTCACAAGCTACGAGAAAGCCGGCACGGAGCCTGCCGTCGAGCTGGCGGGTGCACCGTTGACGGTTCTCGACAGGGATGTGCAGGTGCTCGACGGAGTTCTCACCTGGGGTGAGGAATCGCTGGGCGCGGTGACTGAGGGCGATGTCTATCTCGTGGACGCGAAAGGCCTCAGAAAGCAGGATTCCTGAAGGAATCAGCTCCAAGGAAACCGGCGCAAATGGGTCCTTTTACGGCCCATTTGGGGGCACTCACGGGAAAGGGCCGTGGCCACTAGCAATAGTGGGGGAGCCCGCATTGACACACCACATCTAGCGTGGTTTCCTGCACCCCCCGAAGCGGCGGTTAACACCCCGTTGAGGCCATTTTCGCCCCATGAAATGCCCCCACTGCAACGAAGACAACGATCGGGTTGTTGATTCACGCCTCACTAATGAGGGCGCGGTGATTCGCCGGCGGCGGGAGTGTCTCGATTGCTTCCTGCGCTACACGACCTATGAGCGCATCGAGGAGACGCCCCTGCGGGTGGTCAAGAAGAGTGGCGAGCGCGTCCGTTTCGAGCGCGAGCGGATCCTGAACGGCATGATTTTGGCCTGCGAAAAGCTGCCCGTGGCGGTGGATCTACTGGAACAAACGACCCTGGCGATCGAGGCCAAAATCCACGAAGGCTACGATCGTGAGGTCCCGAGCACGGCTATCGGATCATTGGTGATGGACGAGTTACGTTCCATTGACCCCGTAGCCTATGTCCGTTTCGCGAGTGTCTATCGTGAGTTCCGGGACATCCGCGAGTTCCTCGAGGAGTTGCGGCCGATGATGGATGGGGATGGGGATGAGGGGGAGGCCTCCTCTGATGCAGGCGGCACAAGTGCCGAAGCTGGGAGTGGCGAACAATGAGTTTGCGCCGAGTTAGGAAACGCGACGGGACCTTGATGCCCTTCGATAAGAAGAAAATCGCCGCCGCAGTGCGCAGCGCACAGAACGCAGTGGGTGAACACGATCCCCTCTTTGCGGATGAGGTTGCGGAACTTGTCGAACTGACTCTGCGCCGCCGTTATGCCTGGCGTGGTGAAAGCTTCCAAGCGAAGGGCGAGACGCTCTTCCCTGAGAGTGAGCGGGGGGAAT
The DNA here is from genome assembly GCA_047639675.1 of Planctomycetota bacterium. GTDB lineage: Bacteria > Planctomycetota > UBA1135 > UBA1135 > JABACD01. The sequence goes on along the minus strand of JBLIOI010000204.1, from coordinate 2,436 downwards.
TACAACCATTTAGTGCGCCGGAGACGACGGCTGCAGAGTCCATCCCCGAGATTGAAGAGATTCAAGACTTGGCTGAAATCGGCTTAGTTGAATTGGGGCGCGCCGCAGTGGCCAAGGCTTACATCCTCTATCGCGACCGTCGTACCCGCGCGCGTGATTCGCTGAGTACGACAGCTAGCCGCGAAGAGCACGACGGCCAACTGCGTCATCTGCGTGTGCGCGAAGCCCAAGGGACTTATCCTTGGAGTAAAGCACGCATCATCGCCGCTTTGGTGCAGGAAGCAGAACTCTCACGCGAGCAAGCGGAAGCCGTTGCTTTGCGCGTCGAAGCGCGCGTTGTAGCTTCCGGGCTGAAGCGTATCACGACCGCTTTGATTCGTGAGTTGGTGGACAATGAGCTTGTGGCGATGGGCCTTTCCGGTGCTCTGGCTCGTCAAGCTCCTGTAGCGGTTCCGCGCTACGACCTGCGCGAGTTACTCGCACGCGGGGCCGAGAGTCCTAGCGCGCGCCGCGCTGCTTTGGATCTCGAAGACTTAGGGAAAGGCCTGGATGCTGGCCGTGTGCTCGGCGGTGAGTTGCTCAGTCGATTCGCTCTTGCAGATCAGTTCTCAGAAGCGAGTGCAGAGTGTCATTTGAGCGCAGCCTTGCACATCGAAGACTTGCGCGCGCCGCACCTCTACTTGACGCAGGGTGTGCGTAGCGACCTGCTTCTGCGCGGGGCTCCCGGCGCCCACGCGGCCTTTGATGCCCTCGATGAAGTTGCTTCCAGCTTCGGCGGTGTAGCCCGCGGCATTGTCCTCGAGAATTCGGCAACCTTGCTCGCGGCTTTGGCGCGCCCCGGTCGCGGCGAAGATCACGAGACCCTCGGAACCTGGCTTTTGGCGGCTGGGGCACTTGCTCGTGGTGCCGGACGTCGATTGGATCTAGCGTCACCGGGCGCCAAGGCTGTGGCTTTCTGTGCACGTTTGGTGCGAGTTCTCGACGAGCTTTATGAGTTCGACGATTCGAAGAGTCTTCCACGCCTGTACCTCGATCGCGGCGAGCTTCACGGGCTCGTTGGACATTCGATCGGCTTGCGGCCAGCTCTGTCACGCTTGCTCGGTCGCGGAGCGTTGATTCCCACCTGGGCACCGGAAAGCGAACGATTCGTCGGTCCCGCTGGACGTCGTCAAGCTCGCGAACTCGGAGCGATTGCATGCGGTGGGGCGGTTTCACTGAACCTGGCGCGCGTTGCACGCCAAGCTGGCCCATGGCGCGAAGACTTAGCCCTCGAGGGCTTTGCCCATCTAGTCGAGGAAGGCATCGAAGCGCTTTCATCCTTGGCGCGCTTCCAGCGTGAAGTGCGTTCGGCCCGCGCTGGCGAGGTTCGTGGGCGGGTCGCTTATTCCATCTGTCCCGTCGGTTTGGGCGAGGCTTTGCGTTTGCTCGGCGACGGCGAGTTACGCGCCGATCAAGGCGCGCGCGTCCTGGGCTTGCTCTCTGAAGCGGCGCGACGTTTCTCTGCGGCGCGCGGTTTATCTGTTCAGCTCTCTCCGCACTATGGTCGCGAAGCAGCCGAGCGTTTCGCCCTGGCAGATTCCCAAGGAGCTCGCTCCCACCAGGGGCTTTTGTTCACGACGGGCGCAAATCAGGCGGGCGCTATGCGCGGCGAGGTGCGCGAGTATTCGCGCGGTTATCGCCTTGGCAACCTGCCCGGGACGACTCCCGGTCAAACTGAAGCGCACTTGCTTGCGACAGTTCCGGTCGGCTCCTGGCTAGCTTTCGATTCGGAACACGGCGCGCGCTATGGCGCCCTCTCCCCGCATGGCACCGACGATGCTCATCTGAGCGCGTGGGAACTCTTCGAAAGCGAACGCGCATCGATTCGCCAGCAAAGCTATTCGGCGCACGAGTCCTTACAGACTGCGCCCTTCTTCTCCGTTGATTCGTCCACTCTTCCCTCCTCTCCAAGAGCGAGCTAGAGCCCATCTCTTTTCTGTCTCGGCACCCAGCTTCATGCGCCTAAAACGCCTCGAACTACTCGGCTTCAAATCCTTCGCTGACCAAACGCTCTTCGAGTTCGGTAACGATACCCTCACAGGCATCGTTGGACCGAACGGTTGCGGCAAGAGCAATGTTGTCGATGCCATGCGTTGGATTCTCGGCGAGCAACGCCCGACATCCATGCGCGGCAAGGAGATGACGGACGTGATTTTCAAGGGCTGCTCCAGCCGCCCTTCGATGGGGGTCGCCGAGGGCACATTGATCCTCGACAACTCAAGCGGGGTGATTGAATCACACGGCGCAGAGATCTCGATCACCCGTCGCGTCTACAAGAGCGGTGAAGGCGAGTATCAAATTGACGGGCAAAAGGTCCGCATGAAGGATGTCAAGGAGATGCTCTTTGACACAGGACTTGGTAGCCGCGGCTACAGCGTCCTCGAACAGGGGCGCATC
>JBLIOI010000203.1:0-5715 GCA_047639675.1 Planctomycetota bacterium | reverse complement strand
GTTGTCTACGGTCACACGGGTTCCGATGGCACGCACGCTTGGGCTTTCCCGGAGCAGAAGGCCATGGTGCTTTATTTCACGCAAACGCGCGGAACTATCACTGGCTTGCAAGTGGAGGAAGCACTCGGCGAACTCTTGCTCGGCGTGCCCTTCGATGCCAATCAAGCGGCGCCGCCCTTCGAGGAGTATCTCGGTTACTACTGGGAAGGCGAGGGCGACATGTACCGCGTGATTGTGCGCGATGGCGATGACATGTCACTCGAGATCATGGGCAAGGCAATTGTTCCCTTGATCTATATAGGTGAGGACCGTTGGAAGCTACAGCCGCAGCCAACAAGCGTGATCGAGTTCGACCGCTCAGAGGACGGAGTGGTCACCGGCTACCACATCGGCGATCACGAGGAATTTCGCTTCCAACCTTCAACAGACTTGCCGAGCACAGATGAACTCGCTGCCCGCGTTGCCGAGGTACACCGCATCGATTTGATCGAGTCCTTAGGTCCTCTCAATATCAAAGGTCAGATGAGTTTCCCCAACATGAAGCTCGAAGGGCTGACGGAAGTGCGCCTCGATTGGCCTAACCGCTTTCGTTCGGACTTTGTTACTGGCGAGATGTTCGAGCGTTCCGCATTCGATGGCGAAAACGCTTGGTACGCCGATGTGAACCAAGCGCCGGCCATCCTCGAAGGCCCGCGCGCGGAGCAAGTCCGACTCGGAAGCCTCTTCTCGCTCTTCGGCGACTGGCACACCTGGTACCCGGAACTTGAGGTGATTCAGAAGCTCAACTTCAACGGCTCGGAAGTCATTCTCGTGCGCGCCGGCGGTCTCTCCGCACCCGCCTCGACACTCGCGGTTGAAGTGGAAAGCGGACGACTCTTGGTGCACGCCAGCGTCTCGGACACTCCAATGGGAAGGCTCGGAAGCCGCACCCGCTTCAGCGACTTCCGCGAGGTCTCCGGCATGCTGCTGCCCTTTCGCACCGAGATTGAATTCGGCAACAACATGCTCGGTACGGCGGCCAATACGGTCACGGAGGTTCTGTTCGATGTACCTCTTGAAGAAGGCCTATTCGAGCTGACGAAGTAGCGAAGGTTCGCAAAAGCTCTTACGAAACTTCGCGAATGGCGAAACTTCACAGCACAGATCAAGAGCCGATCGTTGACGTAAGCCATTTCCGAATAACAACTTAGTGATCTAAGCAGCGCATGGCACGAGATGTGCCTTGGGACCGGGGTACTGAAGACACCAGAACCCTGAACAAGACCGACCTACCCAAGGAGCATCCACCATGAAGACCCTGATCAAATTCGCAGCCGCCACCACCCTCTCCGCATTCATCGGCCTCACCGTCACAGGCTCGGGCGAAAGCGCTGCACCCACGGCTGTCGAGAGCACCGCCGTCGCCAGCCAGCTAAACTTCAACGACGGTCGCACAGCTCTCGTCATCACCGATCCTCAGGTGGACTTCCTCAGTCCCGACGGTGTGACTTGGGGAGTCGTCGGCGAGAGCGTCACGAAGAACAACACGGTCAAGAACCTTGAAGCACTCTTCAAGGGTGCCAAGGAGAACGGGCTGCCTGTGTTCGTCTCGCCCCACTACTACTTCCCTCACGATCACGGTTGGCAGTTCGAGGGCACCCTCGAAAAGATGATGCACAACATTGGCATGTTCGATCGGACCGATGCCTTATCCCTCGAGGACTTTGAAGGGTCTGGCGCCGATTGGCTTGAGCTCTACAAGCCGTACATCCAGGACGGAGAGACGATTGTGACTAGCCCACACAAGGTCTACGGCCCGGAAACGAACGACTTGGTCCTCCAACTGCGCAAGCGTGGAATCGACCGTGTGATTCTCGCAGGCATGTCAGCGAACCTGTGCACCGAGTCGCATATGCGTGAATTGCTGGAGCAGGGATTTGACGTTACCGTCGTCTCCGATGGCACCGCTGCCGCGATTACGGAAGAACTGGGCGATGGCTATGAGGCCGCAATGGTGAATTTTCGCTTCATCGCGAATGCTGTGGTCACAACCCGTGAAGCGGTCGCGAACATGGAAGCCATCTCCAAGTAACTCCAGATAGAGAGTAAGAACCATGGCACGCAAGTATCCTCAAGTCACGTTCAGCGATTCTGTCAAGGAGCGCCAAGAGCACTTCGGTTCCCGCGAAAGCGGGAAGCAAGTGGAAGCCTGGGAGATGGATGATGAGCAGCTTTCAGCGAACGAGTTGATGTTCATCACAGAGCGCGACAGCTTCTACATGGCGACGGTCAACAATGACGGCTGGCCCTATGTTCAGTATCGCGGAGGCCCCAAGGGCTTCCTCAAGGCGATCGACACGAGGACCTTGGCCTATGCGGATTACCATGGTAACCGCCAGTTCATTAGCATGGGCAACCTGCGCGAGAACGATAAGGTGTCCCTGTTCTTCATGGATTACCCCGGACGCAGGCGATTGAAGGTCTTGGCCACAACCGAGGTCTTTGATGCTCTAGATCGACCCGATCTGCTTGAACGAGTTCAGGACTCGGGCTATCCCGGAAAGGTCGAACGTGTCGTGGTATTCCATCTCGTCGCCTTCGATTGGAACTGTCCGCAACACATCACGCCGCGCTATACCGACGAAGAGCTCGCAGCCATGTCATAGCGGCTAGACCTAGCGGCGATGAAAAATCGAGCGGCGCACCGGAAAGGTGCGCCGCTCGTTTGCGTTAGTCAGCGAAGCCTAGAAGGCTCTACCTAGCTGCAAGAAGCCTGATAGATGCTCTCGATCGAATCGTTGAGCATCGCGTCGTACTCCTCTTTCGATTGATTGAAGTTGAGACCTTCAGTCAATGCACGGGAGAAGCTGGCGATCATGCCCTTGTTGCGGGAGAGGCGCGCATTGGCCTCTGTGCGGGGATAACCGCCGGAGAGCGCGACCACCTTCAACACGTTCGGATGGCTGATGCAGTCTGCGTAGTAGTTGTCTTTCTCGGGCAGGGTCAACTTCAGCATGACCATCTGACCCGGCTGAAGCTTGTTCAAGTTGTCCACCAGCGCCGTGCGCAGAAGCGACTCGGCGGCGGCTTTTTGCCGGCTATTGATATCGACTTCCGGCTCGATGATGGGCACTAGGCCAGCGGCGATGATCTGCAGACCAACTTCAAACTGCTGGGCGACCACGTTGCCAACACCAGTCGGGTTCGCCAACTTGATCACAGAGCGCATCTTGGTGCCAAAGATTCCGGCAGCCTTGGCGCGCGTCAGAAGCGCATCGAGATCGGGCATCGGCTTCATCATCTGGGCGCCGTCAACCTCGTCCGCCAAGCCCTTGTCGCACTTCAGGAAAGGAACAACGTTCTTGTCCTCCCAAAGGTATTGCGCCGTGCCCTTGCCGCCAATCTCGCGATCCATCGTGTTCTCGAACAGAATTGCGCCAAGGATGCGTTCGCCATTGAAGCTCGGGCTGGTGACAATCCGCGTGCGCATCTGGTGCACGACCTGGAACATCTCCTCGTCGCCGTTGTAAGCGCTCTCGTCAACGCCGTAGAGGCCGAGGGCCTTGGGCGTGCTGCCACCACTTTGGTCCAGGGCGGCGATGAAGCCGTTTTGGCTTTGGATCTTTTGGAGCTGCTTTTCGGTGCTCATGGCTTGACAGGAATCTGGGCTATCGAGGGGCAAGAGCCGGGATTCTCTCCCAAAAGCAGCGAGGGGGCAACCCTGAGACCGATAGTCCTGGCAGATCGCCTACTTTAGCGCCAAGGCCTCGTGAGCCTTCTCGATCAGAATCTGCGAACGGTAAGGCTTGGCGAGAAAGACTGTCGGTCCGGAACCCAAGATTTCGGCACCGAGATCTTCCAGGGCCAACCCGCTCGTGAGCAGTACTGGAAGCCGCGGGCTCATCTCGCGCAAGACAGCGAAGACTTCGTCACCGCACATGCCCGGCATTCTGTGATCGAGAAAGACTAGATTGATCTCGTCCTTTCGGGCTTCAAAAATATCGATCGCATCTTGGCCCGTGCTTGCCTCGATAACCTTGAATCCAGCACGTGCAAATATTTGGCGAGCAACATTCAGAACAACAGCCTCGTCATCAACAATCAATACAGTGCTGTAATCGGAGTCATTCGCCTTTGAATCATCCATTCCGCATCTCTCATAAAAAGTCTTTTTTGGGGGGGCTCCCGTCCAGCATCTTGCCAGAGTTCCCCTCCATTTCATTCTGAAATATCAGGAGAGTGTTCAGCGCTGTAGCAATTGTAAATTGGCCGGCAACGATCGAATCCAATCAGCCAGAAAACGGACAGCTTGATTGTCAACTCGATTGCTACCAATCGGCGGCATGCGGCCAGAACCAAGGGTTTCGACTCGATGAAGCAATAGCGACTGGCCAGGGTTGCCCGCTTCGACAACCTTGGCTCCAAGGATTCCGAGATCCCCTTGACCGGGTTCGGCGCCCACCAAGCCCGACTCGTCGAGCGGCGTATGGTAGCGCAGGTCGATTGAAGCATTGCCCGGGCCGTTCGGCCGATGACACATCGCGCAGTTTACGTCTAGCCACGTCCGCGCCCGCGCATCCAAGTCAGCGTCTTCATCGTAGGGCGAGGAAAAACGTGCAGCGACCTCTGGATCGAAGCCTGCAGGGAGTGCGAGTGCGCCGCGACGCGCCAATGCGAGCAACTGGTTCTCACCATCCAATTCGCGATTGAGCTGCGCCGTAGTGATTCCGAGTACAAAACCGGAGGACTCCACATGGCAACTGCTGCACTCCGAAGCCGACGGTGCATGCCAACTTGTGACTCCATGCTCGCGGCTGCGCAACTCGAATTGGCGGCCCTCGGGAATGAGCACAGCATCGGGATTGTCGCCGCCTTGCCACAGATAAGTCGCCGCTTCCCAGCCATCTTCCGTACGCCGAATGAGACGTGTTTCGAGCCGCTTCTTGCGATTGCGGCTCTCCGTATCAAAGCTCTTAACTAGAGTTGCGCCGACGGGAATTTCCCAGGCACCATCTTCCCGATACCCCAGCACTGCTCCATCAGGCAATGTGATGAATCTCGACTTGCTCGCTCCGTCTGACCAAAAGGGTGCATTAACCTCATAGGGAATTAGATGGGCCGCAGGCTTGACGTCTTTCCCCATCTCAAATAATCCCGTCTCTGATAGCTTCTCGGCCCAATCGTCAAAGGTGTCCTCTTCCTCTTCAGTTGAGATAAGACGGTAAATAGCTCCGTCGAAACTCAAGAGGTACAGCTCGCCATCATCGTCTTCTCCAAAGGAAGCGATGCTACGACCACAGCGCCGAACTAGCTCGTTGGCGAAGCCGCCTGCTCCATCGGGATCAATGCGCCACAGATTGCCCGAGCTGTAGTCGCCGTAGAAATAGCCGCCGCGCAGCGCGGGAAAGCGCGACCCGCGGTAGACGTAACCTCCGGTGATCGAATTCCCGTCGCTTCGACCATAGGTCGCGACGGGAACGGAATGGCTCCCGTTGCTCAGGGTGACCTTCTCGTCAAAGACCGTATCTGCCTCAAAGATACGCCAACCGTAGTTGCCTCCACTTTGCACGAGATCGACCTCTTCGATTTTGTTTTGCCCGACATCGCCCGCCCACAAATCGCCACTTTCTCGATCGAAAGAGAAACGCCAAACATTGCGCAAGCCAAAGGCCCAGATTTCGGGCGCGGCCCCTACCGGCTCCTGCGTGAAGGGATTGTCGCTGGGAATACCGTAGC
>JBLIOI010000202.1:0-5715 GCA_047639675.1 Planctomycetota bacterium | reverse complement strand
TCCGCTCACCTTCATCTCACGCCTCGCGGCCCTAGTCCCGCCGCCCAAGTTTCATCAGCTGACCTACCACGGAGTGCTTGCTCCCGGCGACCTGTGGCGTGATGAAGTCGTCCCCGTAATACGCGCCCGTGTGGTCCGAATACTCGGCCGAACGCTTTTGCACCCGGTTCCGAGTGTAATCAACCGAGCTCGGCTATCTAGCCCGGATTATTCATGAACCGCGAGGCAAAACGCCTCGAATTGGTTCCTGCTGGCACTTTGCAGATACTTGCCCCCGCAGACGACCTTGTAAGGTCGTCGAGGACGCCAGTATCTGCAAAGTGCCAACAGGAACCAATAGACCGGCAGTGCCGGTCGCTCGTGGTGTTTGGACCGCGTGTTCATGAATAATTCGGGCTAGGTGAACGCAACTAGGCCGAGCTCCCTGCTCGGGTGCATTGCGCTCCCGCCCCACTGCACTATCCGAGCTTCGCTCAGGCCGCGCGCTGATAGAACCTCAGCAGCCCGCCAAGCCGTTCATGACAAACGACCTCGCCTCGTCGCTCGCCCTCCGAATCGCCGTCAATCAACTCGTTCCCTAGCCCCTGGTGATTCCTCTCACCGTGATAGTGCGCGAGATACTCGTCGATTGCGTGACGCAGATGCTCCTCACCGAAGAAGATCATCCGGTTCAGACACTCATCCTTGATCGAGCGCACGAACCGTTCCGCGTAGGCGTTGGCATTTGGAGCTTGAAGCGGCGTCTTGACTGGTCTGATACCCGCAGCTTCCATCACGATCCTGAACCGTAGTGAGTACTTCGTGTCGCGGTCGTGAATCATGAATCGGCAGCGTTCTAGGAAGCCGAGAGAACCATCGAGCGCGTTGCCCATAAACCAGTCGGTCGGATTGGCTGTCATGCCAGCGACGTGTACCCGTCGCGTCTTCAATTCGATGAAGAACAGCACGTAGATCGTCTTTAGACCCGTCGCCGTCCAAACCTCAGTCGTAAAGAAGTCGGTAGCAGCGATCTCTCCCCAGTGCGCTTTAAGGAACGTACGCCAGGAGCTCGGGCGGTCGGGTGCAGGCTTGATCCCGTGCTCTTTGAGGACCTTCGCGATTGTGCTTGGCGCAACTCGATGACCGACGTTCTTGAGCGCGCCTTGAATGCGACAGTAACCCCAGCTCGAATTCTCCTTCGCGAACCGCACAATTAGCGCGCGAATCTTCTTCATCAGCCCAGGCCGTCCGACTCGCTTTGTCTTGTACGACCACTTGGCAGCGATCAGTTTGTGATGCCAGCGGGGAATCGTGTCGGGGGTCACAATAGTTGCGACTTGCATCAATAGACGCCGACCTATGCGCTTACCCTTCGCAGCGAGTCTGCGGCGTTGGTCGTCGTTCAGCCTGACACGCTTACCGCCCAGCTGTTCCTTGAGTACGCGGTTCTCCTCGACCAGGTACTCAATGATGCGTTGCTGCTCGACGTTGATCCAGCCGGCTAACGTCAGGAGCAAGACTCTGAGCGGATACGTTTCGGCTGTCATGGAGGCATTGTCGCACCGCGATAACCTCGGCTCACGGCGCCATTTGCGCTTCGGCCGAGTTTAAAGACCCTATGGGCTGGCCTTCTCATCCCATTCTTATCCGCAAAGCTGTCTCATCCACGTTAACACAGAGGGTGACCCAAGAAGCCTTCTCACAGACGACTCCGTATCGCGCAATCAGCTATAGTTCGAATTCGGCAGAAAATCGGCGCTGCGCTAAATTCGGCAGCGAGACCAGAACCACGGACACTGAATATGAGCTACGAAACATTAAACCCGCCCGCTACTCGCGAGCGAATGGATGCGGGAGCGTGGACTTTTATTGACGTGAGAACCGCCGAGGAATTCGAGCAGGGACATGTCGCGGGTGCGTGGAATATTCCCTTCGCACTTAGAGACGCTGGCGGAGGAATGGCGGCGAACCCGGACTTCGTGACGGCCATGAAACGTCACTTCGCGACCGACGCTCATCTAGTCTTTGGCTGAATGGCCGGTGGTCGCTCGCAGCGTGCCTGCGAGTTATTGGTTGGCGAAGGCTTTTCGAACATGGTCAACATGGACGGTGGCTTCTTGGGCAAGCGTGACCAAACTGGTCAAGTGCTTGAGCAGGGCTGGGAGGCGTGCGGCTATCCGTCCGAAACAGCGTCTCCGACGGAACAAACTTGGGACTATCTGAAGAACGAGAACTCGTAATCACGAGTAAGGAACACACCGATGAGCGAATTCAAAAAGATTGCTAATGTTGCCGACCTGGCCCCCGGCTCCGCCATGTCGGCGGACTTCGAGGGCGAAACAGTCGCACTGTTTAATGTCGAAGGAAAGGTCTACGTGATTGCCGATGATTGTTCGCACGTTGGCGGACCGCTATCGGAAGGTGAAGTGGCCGGGACCATCGTCACCTGCCCCTATCACGGTGCTACCTTCGATCTCACCAATGGCGAAGCGAAGAGTGCTCCGGCGAGTGCTCCCGTCACGAGCTACCAGGTGCGTATCGAAGGCGACGAAATTCAGATTGCCGCGCCCTAGCACGTCCTGCAATTAAACTCTGATACAGAGCTAAGGGTGAAGATTGATTGCCGTTTGTGCGGTACCGCTTAGCTGCTGAGGTTTTGAGTCGAGCCAGGCTCTGTACAACGGGCTACCTAGCTAATTGGTCGTCCGTAGCTGACGAGGTAGACGTCGAGATCCTGGTTTCTGTGTAGGTCGAGTGCCCTCTCGATGGCATCCGTGATCCACTGGTGTGGGTTGCCGAAGGCACCTCCGCCAAGGCTGGTAAGGAACAGGCGATTGCAATCGGATTCGTGGGCGTTGAGGATCGCGGAGCACAGCGTTGCCTCGTAAGCGGCTTCGAGGATGAGGCGGGCAAAGGGTTCCCACTGTTTCGCGGGGAGGCCGGAGTAGCTCAATGGCATCGCGGAGCAGTATGCCTGAGATACCCGGTTCTGACCGCCATCGATCGTGACCTGTGTCTGCCAATGCAGGCCGATGCGGAGAAGACCGTGTAGCTCGTCGAGTTCGGCATCACTTGCCGTACTGAGTTGCTCATTGACACGATGTAAACCATCGGGGCTGGGAAGTGCGTAGCCGTTACGCATTTGCCAGAGAGTGCCGTTGCCGTTGCCTAAAGCCTTGGCGATTTCACTGAGGCAGTCGATCTGTCGATCGGCCGTCTGGCCAATGCCACCATCGACTGCGCCAAAGTAGTTCCGGAAGATCGTTCCGGCACCGCAGGCGACCGCGCAAGCTGGGCCTTGGGTGCGGTCGTTCTCGTAGCGACCAATGCCCTGCTCGGGAGTGACGTCCGGACTGACCATCTCCAAGAGATTGAACTGTGAGGCGACTTGGAACAACGCGTTGGCATTTGCAGGGTCGACGTGAAGTGATTGGGCATCCGCGACCTGCTGGCCGTACCGGATCGAGCCCGAACCGGTGCCGAGCGCATGGACGCGCTTGCGGAGTTCGGCGAGTGTCGGGACTTCAAGCTTGCCGGGATGGAACCGCTGGCCGTTCGCGGCCGAGTGCATCACGTCGTCTTCGATACGGATGTGCTGTCGCACGGCTTCGGGGCTCGACTCGATCACCCCGGTCAGTTTCTCAAACCAATTCTTGGGCTGTTTCAAGGCGCGGGCGTTGGCAGCGGCGCTATCGGCGGTCGATTGTGCGTGTGATTCACGCCGCTTTGACAGGGCGGGGTCCATGCTGGGCCAATCAATGATAAACCTGCGTTGCCTGTCATTTTCTGGAGCGTGGCGCGTGAAGCCTCGTCCGGCTCGGCCATGCTCCATTTCTTTCAGCGCTTGATCAGGTGTTCGGCCGTGACGGACGAGCCAGCAACCGATCACGGTGCCGGTCCGTCCGTTGCCGCCCCAGCAGTGGACGTACGGCTTGCCCAAGGATTCAAGGATCAGATCGATGTGGTCCAAGCACTTGGCCATGAGCGACGTGGACGGTGCGCCTTGGTCCGGTATTGCGAAGCGCCGGAAGCCTAACTCCTGGCCGAGCTCATCTGCGATCGGGCTCGCGAGTGGGATGTAATCCCGAAACGGTTTGCCTCCTCCCTTTTCATCCGTTTCCTGTAGGCAGACAAAGTCCGTGATCCCGGCCTCAAGCAGTGAGTGGAGCATCTTGCGTTGGATGTCCACGTCGAGGGTACCCGGGTATCGCCCGCCCATGATCGCGTCCCCCGCGATCCACCATGTTTTGTCGAATGGATAGTCCATGTTCGTGACTGTCTACTTTCATTTCTTTGAGTTGCGAGAGCCCCAGATTGATCCGCGACCGCTCAATCCTGCGGGATTGAGCCAACACCGGGAGATGTGTTCATCAGTAATGAGCCATAGCCTCGCTGTAGAGCGAGCGAGGCTGCACAACACAGAATCAATGGCGATCCCGCTCGGCCCGCCGTCCCTGGTACTGCGGCAAACGGAAGTTTAAGACTTCGATCGCAGAAGGAAGACGACAATTGCTGTAATCAGATTTTCGTCGGTGGAATCGTCGGCACGCGCGAACGGGCTTACGCATATTGTAGGGTCGGGTGGTGTCCCTCCTGAATATGCTACGCACCCGTTTCTATCCGGATTCGACTTCCGTTTTAGCAAATTGAATCACTGACGCAAGGCGCTATTTCTCCCACACCATTCGGTGATGACACGAAACTCCCCTATCGAGCCACGCACGTAATCGTTTAGGTCAAGCAGCCGAGCGCGAATAGCGATGATGAAGCCCGCCGAGCACTGGCGTTTCGACGACATCCCCTATCGCTTCGATCTGACGACCTTCAGGCGCGTCACCGTCAAGCGACTGATGAGTCCGTGATTCGTTGTAGTAATTGACGTATTCGCGAAGCGTCCAAAGCCAATGAGCTTCACTCAACGGAATGATGTGATCAGTACACTCGCGCCGGACCGTTCCGATTACACGCTCGACAAATGCGTTCTGCCAAGGAGAACGAGGAGCACTTACGATCTGCTCAATGCCAAGCGACTCGACGCATTGTTGGAACTCCTATCCAAAGATCGAGTCACGATCGCGGTGCAGGTACTTCGGCGCATAGTCGTACGAACACACTTCGATCATCTGACGGGCCGTCCAAGCGGAGGTCGGGTTGGAAGTCACATTCGTGTCACGATCCTATTTGTGTATAGGACGTCATTGAAGCGTTGGTCGGATTCGGAGTCGAATCGGCTCACGCTCAGTCGGGGCTGGAAGAGTATTTTAGCTTTGTCACTTTGTTTCGCCTCACAAGCAAAAAGCGCGGCGACCCTCTTGGATCGCCGCGCTTTGAATTGTGTGGTCCGGTCTAATAGCCGGAGAGCGAACTACATCGACGGCTCGATGCCGAGCGCACCGAAGCCCTTCTCTTCGAAGTTCTTGCGGAACATGTCGCGCAGCTTCTCGGCTTGTGCGTCGTAGGCTGCTTTGTCTTCCCACGTGTTGCGCGGGTTCAAGATCTCGGACGGAACGCCCGGGCAGCTCTTCGGCATCTTCAGGTTGAAGACCGGGTGCATTTCGTATTCGACTTTGCCTTCGTCGAGATCACCGGCGAATGCTGCGTCGAGAAGCGCGCGCGTGTGCTTGATCGAGATGCGTGAGCCGACGCCGTAGACGCCGCCTGACCAACCGGTGTTGAGCAGGATGCAACGCGCTTTGTTGGTCTTCATTTTTTCCGCGAGGCGCTCGGCGTAAACCG
>JBLIOI010000201.1:0-5756 GCA_047639675.1 Planctomycetota bacterium | reverse complement strand
TGACATGTTCATGCTCGACCTTTCGGGTGGACCGTTTGCCAGCATTAATTTGGGAGAGAAGCTCCGTGCCTATGGGGCAATCGGACCGCTCATGCAGTTCGTTAACTACGAACATGAAAGCAAAGACTCCGACGTCTTCATCAACGAATCGAGTACGGGCTTTGGCTTGGGGTGGTACTCGCGATTAGGTATCGAACTGGCCGTTTCCAACGCTTTGATGGTTGGCTTGGGCGCTCGTTGGGTTGACTCGAGGGTCGACTTGAGCGACGGACTTGGAGACCTTGACGTCAAGGGCTCGCAAGTGTTCTTGACGTTCACCACTGGCTTCTGAAGGCCAGGCGGCGGCTACAGTAATGAGAGCTAAAGGGAACGCAGGGAATCTGGAGAAGGAAGGTCCCTCGTGCGATTCGGCAGGACCAATTGGGCGAACATTGCGCTTGGTCGCTCTCGCGGTCTTGATCGTCCCGTTGGCGGGGTGCCTATTTGGGGGCTCGGAGGAAAAAGACAGCGTCTCCAGCCCCTTGGAGAACAAGGAGTTGATGCTTCTGATGCGCTCTTTTTCGCGGGACTTCTCTTCCACGATTGAGACGGCTTCTAACCGTGTCATTCTTGATTCAAGCGAGTCTCCTGAGGCACAGCGCAGGATCTTGGTCTGGAAGATGCGGACGATTCCGCTCGCTCAGAGTTTCTTGATCGTTGAGGACGCACGAATTGCTTTTGTGGACTTGTGGGCGCTGACGCAGCAGGTCCGGCTCAGCTCACAAAGCACTGAGGCCGAGGAACATTTTGGGAGCGTAGTCGGTGAGCTTGCGGGACGGATGGATCGGCTCAATGTTCAGATCCGTAGGATTGGCAGTACTTTCCTGACCGAGCAGGAACTCGACGAAACAGAGCGGAGCATCGAGAAGTTTGCTGGGGACAGCCAGATAGGCGAGCGCTTCTTTGCCTATCACCGCAGCCAGCCGGACGCTGAGTTAGGTTCGTTCCTCACTGGTATGGTTTCCAAACCGCTCTCCGCGCTCAACCCATTTGGCGGCGTAGGGGAGACGGCGGTGGCGATCCATGATGTTGCCGGTTCCGCCGACTTGTTCCGCGACGCCGTGGTCGAGATTCCCGATGAGCTTCGTTGGCAATCGGAGTTGATCATTCATGACTTGCGGAACAGCCCTGAGTTGCAGCGCACGCTTGCGAGTGTCGAGTCACTCACTCAATCCACCGCAGACTTCAGAGATATCGCGCGGGACTTGCCCCAAGAACTTCGCAATGAAGTGGGAGCCCTCTTGGAGGAAGCCGGGGAAGCTCAGGATGACTTACGCGTCACCTTGAAGGAACTCGGAGACACTTTGGACAAGGTGGACCCGCTCTTGACTTCGACGGAAGAGGTGACCGAATCTGTTGCTACGGCGGCGGCGGCGTTGGAGAAGACTCTCGTGGCCTTCGACGCTTCGATGGTCACGATTCTGGGCACGCCTGAAGCGCGCGAAGCTGCAGCAGCGCGACGCGACCCCAATGCACCTTCGGAGCCCTTCAGGATTCTGGACTATGCAGAAGTGGCAGTGAGCGTTACGGCGACGGCTGAAGAGTTGCGCAGCTTGTTAGAAGAGTTGAATCAAGTTACTGAGAGTGGCCGTATCGCCGAATTGGCGGCCACCGCCGAGCAAACGACAACCGGCACTGTCGATCACTTGGTGTTGCGCCTGGGGCAGTTGATTCTGGTGCTGACGGGCTGTGCACTTTTGCTGCGTCTTCTCTGGGGCCGACTAGATTCGTCCCGGACTGCCTGAGCGCCACAGCCACCCGAAGGCTAAGATGGCGCCATGATGATCCACCTCTATCGACTGCTAATGTTGTTGGGGCTAGCGCTTGGTTTGGCGCTTTCAGCCTGTTCCTCAATCGATGTCAATGCCGACTACGACATGGAAATGGACTTCACTCCATTGCACACCTATTCCTGGCTTTCGGAAGGCGCGGGAGAAGAGTCCGATGAACCGGCTATCAGCCCGCTCGTGAGCAATCGCGTGATCGCGGCCGTCGACGCTGAGCTCCAGGCAGGTGGTTATCGCTTGGTGGATGCGCAGAGCGACTTCCTGGTGGGGTTTAGAATCAGCGTGCATCACGGCGTTGATGTGCACCAGGAGCCGAGCTACTACGGCCGCTACGGTCGGTATGGCCGCCACGGTGGTTATGGGATGGCAGTCGGCTCGACGACGCACGTTTACGAATATGAGGAAGGTACGCTTGAGATCGACTTCCTTGATGGCGCGGGCAAGGCGCTGATTTGGCGGGGTACAGGCGCGGCGCGCCTCCGCGACAATCAAACACCTGAGGAATCGACGGCGCGGATCAACGAGGTCGTGGCTAAGGTATTAGCGCAATTCCCGCCGAGCTGAGCTTCTAAGCTTGCCACCCAGCACTTTTGAGTTGCGAATAGGAATGAGATGAAATTCATGACACGAACAAAACAAATCCAGACCCTTGTTCTCGCTCTGCTTTGCACGCTCGCGGCATCGAGTTGCGTCAATATCGATCCCAAGACTGGTGAGACCATCCCTCGGGGTGGTCAGCGCTACGAATTCTCTGACGTGACAAGTCAAGTGGACAAGCTAAAGATAGGTATGTCCAAGTTCGACTGCTTGATGCTGCTTGGCTCACCCGCAGAGAAGAGTGAGCGGGACGATGTTTGGGTCTATCTTCCCGAACGGCCTGGAGTGCTCATTCCGGCGCGGGCCCTGCGCCTGAAGTTTGAGGGTGGTCGATTGGAAAGTCATGGCTACCACGCCATCGTGCTCGGAGTGAAGCTATGAATCCTTCCTTCTGTTTCGCAATTGCTCTCCTCGGAGTCTCGGCCGGCGTTTCCGCCGCGCACGCTCCAGTCAGGACTCAGCAGGAGGTGAGTGTCGCGGATGTGTTCGCGAAGGTTCATACGGGCGTCGTGACCTTGCACACGACATCAAATACTGCTTCCGTGGAGAGCTACGGTCTAGTGGTCGAAGAGGAGGGCACAGGGTCTGGTGTGATCATCTCGGCTACCGGCGACATCCTGACTGCGGCGCATGTTGTGCAGAACGCAGAGGACGTGCAGGTCGAGTTCTACGATGGCAGTCTTGGCTCCGCAAAGATCATTAGCTCTGATCCCCTAACGGACTTGGCGCTTGTTCGTTTGGTAGGAGAAGTGCCTGATGGCATGTTTGTTACGGAGTTGGGAGATTCCGACAAGGCCCGCATCGGCAGTCGCGTCTTTGCTGTTGGGGCACCCCTGGGCAACACGCACTCGCTTACCGTTGGATTCTTGAGTGCCAGGCGGGTGACTCCATCCCTGGTGGACGAAAAGGATCTCATTGAAGTGCTTCAGACGGACGCGGCGATTAACCCTGGAAACTCCGGAGGCCCGCTCTTCAACATGCGCGGCAAGGTGATAGGTGTCATCAGCTACATCAGCACCGTGACTGGCGGTAATCAGGGATTAGGTTTTGCGGTGAGTTCCAACACCTGTCGCGACCGCTTCCTAAAGCGTCCGCCGCTTTGGAGCGGCATGCAGTTCATCTCTCTGCGCGGCCGTTTCGCGGAGGTTTTGAATGTGCCCGAGGGAAAGGCCGGGCTCTTGGTCCAAGGCGTCGTCGAGGGCAGCTTGGCGGATCGCTTGGGTTTGATCGGCGGAGACATACCGGCGGTAATCAACGGTGTCGAGATGCTTCTGGGCGGCGACTTAGTGCTCGAGGTCAATGGCATCGGAGTGGGCGAGGTGGAAACGGGGGACCGAATTCGCCAGTCGGTCCTGGAGTTGAAGCCCGATGATAAGCTCAAGGTCGTTGTCATGCGGGCTGGTTCTCGGGTGGTGCTCGCCAAGCGTTGGAGTGCCCTCAAGGGCGACTAAGGGCGGCCGGCAATGATGCGAAGTCTGTGTCCTGGTTTGATCTGTGCAGCGCTACTCTTCAGCGCCTGTTCCTCCACTCAGGCCCGCGAACCCTACGCAACTGTTAGCTGTTGGGGGAGCTTGCGCGAGGTTCTACGTGAGGGTGAAACAGAGGGACGTGTTCAGTTAGAAAGGGTCGTTCAGAAGGGCACCTGGGGTGTCGGTGCCTTGGAAGGCCTCGAAGGCGAAATCACAATCATTGACGGTGCCACAAGCTTGGCGATCGTCGAGGGAGGTGAACTGACCCATCGAGAGTTGGCAGAGTCGGACGAAGCCACGTTGCTCGTCATCGCCAACGTCGAAGAGTGGAGCGAGCAGATCTTGCCCGAGGTTCAGACTCTGAGTGACTTGGAGTTTGTGCTTGAGGCGGCGATCCGCGAAAGCGACTTTCACACCAGCGAAGGACCAGTTCCCCTGCGAATCGAAGGGCGCTTTGATTACGTGGCAGTGCACGTGATGGACCACTCTTGTCCGATCGCCAACCCCGACGGGCCGCCGCCGTGGCGTTGGTCGGGCGCGCAGGCGACGGGAACAATCGTTGGCGTTTACGCACGCGGGCAGGGGGGCGTGCTGACTCATCACGGTCAGAGTGTGCACTTGCATGCCGTTCTACAAACAGCGGATGGTCAATACCTTTCAGGCCACTTGGACGAAGTGGCTCTCGGAGCCGGTGTTCGGCTCAGCTTGCCCGTTCCTCCGGTCGACTAAACAGGACCTGGGAGTACGAGGCTCAGTTCCGAAAGCTCTCCAAGCGAATGGCGCCCGGCGGAGGATTCGAGCCCGCGCGAATCGCAGTGGCCGAGACGCTCGACTCAACGATCCAGAAGATCAAGGTTGAGGGGGACCACTCGCTAAAATACTCTGATTTCAGGTCGATCACGTGCGTGGCGCCATGGCGCAGAGCCTCCGCTCGCAAGAGAGCTACTGCCGTTTCTACATTTGCCACATCCGAGAAGTAGTCCCATACAGGCTCACCGTTTTCATCGATTCCACCTGCCAGGTAAGGGTAGACGGCAAAGGTATATAGTCCCCAAGTGTTGGCGTAGACGTGGCCCACTATTGTCTCACCTTGGCCAGAATTTTCGACGAACTCGACCGTGGAGACTTCGTTTCCAGCAGAGACATACTGGGTGTGTGACATCGTGCAGCTGCTGAGCAAGAGGAGCCCTGTAATTAGGCATTGGTGCATTCGTCGCATTGCTTCACTCTAGTTGTTTTCCCTTCTGCATGCACCATTCAGGGCGCTTTCAGGCTGAATTGGACAGCGGGGGGGATTAGAGCAGGAGGTTGCCCTTCCACCCTAGATTGGCGATGCTGCGCGCATGATGACGTCCATGATTCGTAGCTTCCTCGCGGTACTCTCTGGCTGCCTCTTCTTTTGCGCCTGCACCTCGATTGAAGTTGATGCTGACTACGATCCCAATACGAACTTCGCAGCCATGCAATCCTATGCCTGGGCTAAAGAGAACCCGAACCTGACCAAGGACGTGCGGGGAGGAAGTTCACTGATCAGTGGGCGGGTTACAGAGGCCATCGAGCACACGCTCAAGGAGGGCGGTTACGAGCAGGTGCCGGAAGACGCCGAATTCTTGGTTCGCTTCTCAATCAGCGTGATGACACGAACTTCTGTTCGTGCCGCAGCCAATGCGGGGCGTTCGTATGGCTATTACGGCGGCATCAACATGGGTACGACTACGGAGTTACGCGAGTACGAAGAGGGCACGTTGAACATCGACTTCTTTGATCCGCTTGGAGAGAAGCTGCTCTGGCGAGGGACTGCAAAAGCACATGTCCGGGAGGATGCTTCTCCAGAAGAATCCACGGAGCGGATCAACAAGGCAGT
>JBLIOI010000200.1:0-5795 GCA_047639675.1 Planctomycetota bacterium | reverse complement strand
TTGGATGCGCTCGACAACTGTCCGGAGCTCGGCAAGAACTTCTTGGAGTTCATCGTTGGATCCGCTGCGGAAGATGATGTGCGCGAGAAGGCAATGGACCTGCACGTCAAGCGCAAGATTGCGGACGATAGCGAGTGGTACAGGAAGGTCTACGAGAAGGAGCTAGGTGGCGCGTCCGTTGACAAGAAGGCTAAGAAGAAGAAAAAGAAGAAGAAGGGCGATGAGCCCGAAGAGGTGATCTACCGCCTGCCGAGTTTGGCCAACAAGGCATTCCAAGCGATGCTTGGTGAACTCAGCGACAAGGACTTGGTCGAAGCGTTGGAGGGTGACCACAACACGATCAAGTTGGCAGCTCTCGACGAGTACGCTAAGCGTGACCTAAAAAAAGCGCAGAAGTTTGCCGAGGACCTTTACAAGCACCCGGAAACGCAAATCGACCTGCGCAGCCGCGCAGCTCGCATTCTGTCCGATGGAAGTGCAAAGAAGCTGTCGAAGCGCTTCATTGAAGACGCTGGGAAATTCGCTACGCCCGAAGGATTGCGCGTCGTCTTGGCGGAAATTATTGCCGAGTTGAACGACGAGTCGGTGAACAAGAAGTTGATCCGCGGCGTGAGCAAGGGCAAGGCCTACGAGATTCGCTTTACGCTTGGCGCGTTGATCAACGCAGAGGATGACAAGCTAAACGGGAAGGCGCGTGACCTACTCAAGCACGAGGATGCGAGCGTGCGCTTTGCTGCGGCCCAATTCCTGGTGAAGCGCGGTGATGTGGAATCCATCGGCCCGCTGGGTGCCCTTCTGGTGACACTTAAGGACCCCGTTGCTATTGCGCACTTCATCGACTTGATGAGTGAGTTGAGCGGCGACAATGCGGATTGGGATGGACGTCTGGTTGAGTTTGCCGGCAGCAGTGATGTTGAAGTGCGCAACGCAGCTCTGTACCAGATTGGCAAGGACAAGCGTGCCCAGCACTTTGATTTGCTTATTGAAGCGCTAGGAGATAAAGACTGGTCGACTCGCTTGGCCGCTCTCTCTGGATTGAAGGGCCTGCGTGAGGTGCGGGTTGTTGGTCCCATCATCAAGCAAATGCAAGAGGAAGTGGGGCGTGTCAAATCCGAGTTCGGTGACGCCTTGTTCACCTTGACTGGTCAGCCTTTCCGCCGCGCGGAAAAGAACTGGTTGGGTTGGTGGGAAAAGAACAGCGATAGATTCGGAATCATCAGCTGGGCAGACCTAGAAGAGATAAAGGCAAAGGAGAAGATCCGCCGGCTCAAGCAGGTGACGAACTCCAAGTTCTTCGGCATTCGCATCGTTAGCCACCGCGCGATTTTCATCATCGACGTCTCTGGCTCTATGGAAGAGAAGATGCGTACCAAGTTCGAGGGTGAAACTAGTTTGACTCGCATGGCGATCGCTCGCCGCGAGCTGATCAACTCGATCAAGGGCATGGAGCGCGGCGCCCTCTTCAACATCTTGATCTTCTCCAGCGAAGTCGATTTTTGGCTTGAGGATGGTATTGCCGGCGCAAACCGAGCTGAGCGTGAGGAAGCTGAAGCCTTTGTGTCGCGTTTGAAGCCTGGTGGGGGAACGAACCTCTACGGCTCGATCGAGATGGCTTTTCAAGACCCTGACGTCGACACGATTTTTATCCTCTCCGATGGCGAGCCGAGCGTTGGTGAAGTGACCGACATCTACCGCATTCGCGAAGAAGTCGCGCAGTGGAATGAGCACCGTAAGATTGAAATCAACACGATCGGGATTGGCAGTAAGCTAAAAATCTTGGAATGGCTGGCAGAAGACTCTGGCGGCCAACACGTCAAGTTGCGCTGAGCTTCGCTAGCCGAAAATTTTGAAGCTGTTCTCTCGAATCCTCCTGTCACTGGTTGTGACCGGAGTCTTGCTGACGCTCCTATTTCAATGGAGCAATCTCAGCGCCGATGAACTTTTTGAGAGCTGGAAAGCTCTGCCAATAGGTGTCTACCTCCAAGCGGTAGGCGTGCACTTTGGCATTTATGTCCTGAGAGCCGCGCGCTTTCGCGTGCTCTTACCTCCGGGACAGCGCCCTAGCCTGCCCGCATTGCTAGCGGTTTCGGCGTCGCACAATCTGGCAGCCTATGTCCTACCGGCCAAGACAGGCGAAGGCACTTTGGTGCTCTACCTGCGCAAGGTTTGCGGAATCGCTGCGGGCGAAGGTTTAGCGACCTTGGTCGTGAGCCGCCTGTTGGACCTCGCCATGCTGTCGTCTCTATTGGCCGCTGCCACGATGTTGCTGGCGCAAAATGGAACGCTTGACGGAGCTTGGGTGTGGCCCTTGGGGATTCTGCTCGCCATCAGTGGTGCCACCTTATTTGTGCTCTCGGCACGCAGTGCTTGGTTAGTCCAAGTCCTTACCTTCCTTGTCCGGCTGGTGCGCCTGGACGCAACGAAGTTGGGAGCAAGGCTAGAGGAGAGCGCGGAGCGGATCGCTGGCGCTCTACGCGAGTCAGGAGGTCAAGGGCGCCTGGCCATTGCCTCTTGCTTATCCCTCTTCCTATGGCTCGGCATCTTCTTCTTCTACATGATTCTCGCACGTGGCTTTGGGCTCGGCGCTGACTTGGGACCAGTCGAAGCAACCTTCGCCTCGAGTTGGGCTTCCGTCGCAAACTTGGTTCCGATCAACGGTTTTGCGGGCGCGGGGACTCAAGAACTCGGCTGGGCCTTTGGCTTCACGGAAGTTGGCGTCCAAGAAGCCTTGGCCGTTTCGAGCGGACTCGGCGTGCACCTCGTCCAGCTCGGCAATGTCGTCCTCTTCGGTATCATCGGCCACGTCGCGATGGCGCTGATTCCGAGCGACGAGTAAGCCGCTTCACTTGCGCAATCGCAGGCGTACTTCTTCAGTCAGGTCCAGGAAGCGGTCGCCTCGATAGACGAAGAAGATCCAGGTGCAGCTGTAGATAGCGAGCATTCCAACGCCGGCCGCAATCAAGGCCGGGAAGGAGCGCACATCGAGGCCGCGTTCCATCCACAATAGGAACGCGACGCAAGGCAGCGATCCGATCAAGGCGCGGCCGCCCACGTATTTGATCCAGCGAATGGGCTTCAATTCCAGCTCGGCGCAGGTGACGAGCAGCAAGTAAATAGCAAATAGGAACTGGGGAAGCGCGGTGCCGATCGCGACGCCGGCGATACCGTAACCCATGTTGACGAGCGCGATCGAGAGCCCGAGGTTGAGCAGCGCAAAGCCCAGGTAGATCAATGCGGGCCGCGCTGGTTGAGTGATCCCGAGGAGGATTGGAAGTGCCACGGCACGAATCGGCAAGCTGAGGATGAAGGACGGTGCCAAGATGCGCGTGACCAAGCCCGATGTGGACTCAAACTGTGGATCGACCCAGGCGGCGATGAAGCGCGGACCGAGCACTGTTAGGTATAGACCAACGGGCAATACGACAGAGAGTGCGACCTTGGACCACTTAAGGAAGACGTCGGGCAAGGCGCTGCGACTGTCGCCAATGTTAAGTCGAGTAGCCGTGGGCATCACCACGGCTCCGATGCCGTACATGATCGCAGCTAGCGGAGTGAAGAATTTGTTGCCGAGGTCGAAGTCGGTGATGGCTTCGTTTCCAATCCAACCGCCAACGACCAGTCCGTCGATGCTGTAGGCGATCATCGTGCCTACATTGAGTATCGCAGCGAAGATGCCGAAGCTCAGAATCTCTTTGACCAGCGAGCGGTCGAAGTGTTTGAGAGAAAAGTCGACCTGGGTAAACCGGCGCTTGATGAAGATGCGGAAGGCGGCGAAGACTAGCAGTGCTTCGACCACAAAGATCCAAGCGATCGAAACCAGCGATGGATTTGTGTACAGCACGATCACTACGGCGATGGCGCGAAACAAGATCCCCGCGTTTTGGATCAAGTTCTTTGTGAGGAAGTCATGGTGCGAATCAAAGACTGCCGTCGGGAAGCGCAAGGAGAGGGCGGCTGCGACTCTTACCGCTGTGATGATGTAGGCGCAGCGCGCCGCGCTCAGAACGTCCTCGGGCGTCGAGCTCCAGTTCTCGTTTTCAACTAGCCCGATCTCGAACGGAAAGTACAAAATCAGCCCGATCACACCGCCGACGACCCCGAGCCCGATCGTCACAGCGTAGCCCGTGGCGACCATGCGGTTAGTGCGCTCTGCATCTCCCGAGTTGACCGCCTCAGAAATGTGGCGCACGGAAGCCATCGGTACGCCGAGGGCTAAGAGTTCCAAGAACCCGGTCGCGGCGATGATCGCGATCCAAATCCCGTTGCCACCCTCGCCGAGCTTCTCCACCATCAGGGGGGAAAGCACCAGCATCACCAAGATCTGGAGCAGGTTTCGAGACCAGTTTGAGGCGATGTGTTTGAACACGAGGGGTCGGATAGGGGGGCGAGGGGCGAGCCGAGCGTAAGGGGAAACGAGCCGAAAGCGAAAGGTCACGGCGAATTCGATCCGACTGTGGGGGCGACTCCGAGCTACACTTCTCGGCCACTTGCCCCAGCCTTCATGAGTACCTCCAATTCACAAGCCCAGATTGAGCTGCACCGGGCGCTAGCTCCCCGCTACGCCTTCCGCTACTCCTTCGAGTTTTCGCGCCTATTCCAGCAGGATTGGCACGGAGAGATGATCTCCCATGTTCCGGCAGATTCGAAGCGCATCCTCGACTTGGGCTGCGGTACGGGCTTCTTTCTTGCGGAGCTCGAGGAGCGCCATCCGGGTTCTGTAGGCCTCGACATCAGCCACGAGATGTTGAAGGTCTCGACGGAGTATGTGCCGGGTGCACGTTTGGTCACGGCCGATGCGGAAAAGCTTCCATTTCAACCGGGTGTTTTTGACGTCGTGTTCTGCAAGGGCAGTCTGCATCACACCCGTGATCACGTCGCGTTCTTGACGCACTGCAAGAATGCGTTGCAGAAGAACGGTGTCTTGATTATGAGCGAACCTTGCAATGACAACCCATTCATTCGATTGGCGCGCAAGATCCTCTACATTCGTAGCCCTCACTTTGATGTGGGAGACCAAGGTTTCACGCGCAAGGAGATCATCAGTCTTTGTGAGCAGGCAGGTTTCCAAGTGGAGTTGGTCAAGCGCTACGGTGTCTTTGCCTACGTTTTTGCGGGCTTTCCTGACCACTTGGGAATCCTGCGGTTCATCCCGGGCAATGCGCTGCTTACGCGCCTCTTCATCAAGCTCGATCGCCTTATCTGCAAGGTCCCAGGGCTCGCCATGCTTGGCTTCCACGTGGTTGTTGTGGGCAAGCCGCAGGGCTGAGTCGGAAAAGAAATTTGGCTTCGTAGCTAAGAAACTTTTTCCGCCAACCCTGCTGCCATAGGCCTAAAACGATTTGTCGTAAAGGTTGATCTCGTTGGGGCGGGCTGGCTCCCCCGGACCAGAATACTCGTTCTATACTTTTGCGCTCCACTCCCTCAGCGTATTTAGATCACGGGCATATCAGATGACATTGAAAAATCAGCTTCTCGCGGCCGCAGCCATTGCCGCGACCGCCGCCTTCGCATCAGCGCAAGGTGACATGACCGTTCACCGCATGGGCTTCAACCCCGGCAACAACTCGAACGGCTTCAGCTCTTACGGAACCAACGGCGGAATCGCCGCCTACTCAGTTGCATCCCAGTCTTGCAACATCGGTAACGTCAACCTGATCTGGAGCAGCGGCAACGGCCAGACCCACCCGGTCATCTCCCAGAACGTATTCCGCCTGAAAGGTCGCCGCTTTGAGCAGCTTGGCCAGTCTTGGCTCAAGCACGGCTTCTGCGCACTTTGCGAAACCGGTTGTGGCCCC
>JBLIOI010000199.1:0-5846 GCA_047639675.1 Planctomycetota bacterium | reverse complement strand
GATCAACCGACCAAGTCACATCACTGGAGTCGAAGCGCAATAGTTGCGGCTTCCCACTACCTCCAACTTGGCCGACCTTGCGGGAATTGAGTGGAAACCTGCTGAAGCGGCCGTCCAAGCCTTCCCAGGTGACCGAAGGATCAGCAAGGGACTGACCAGCGCTTGCCACCAGATGAAGGCAATCGACGTTCTTGGGGCACTCATCACGCAAGGGGCAGACATCGCAACAGTCACCGGGCTTCTGCAACCAGATGCGTACCAGCGCTGTGGATGGGTCGCGCGCCAAGCCCTGAACGATTCCCGTGAGCGCCTGATCGAGACTGCGAGCTTCCGCCACGCCGAGAGCTATTGCCTGTAATCCTTCCCAGTTCATGTTCTGAACTTAGCGAAATCCCGCAATCCGGCTCACTAACTTTCGTCACTTACGACATTTCGTCGCCATTGGCAATCCTCCGTAATAGCCCTAAGCCTATTCATAGAAATCACTTAGAAGCTCCCAGTTCAGCGCGGCACGCCGTGTGCCTAGGATCTCACATGCCAAAGCCAATCCGGTCGCGGTATCTACACTCAAATCAACACGGAACGAAAGGACGGAAAGCATGCTCCCCACCCTCACCTTCAGCAGAAATGCCATGAATCCTGTGCGCCTGATCGACGAGATCAGCGAAACGGCGGCGGCAGAGTCAATGGCCAGCGAACTCGCCGCGAAGCTTTCTTAGAGATCTCTCTATGGGACCTGAAAGGCACCTTCCAGCTCCACGAGACAAACCAATCGATGTCAAACACGAATCAAGTCACACACCTCGGAGAACACAGCTTTGAGGCCTTTCTAAATGCAAGCGAGCTACCCGTCGTGGTCGAGTTCTGGGCCAGTTGGTGCTCCCCTTGCCGACATACGAGTGATCTCATCGAGCAAGTCGCAGCACAGTTTGCCGGTCGCCTATTGTTTGCCAGAATCGACATAGACGCAAACGCGGAGCTCGCCGAGAAGTACTCCGTAGACAAGATCCCGACCTTGATCACCTTCAAAGACGGGCACCTTGCAACCCGATCATGCGGAAGGTTCACACGGGACGAGATGCTGCAAGCTCTCGAGTCCGCGGCGACTACATGATTAGCGACGCGCGAATCAGGGGCAGAAGGCCACGCTCAAACCATCGCTTGTGTTGAAGCCAACGGAACCACCAAAAGGATCGCGATACCAGAATTGGAAATTCCATGCGCTGCCGGGTGTAGCTTGGCCCGCGCCGCTGCCGAGCGGGGCTGCGCTGAAGTCCAAGGCTTGCGAAACGCTGCCGCTCTGATTTGTGATCACCGGCGCCAAGCGGAAGACTGAACCGCCCACGCAACGGCGACCTTCACCGAAGGGCAGATCCACTTGATCGGGGCCGTAGTAAAAGAGTCCGGGCTTGTTCGCCGGGCAGCCTTGGATCAGAAGGACGAGATCGGCGCTGGCAAGGCTGACTGAACCTGAGCTGCTGATCAGTGCGCCGAGGCCCACGGAGTTGGAAGATACTGCACAGTAGTTTTCGGGAGTGGCGCACGGCGTTCCCAAGTCAACCGGCCAAGGTGTCGAAAGACTCGCACCGCCAGTCCCGGGAACTCGAACAAAAAGGTCACCGGATCCTGCGCCGGACGGAATCGATACTTGGATCAGGCTTCCGTTAGAAGTCAGCCCCACTACCTTGATCGGCACTCCATCGCCCAATCCTCCGGCGGGAGTGAACCAAACCTCGTTAGCCGTAGAATCGAAATTGGAGCCAGCGATCTGGATCTGTGTTGGCTGAATGCTGATCCCACTGATCAGAGGCTTGCTCACCGAACACACTCCGTAAACGGCTTGAATAGCTGCGGAATCGTCAGCTTCAAGCGAGCGCGCATCAACTCCGAGGGAGGAGACCCCCATCGTCGCCCCCGACACGCTGGAGTGTCCGATTCCAACAACGTGGCCGTATTCGTGCGTAGCAACCGATTGCAAATCGAGCTCGCCGTCGTGAACGATTCCACCTGGGCCATCACTCCAAGTCCATGAGTCGTTGTAGCGAATGCGCCAACCTCCAGCGCCGCCCTCGGACATAGCGATCACACCACCGGGCAAACTTGAAATGGCGGAGTGAGTGTTGCTGTTGATCGAACCAACGCTGTTTGCTTCCCCTTGGAAGATCGCGTCAAAGTTTGCGCCTCCAGAGCCAAGATCGCCGGGCTGATGCGGATCGCCGCCGCCGTCACCGTGCAGTGTGCAGCCCCACTCGACGCTCGCCTTCCAAATCGCCATGACCGCCCCTTGATGCCCAGGGAAGTTGGGATCCGAGGCTTGGTTGTCGTTGGCCTGCGGATCAGCAAAGTTGTTGAAGACGCGGAAGTCGCGGGCCTCAAGTTCGAGGGAAAAGCCAAGGACCGAGAAGGCCTGAAGGTCCACGGCGCTACCGACGAGGGACAGGCCGCAAACAAGAGCGGTTACTGGGGGTGTCCAAACTTGGAATTTCATGCGAGATCCTTCTGTGGCTGCGAATCGATGGAAGGGTGAATTAACCCGGCAAAGCGTCAAGTACTCGCGCTAGCTTCTCGCGCACTTCGCTTGCCATCTGGACGACACTGTCGCTTCCAGTCACACCTAATTGCACCACCGGTTCGATCGCAGCAACCACGCTTTCCTTTGGGTCACTTCCCTCGTAGACGATGACATTGCACGGCAAGAGCAGGCCGATGTCCGTGTCGTGCAGAAGTGCCGCATGTGCGATCGGCGGATTGCACGCTCCCAAGATTACCTAGGGACGGAAGTCAGCGTCGAGCTTGGCTTACATCGTTGCCTTGATGTCGATTTCAGTGAGCACGCCGAAGCCTTCATTAGCGAAGGCTTCACGGACGCGCCCAACGGTTTCCTCAAAGCCCAAAGCAACAACAGTTTTGAGGGCATAAGAAGTGTCTTGAGGTTTCATCGAGCCAGCTCCAAGGGTTGGGATTTGCGGATCGGAGCGAGCCTCGCTGGACTCGCCGTTGGCGACGTCTTTCGCTCTCATGATACTGCCCGAGCCCCAAAGGTTGGGGATCAGATTGCTTCTGCCCGACGTAAAGGGACACACAGGAGCGCTGAAACAACGACAAAGAGCAACGACCCGGCTATACACAGAAGCAGGCCATTCGTGCCCTCGCCTGCAGCCTGAAACAGCGCGCCGGAGAGAACGGTTCCGACTAAGCGTCCCGCAGCATTCGCCATGTAGTAGAAACCGACGCTGAGCGACACCCTATCGTCGTCGGCATAAGCAACGATCAGATAGCTATGCATGGAGCTGCCCGTGGCAAAGATCACTCCAAACACGATGAGGCCAATTGCGAGGGTCGCAAGCGGCCCTGCACCCGTGAGAAGCCCCGCCAGAATTCCAGCGAGGGGCAAGAGCAGCGCCGCAGTCCAATGACTGAGCTTTCTTGCGTTTGGAGCCGGACGATCTGGAACTCCGCTCTTGCCGCCGACGTAAGCCGGAGCAAGGGCTTGAACGATCCCATAACCGATCACCCACGTCGCGAGAAACGCTCCAACTTGCGGGTGTGTCCAACCGAGCTGGCTAGAGAGGAAGATGGGAAGCGCTAGCACAAACCAGATGTCCCTGGAACCGAACAGGAACAAACGCGAAGCCGATAGCCAGTTCACTTTCGAGTCGCGGGATATGAGCTCCTTGAGATGCACTTTATTCACCGAACGCCCCGCCGCACGAGGTAGCAGCGCAGAAGCGATGACCAAACTCAAGCCCAGCGCTGCCGCCATGCCAAGGCATGCTCCGCTAAATCCGACTGTGCTTAAGAGCAGCCCGCCGAGGAAGAACCCGATCCCCTTGAGCATATTCTTGGACCCCGTCAGAACCGCAACCCAACGCATCAAACCGTGCGGATCCCCCGGAGGAGCGACGAGCTTCACGTAACTCTTGGAAGTCATCTTCGTCAGGTCCTTCGCCGTACCACTCATTGCTTGCGCAACCATAAAGAGTGGGATGCTCAAGCTCTCAACCCGCGCCGCGAGTAATAGGCAGGCTAATATCTGTAGCGCAACGCCAGCGAATAGGGTCAGCTTCAATCCATGGCGGGCACCGATCCAGCCGCCAAAGAGATTGGTCACGATGCCAAAGAACTCGTAGAATAAAAAGAGCGACGCGATCTCAAGCGGCGCGCAGCCGAGTTGATGCAAGTGCAACAACATCAGCATTCGCAACGCACCATCGGTCAACGTGAACACCCAGTAGGTGCCCGTAATCACCGCATAATCGCGCAGATTGCGCATTCCGAGACTAGAGGCCCTGCCCTACAAGAGCGGCGAGTTCAGCCAGTCGATTCGCATAGCCCCACTCGTTGTCATACCAAGCGAGTACCTTTACCAGTCGCTTGTTGGTTACGCGAGTCGATAGAGCGTCCACTATCGAACTGCGAGGATCCGCAGCGTAGTCTGCGCTGACCAGTGGGCGAGTCTCGTGCCCGAGAATACCCTGAAGTTTTCCGGACGAAGAGGCCTTCAAGAGCAGAGCATTGATCTCTTCCACCGTAGTGTCGCGCTCCATCTGAAAAACGCAGTCCGTCAGCGAGGCGTTGAGTACGGGCGCGCGGACCGCGATGCTATCGAGCTTCCCTGCCAACTCGGGGATGATGAGCGTCACTGCTGTAGCGGAATTTGTTGACGTCGGAATCAAACTCAGCTGTGAAGAACGAGCGCGCCGTGCATCCTCGTGCGGCGCGTCATGAACCGATTGTGTGTTCGTCGGGTTGTGAATCGTTGTCACCATCCCGTGCTCGATTCCAATCCCGTCGTGCAGCACTCGAACAACCGGAGCCAAGCAGTTTGTGGTGCAAGACGCCGCCGTAACGATGGGCTCCAAATTGAGATCGAACTGATCGTGGTTCACGCCCATTACAATGTTCGGCGGGCCATCTTTGACTGGCGCGGAAACGACCACGCGGCGCGCACCACCGTTCAAGTGCGGCCTGAGCGTATTGCTAGTCCTGAACTTACCACTGCACTCCAAGACCAATTCAACGCCAAGCTCTCTCCAGGGAATCTCCTCTGGCGATGAGTGCTGCGTGAAGGCGAGTTTGCTGTCATCGATTTGAAGCTTCTCACCCGACGCTTGGCACGTATGGGGCCAACGGCCTTGAACGCTATCGAACTCTAGCAGCAAGGCCATCGTATCGACACTGGCGTGCGGTTCATTGACGGCCACGAACTCTAGATCCTCACGCCCCCACCCCGCACGCAGCGCGAGGCGTCCTATTCGGCCGAAGCCATTGATTCCAACTCTCATCGGGCCACTCCAGCGCTGTTGACCTTAGCGGGGCAGCAACCGCCTGACTTACGTAACTTCGCCGCCTGGCGAGCATCGGCACGCAACTCAGTTTGCTCGTCTCGACAGGACTCTAGGAGAGCCAGGAGCTTCTCCCCAAAGCCCTTCGTCGGTTTCGTCAACGAGTAAAAGGCCCACTGACCCTCCCGCCGAGTGTCGACGAGCCCTGCTCCCCGCAGGTAAGCCAAGTGCCTGGAAGCCGTGGGTTGAGGCACCTCTAGTAGATCCACGAGATCCCCGACGCAAAGCTCACCAGAGCTCAACAGACAGAGGATCCGCAGGCGCGTGCCGTCAGCAAGGGCGCGAAAGGTGTTTTCGATAGATGCCATGGGCACCCTTATATTCGCCAAGACGCATATGTCAAGCGAGAGGATCGCGGAACTGAGGCCCGTCACGCACTAGAGCGGAGGATGATCCTCAGGCCTAGAAGCCTCGCTCGACTCCTCCCACTCGCGCAAGCTCTCATCTGAGGGCGTACAGCCATCGAAAAGCACCTGCGGGCCAACGTCCGAAACGTCGTGA
>JBLIOI010000198.1:0-5872 GCA_047639675.1 Planctomycetota bacterium | reverse complement strand
CCAGCGATGCTTGGCTGAACGTCCACCGAAGCAGTGGGCGCGATGGCGTGTCGCGCGTCTTTACAGAAACCTTATCCGGCCACACGAGTCCGGCGGACGGTCACGTGATCTCGCTGTAGCAGCGATGTCGAACCCGACATCGAAACCGAAGATGGAGGTGAAGGTGAAAGCCAAATTGCTCATGCGCGTGCTCGCAATCCTCCTCGTGCTGACAGCGCTTGGCGCGGTCTGACAACAGCAACGTTATCTGCAGGTGCGGCGGCAAGCAGCTCGGCGATTCACTGGCGTTGATCACGGAGCTCATCCTTTCGCAGCTCTGACCGGACGTTGATTTCACCTATCTTCGAATTTCAGGAGCACTGATGTTCCCTGGCCTCTACGTTCTACACGGCGACGACAACTCCTTCTTCACCCGAAAGCTAGAGGCCGTGCTGCGGCACAAGCGCATTGCGTACCGCTCGGCGGCACGACCGATGGGAAAGGACGCCATTGCCGAGCGCGCGGGCAGCCACGCCATCCCCGCACTGCACACGCCGGAAGACTGGGTACTGCGCGACTCGACCCCCATCGCGCTACTCCTCGACCAGCGCTTCCCCGAGCGGCCGCTCCTCCCGAACACCCCCGTGCAGCGCATCGCCTGCCGACTGTTCGAGGAATGGATCGACGAGTGGTTCACTCGGGCGGCCATGTACACTCGCTGGGAGATCCCCGGAACAGCCGAGCTGATGGCACAGCGCTTCCTCGCGAAGGGCATTCTCCGTCGACCGCTCGACGAACTCGACCAGGCAGAACGCGCGGCTGTAACCGCGAGCGCTCGTCCGCTAGGCGCCATGCTCGAAAACTTCATGGGCCGAGGAACCGGCGAGCGCGTTGCCTCGACTCGGGAGACCGGCGCCGATATACCGGTCTGGTTTGAGGCCTTCCTCGTCAACCTCTCCCGCCACCTCGAAGACCACGACTACCTACTCGGCAATTCTCCTTGCCTGGCCGACTTTGCCTTCACCGGCGGCGCCGTCGCCCACTTCCTGAACGACCCCTTTCCCCTTGAGCTCATCGAAAGAGTGGCCCCTTCGGTGGCCCGCTATGTCGAGCGCTGCTGGG
The DNA here is from genome assembly GCA_047639675.1 of Planctomycetota bacterium. GTDB lineage: Bacteria > Planctomycetota > UBA1135 > UBA1135 > JABACD01. The sequence goes on along the minus strand of JBLIOI010000198.1, from coordinate 4,771 downwards.
ACACTCCAGAGACGCTGGGGAAATGGATTGCAGATGACGCGATTCCCGAAACCTGGTCGCCATTCTGGTCCGAGATGGCACGTGGCTTCGTGCCGTATCTCGAGGGCAACCGAAAAGCCCTGCGCGACGGCGACGAGTGGGTACCCCTCGACCTCGGCTACGGCCCGACGCGCATGATCGCCGTGCCATACCGCGAACAGAGCCGCATGGATGTGCGAGACGAGATCCTGCGCCTCGGCGCAGACGAGCAGGCGCAGCTGCGCCAGGCGATCCCCTCCAAAGTGTTGGACGTGTATCTGTTGCCCGGGGTGTTGGACCTCGCGCATGCGTCGGGCACCGGCCTCTTCCCGCCGCGCTCCCGTGCCCAAGGGCTCCGCATGCAGCTCACGGCCATGCGCGCATTCATTGGCCTGCGCCTGCGACTCCGCGGACGACGGTCAGCCCACCCGATGCCGCCTACCTGAACTGGACTCCGCGAGGAGCAGGCAAGCTGCGAAGGCTCCCCCGGCCAAAGCAAGTACGGCCAAAGGCACGTGCAGTTCTGGAATGTGCAATCCCCGAACCAACATCCGGTCGTTGCGTTTGAGTGCAGCCCACTTGTGTGCGCTGGCTTCGGAGAACTCTGGGCTGGCGAAAATTTCGGCGATATCTCTGCGGCTTCGGTAGCGGACAACGACGATGCGATCCCAACCGCTCGAGGCAATGTCTGCCCAATCGCTGCCGAGGATGGGGTGCGACGCACGCTTCGCCAAGAGTCGAAGCATGACCTTGCTGAAGCGCCCGAAGGCTTCGCGCCCAGACTCTTGATGCGGTTGGTCATCAAAGTACTGCGCACGATCGTTGAACTCGTACAAGTTGACTGTGTAAAAGGCCCGCCCGTCATCGCTATCAAGAAATCGGCGCAGTTCCGCCATGTCGTGACGCCCTCCGGGTTTGTGCGCATGGGCTTCGATGCGTTCGATATAGCGGTCGACCTCCTCGGCGCTAAGAGGGCTCTGGCTGAATGCATACAACCAGAGCAGCCCCAACATCAGAATCGTGAATACGGCACTCAAAGCAGAAATCAATCGACTGCCAATTTTGGACATACACGGCCCCTCTCTCCTCAAGTACTTGCAAAATGCAAGTCGATGCAAGAGTATCCAAGCACTTGCATTTCGCAAGTGGCTCGAATAAGGTTTCACGAATGGCGCATGACTCAGATCTTTGCCGCTCCAACTGCCCGATCAACTTCGTCCTGGAAACGTTCGGCGACAAATGGACGCTGCTGGTAATTCGTGATCTGATGTTTCACGGCAAGCGGCACTACAGCGAGTTTCTTGCTTCGGACGAAGGGATTTCGACCAACATCCTGGCGAACCGGCTGCAACGCCTTGAGCAACACGGTGTGGTCGAGAAAGAAGTTGACCCCGACAATCGATCGAAAGCCATCTATCAACTCACCGAGAAGGGCAAAGACCTGCTGCCGGTAATGCTTGAGATCACCGCGTGGAGCGGGAAGTACGATTCGAAAACCAATACTCCTACGCCGTTCCTCAATGCGTTGAAGAAGGACCGTAGTCCGTTGATTGCAAAGATTCTCTCAGAACTCGAAGAGAAGTAAAACGGGAGAGATCGGGAGTATTCGAGTCGGCGAGATCATGTAATGTGCGGAGCCGCTAGAAGAAAATCGCGGAGCGGGTGATGTTCGTCGAAGCCTTGTCGCGCAACCCGATGGGCAAAGCCAATCAATGGTGGAGGCGGCGGGAATCGAACCCGCTGCCCGAGGAAGTCCCGACCTTCGCTACGGTAGTTCCAATCCTTGGCTGCGGAAGTCACTTCGCACCGACGTCGCTCGTTCCATTGTCATGTGACCGTAGTCCCACGCAAAGGGAACGCCCGCCTGTGTCAGGTACTTGCATTCTCCGTTGGGGCACAGCGTGTCCAGCGTCGAAAAGTACTGAACCGGAAGCCCTGTCAAATCTTGGCGCATTTGGGCATCCAGTTCCTTTAGCGCGCTGTAGCGCTTCAGCACTTTCTTCGGGTTGAGTTTTTTGCGGGGCAAGTTGTCGGCGACGATGAAGGCGGGCAAATCAGTTCGGTATTCCATGGTCTGCCCGAACACGATCACCTTGCCAGTGTGGGACGACAGATGTTTCACCGTTTCGCCGATCAACTCAGACTCGCCGTTTCGCCATCGCGCGACGACGAAAACTGCGTCGAAGCCCATGGCGGGCACGACCTCTTCGAGCGCGTACTGACGGAGCTCGACGCAAGACGCTCTACCGACAGTGTTCAATACTGGACGGCACCCCGATGAACCGAAATAGAAGAATTCAAAATCGGGGAACGCGCTCATAAGCGGTGCCAGGAAAGATTTCGCATGGCTATCGCCGATCAGTGCGACCTTCGGTTTTCCGTACTCGGCGCTAAGGCAAACCCGCTCCTCGGGGCTCAACCCGACATTGCAGTCGCGGCCTTCGGGCTCGGGGCGCTTGTAGTCCAAATAAGAACCGATCCGCACCGTTTCATCGTCGAACCGCTGTGGAAGTCCACCGCTCATTCGCAGTGCACCGCCAATGATGATGACCGCCACGACTGCACATCCGGCCCGGAGAAATACGCTCGAATTACTCAAGCTGGATCGGCGCACCGGTTGCTCGACAAATCGCCATGACGACACTGACATGACGACCGAAAGAAGAATGAGCAACAAGCTGGTCGCGAGACTTGGTTCCATACCGCTCGCCCAAAACCGATAGAAGGTCAAGATGGGCCAGTGCCACAAATAGAGGGAATACGAAATCAAACCCAATGACACGATTACGCGCAGGCTAAGAAATCTTGAAACTGCAGAGTCGACGCGGGATGGCATATGATCAGGGAGGCCCCGACCGTTGGGATCAACGCGTTGGTCCCCGGATAGCGAGCCTCGGGATCGATTGCAGTGATCGCGAAAACAATCATTGCGAGACCCGCGACTCGGAGCGTTTCGGACTGCCATCGTATCGCGAGCGCCGGTGCGCGCACGAGCAGCCCACCAAGTCCCAGCTGCCAAGCTCGGGTAGGTAGCATGAAGAAGGCGAATGTCTGGTCATCGGATGTCTTCAAAAGTGAGAAGGCCAGGCTCGCAAGTACGACCGGTATGATGATGAGTTCTGGCATTCCCCTTCGGCCTCTAAGAGCGAAAGTGCCGAACATCATCAGTGCGGGCCAAAAAGATAGAACTGTTCCTCTACACCTAGGGACCAGGTATGAAGCAGGGGAAGGAATTCTGCGGCACGATCAAAGTACCCGGACTCGAAGAAGAAATGGAAGTTCGAGAGCCCGACGATTGCGTACGCCGATTGCTCCGCCAGTCTTTCGAGGTCAGATGGCAAGAGAAGCACCGCACCCGCCCCGAGTGTGCAAAGTGTGACGACCAGCAGTGCCGGCAGGATGCGCTTGATTCTACGTACGTAGAATTGGGATAGCGAGAAGCGCTCCTCCACGATTTCCTTGTGGAGGAGACCAGTGATCAGAAACCCGCTGATCACGAAAAAGACGTCGACGCCAACGAAGCCTGCACCAAACGGTTCCACGCCAAAGTGAAAAAGTACGACCGCGAGGACAGCGACGGCACGCAGCCCGTCGATATCGGGGCGATAGCTGACCGCTACAGTTTTTTGAGTCAAGCTTGCCGCATCGCTTTCGTCTCCCTCACTCACGACACATGTATCCCGGTCCCTTTCTTGGTCCACCCATTGGGGCCGGCCAACAGCCTGACGGTGAAGCTCAGTCGATCCATTTGGCCGCGTATCATGCGGGGAGGGTCATTCCAGGCGCCATGTGCGGCCGCTGCGTATCATGAGCAGTCTCCGAGTCTTCGATTGGAGCGCCTGCATCGTAGAGGGACCCGAACAAGTTTGCGACACGGAACCGGTCGTGGATCTTGTTGCACAGCGCAATACATAAGATGCTCCGAGTCCACTCTGACATCCTGCTGCCTGTCCTCAAAACGCGAAAGACCAACCCTTCCCTCTCAACGGCGACAGCACGGGATTATCGATCGTTGGCCAGGGCGAGTGCGCAGCCGTCAAGTATGGAGGCAGCGGCAAGCGCGCTTGGAAGAAACTTCATCTCGGTGTCGATCGGCCTGAAATGATCGATGCCGAGGTTCTCACCGACGGGAATGCTGACGCTTCGAACGCCGCGCTCAATCGCATCGACAAGATGAATGGGCCAATTTCAAGCTTCACGGCCGACGCCGCTTATGACACGACGGCGATTGATGAAGCCGATGGAGTACGTGGTGCAAAAGTCATCGTTCCGCCCAGAAAGACAGCGACGAGATCGAGGCGACCAGGCGTTCGCGATCGAACGGTCAGACGAGGTCGGGCCAGCAAAGCTGGGCTTGCGACTGCGTCGGCCGCGGCTCCGGGCTCGTCATTCCGAATCGCCCGGTTCGGGGCTGATGGCTCGGACGCGCGGGTTCTTCGTGGCACCGATACCGGAACCTCGTCGAAATACCGGGCTTAAACTCCCTACCCCCATCGCCCCGTTGATCACTTGCGTGTCAGCACAACCGGTAAGTCGCTGTAGCCCTTCACAAACGATGAGAAGGTACGGTTCGGTTCTTCCTGCACTTCGATGCGATTGAATCGTTGCAGGATCTCCTCCCACAACACCCGAACCTGAAGCTCCGCCAAGCGACTGCCCATACAGAAATGGACGCCGTAACCAAACGAGAGATGGTGGCTGGCGTTGGGACGTTCGATGTCGAGGGCGTCGGCGTTCTCGAAGACATCCTCGT
>JBLIOI010000197.1:0-5897 GCA_047639675.1 Planctomycetota bacterium | reverse complement strand
CCACTGCGTGACCGCAATCCAATACCCAGAGTCCGCCGACGAGCGACGGGAGGGAATCGCTAAGAACGAGAGAGCCTGTTGTCACCCAAGCACCAGCGGTGACGGTGAGAACTTCCAGTTCGATACCAGTCAGAGTTCCGCGCGGGAAATCCTCTTCGTATCTGGCTCCCGGGGGGAGCCAAAAAGCCGCTTGCGATCCATCATCTCCGCTCGCGAAGATCATGAGTTGCGGAGCGTCGATCAAACTTTGTACTGCAAGGTGGGTCTCCTCAATCTGCAGAGAGAGGGTGATGCTAGAGTCGAGTTCCACATGGGAACTTAGAACGTTTGCATCTCCAGTCTGCGGGGCCAGAGCGATTCCAAAGCCGGCGAGGATTGTTGCGGTAATCATGTCTCTCTTTTCCTTCCTTCTTATGAGTCGCGAGCTGCGACCCAAGTCCCCGAGATATCGGAACAAGTCCGCAAGTGCTTGAGGACCGAAAGAGGCTGGAGAGAAAAATTTTCTGGCGTGGGCCTTCTAGTCGCGGCCGATGACTCGGAAAGCAGCCCAATCCGCCGCAGAAACGCCGTTTTGAGCCAGTTGACGGCGAGCTTGACGAGCAGATCGTGCGGGTCCCATTCCTGAGATGAGAGCCGCGTGGAAGAGGGGCGTGAACTGTCGCGCGATGTCATCGCGCACGGGCCAGAGGGTCACGAGCAAGTCCCGCGCGCCGCTATCCAAGAGAGCTCGTGAGACTCCCTGCAATCCGCGTCCGTCGAGTTGGCGGCCTTCTGCTGTTTCGCAAGCAGCGAGAACTACAAGCGCAGCGGAGGTTTCGATCAGAGCTATGTCACTCGCACATAATAGAGACCCGCCGGAGAGCTCCAAGCCCACAGCTGCGAAGCGCTCCGAATCGCAAGACTCAGAAGTTCCCAAGTGTGTCGCGATGTGCAACGAGTCGCCGGACTCAAGCGCTTCGACCAAGCTCCTCCGATCGAAGTCGTGCTCGCCAAAGGTCTGGGCCTCGGGAAGGAGATCGCGCAATTCATCTAGCTCCTCGCGAGCAGCGGGCAAGCGCTCGATTCCGTCAACGTCCAGCGGCGCTCCGAGCAATCGCCAGCGCCCCGGAGTTTGTGCGGGAAGGCCGGGGCGTTTTGCGGGGAGTCCCGGAAGAATCAGAAGGGCCGCTCGCTGGTCGAGAGTAAGGCCATCAAGCTCGATGGCTTCCAGAGCAAGGCGTTCAATTTCCCCATGGGCCAGGCACAAGAGCCGGCCATCGGGCTCGGCACTGTCTTGCAGTGAACGCTTCAGCGCTTCAGGAAATAGCACGTCGCTGAGTTCGGACGAGATGCGCGTGACCCCCTCAGCATCAGCGCAAAGCAGGGCTCCACGCAAGCGTCTTGCAGCGCGCTGCAACTCGCGCCGCGAGGTGTCAAACTCGATCCCGGTGGCGATCCCCTGGGAGCTGATGTGAATGGCAAGTCCTGAGTCGGCACCAGATATCCAGGTGATCAGTCCGTGTGCATAGGGCGCAGCCCAGGCGCGCAAGTCCAGAGCACCGAGGGTCTCAGCGCCGAGGGTCTCCGTGCGCCAATGCGCCGAGTGCGCGCGTTCGATGAGAAGGGCGGCGTCGAGCGGGCGTTGCAGTGCAAAGAGAGCTCGCGCTTCGAGCACGACGGAATGCAATCCCAACCATTCGCCCATGACTGTGGCGCTAGTCGTCTCCAGAGAGCTCTGCTCTTCAAGTCGGGCTTCCCAGCGATCTGCAATTTCGCGCGCATAAGCCAAGGCGTCCAGGGCGGCTTGCGCGCGACCTTCCATCAAATGCGCTTCACCGATCAAGACTTGTGCACGACTCAAACCGCGTTCACCGAAACGTGGAAGCTCACTCTTCGGAAGGTCGAGGGCAGCCAGCACCGAGCCAGGGTCACCTTGGGCCAAATCCAGCGTTGCGCGCAAGAGCAGCGAATCCTGGTGCTTGCCCTCCGCCGGCATCTTTTTCAGCAGTTCGCGCGATGCGTCGAACTCACCCATGCGCATGCGTGCGATCGCCATCGCAAAGCGCCAAGAATTCAAGTCCGTTACTTCCCGCGGCCGGTTTCGAATCAGGAATTCAGCGGCTCGCTCGGGTTCATCCTGATGAATGAGAAGCACGGCGTATTCGCGCGTAAGTTCCCAAGTCTCGTCCGCTGTACGAAACTGCGCCAGTTCCTCAAGTAGCTCGCGCACACGTGGTGCATTGCCCTCGTCCCGCGCCATCCTAATCAGCCGCAGGATCGATCGTTCGCGGTAGTCTTCTACACGCGTCTGCGTGGCAAGTTCTGCGCAACGGGTAAAGCGTTCCTTGGCTTGCGCTTCACGTCCTGAGAGAATTTCGAGGCGTCCTTGCAACCACATCGGGTGAAGCTGCGGCGTTAGCATCCCTGCGCGCTCAAAGATCGCAATAGATTCGCGCAGGTTGCGAGTTGCTGAAGCCAAGACGTCATCACGCAAATCATCGACCGTACGCAAGTACTCAACCCAAGTGATCTCGATATCGGCAGCTAAAGCCAAGGCTCGACCCGCTGGTACAAAGTCGGCGGCGGGCAGGGTGCGGGCAACGAATTGACGCAACTCGTCGAGATAGGTCACCAAGTCCTCGTCCCAGCCAGTGGCGGTGTACTCACTCACTCCGCCCCATAGACCGACGAATTCATCGTAGGCGTCTTGGCCACTGCGCCGCTCGCTCGCAGAGAGTCCTGCGTAGTATTCGACGGCGCGTACCGCGTCCGGCCGTGCGTGCCACTCGGAGAGTAGCGCGGCGCCTAATCGCAGGCTCGCTAGAACCGCATCGTCGCCAGCACGATACTTGCCCAAGTCAGCGACGAAGTTCGCGTAGTCGATTCCGTAGTCGCGCTTTTCATAGACAACAACTCGCGCTTTCGGCTCCAGCGTTTGCGGCTCCTGGGCCTGGATGGGGGGCGCGAGCTGTGACCGGTACTGCTGAAATACGACCCAGCCAACCAGAGCCACGCTGATTCCAAAGACCAGCTTGTTGTTGGCGCTAGACACGCGCTAGCGCGCAGGCGGAGCCAGGTACTCGTCCCGTTCCGGGCTTGCGGGCAAGCGGCGGGCGGTCGTGCGCGCATCGCTTGTGAATCCCGATTCATGGAGTTCGCCGATCAACTCGATCAACTCACTCGTACCGGGGGACTTGCCGAGGGCGGAGGCGCTGGCGGCGAGACCAGCATTGGCCACGACCTGGAAATCCAAGGCGCCTAAATCGCGCTCCAACCCATCGACTTCCGCCCAACCGCGCCACGTGTAGTGACCCGGAGTCAAAGGGGCTCCGAAGACGATCGGGTCTTGGGACCGCAAGTTCTGGATGCGGGAGCCAGAATCGAAGGCGCCGCCCTCGTTCTGGAAAAGCTCGACGCGGTACTCCGTGGCCTCGGCTATGGCCTCCATCTCAAAGCTCGGTATTGCACTCGTTGCACCGTTTTCGCCGGTGAGCGCCAGGAGCGGGCCACGCGGGAAATGCAGCTGATCGAGGGCTGCTCCGCGAAAGATGGGTGCTTGGGGCAGATCCGCCAAGCTACTGCCGCCGACGCTCATATAGAGAGGTATCAAGGCGATGCCGGCCAGGCTGGCTGCTACCAAGAAGGGGCGCAAGCTCGCTGCAGGCCGCATGGGGCGCGCAGGCTCGACCAAATCGTCTAGTTCCGGGATCGGCGGGTGCTCTTCGTCACTGACCAGCGAGAAATCGAGGGGCAGCGGCGGGGGAGTCTGCAAGCTCTTGACCAGGTGCGAACAATCCTCACATTGGCCGAGGTGTTCCGATATCTTCCCTTCCAGCTCGCTACCCAGTTGCGCGAAGCCCGGCCCACGACCAAAGTCGAAAAGCAGCTCCGCCGAGGGGCATTTGCCGATGGGGTTTGAGTCTGCCCCTTCTGTTGTAGCGACCGGCGTTGTGGCGATCTGCTCGCTCATCCAGCGCTCTACAGTCCGCAATCCGGCCAGGCGCTTGCCAGCTTCCGGATGAGAAGCCAGGGCCACAAGTGACGCCGGTTCGAGCTCGTCCCAATGCAACAGAGCGTGTTCCAGCTCACCGGGGGTCGCTCTATCAAGCGGCGGTAGTGTCCTCGTTTTGGGGGTATGCATCGTGGGGTGAGACTTCTCTTTAGTGTGTCCGTTCGAACTTGTTCGGATCGGTCAGCTATTGGCGTTTTTTTGTAAATAGCCTTCCGCATCTGCCATCTTCTCGAGCGAGAAGTCGTTGAGCAAGACGCGTCTAAGGGCCGTAGAAGCCTGTTTGAGCCGGTATTTGCACTGTTCGTGAGAGATTCCCAATTGGCCAGAAATTTCGCCGAGGGTTTGCTCCTGAACGAATCGCAGGTCCAAGAGACTGCGTTCCTCGCCTTCGAGCTGAACCAGGGCGCGGCGCACGAGGGTTCCAATTTCCGAGACACCCGCCTGATCACCAGGGCCGGGGGAGGTGTCCGGGCGATCGGGAATGATGTCGCCGGGGGAGGCGGTACGGGTCGGCCGTGAACCTTGGCCGCGACGCTTGATGTCGACGCAGCGGCACCAAGCAACCCGGTAGAGCCAGGTCCCGAGGGAGCCCTTATTGGCGTCAAAACGGTCCGCATCGAGGCGCTCCAGGGTGTAGAGCACCAACTCTTGATAAAGGTCGTCGCGACCCGCCGGGTCGCGCTCGAAGTTGCCAATGCAATGAAAGAGGAGAGACCGGTAGCGCTCAAGAAACGACTCCACAGCCGTTTCGTTTCGCGCCTGTAATCCGCGCACAAATTCCACTTCTTCGATCACCATGATAGGTGCCCTCGAGGGGCTTCTTAGGGTCGTGGATACGCCTTTTAGCTGGCCGTTTCAACGGTCTCTTCGATACGAAACGTAGAACTGGTCAGATCTCGATTCCCGATCGGGGATCAAACTCGTGTAAACGGTAGTCCTCTGGAAGCTCATAAGCAGTACTACCCCCGTTGTCCGGAAGTCTTTGCCTTCGGGGATCTGGGCGCAGGCTGGAGAAATCATCGCAACTGCCCTATATTTGTGGGCCAGAACGCTCGCTCTGCCCCGTTGTCACCGCAATCCGGGCTTGGTTCGAGGCTCCTGCTGACCCCCATCTTCGGTCCAAATGACCGTGAGGAAACCCTGTGAGAGAAGTTGTCATCGCCAGTGCCTGTCGCACACCCATCGCTAAGTTTCAGGGCGGGTTGACGAGCTTTCAGGCTCCCGCCCTTGGAGCGCTCGCAATTAAGAATGCTGTTGAGCGCGCGGGCTTGTCGCCCGAGCAAATCGAGGAAGTGATTATGGGCAACGTCTTGCCCGCGGGCCTCGGTCAGAACCCAGCCCGTCAAGCGGCGCGTGGTGCAGGCATTCCCGACGAGGTCGGTAGCTTCACTATTAATAAAGTCTGCGGTAGCGGATTGAAGGCCGTGATGCTTGCGGCTCAAGCGATTCGCGCAGGCGATGCTGACGTCGTTGTTGCGGGTGGCATGGAGAGCATGACGAACGCTCCCTATTTATTACCCCAAGCGCGCGCGGGTCAACGTCTCGGTCACGGCAACTTGATCGACTCGATGGTTCACGATGGTCTGTGGGAAATCTACAACGACTTCCACATGGGCATTACAGCCGAGATGGTGGCGGAGAAGTACGAGATCACCCGCGAAGCTCAGGATGAGTTCGCCGCGCGCAGCCATCAGAAAGCAGCGGAAGCCACAGCGGCTGGACGCTTTGATGACGAGCGCTTTGCGATTTCAATTCCGCAACGCAAGAAGGATCCGATCGAGTTCAATACGGACGAGACGATTCGCGAAGGAATGACCCCCGAGTCGATCGCCAAGATGCGCCCGGCCTTTAAGAAGGACGGCAGCGTCACGGCCGCCAATGCTTCCGCAATTAATGATGGAGCAGC
>JBLIOI010000196.1:0-6035 GCA_047639675.1 Planctomycetota bacterium | reverse complement strand
CTTCTGAGTTCCAGACGCCCTCTTTATCGTTGATGAAGCCACCGGGGAAGGTCACGACCTGGGTCGTGCTCTTGCCGTTTACCAAGGAGCGGCCTTCGACCGTCAGGTGTGTGTAGTAGAGCTCGGGGCCGTCCGTCGGGTGATCGATGCGGATGACCTCTTGCTTGACAATTTTGCCAATGACGGCGTTGTCTGTGCGCTCGATCATTTGATCGAGGTTTAGCCGCTCGATTTGAGCGGTGCCTGTGGTGACGGCGGCAACAAGTGCTGCGGCGGCCACCAGGCCTTTCATCAGAGTATTGTGCTTCATGCTTCTGAAATCCTTCTTTCTAAGCTTCGTAGTCAGTTTTTGGGGGGGAGTGACGTGCCAGGCGATCTATGGATCGGTGGGACAGGCACGAGTCATGCCCATGGGCCTCAGGACGGGATATGCCAAGGGGTTGGATCCCCAAGATTTGGTAATTTCGTGAAAGACCCGTTTCTTGGCGCCAATGGACGTGCGCTCTTGATACTACCCGGTGGTTTGAGTTCGCGGTGAGGGGTAATCCGGGCGAAACCGCACGCAGGCATTACGATTCAGTTAGAACCGGGAGCGAGGGCCGCGATACAGCCCTGGGTAGCAGCGATTAGGGCCCCCAATGCCCGAATTTGGACTTTGGGGACCCTTTTCATGGATCTGAATCGCCCGAGGAAGGACGGGCTCGTTTCTCAATCGCAGAAGGTCACACTGAGTGCGTCGCTCGTGTTGAAGCCATTGGGGCCGCCAGAAATGTCGCGGTACCAGAACTGGAAGTTCTTGGTCTCGCCCGAGATGGCCTGGCCCGTTCCGCTGTTCAGCGGTGCTGCATTGTAGTCGAGAGGGCGGCTGACCGATCCGAGAGCGCCACTGAACTGGACGTTGAAGCGCTTGATGTTCCCGGTCGCACAAAGCAGGCCTTCGCCGAAAAGAGTCGCATTCTGATTGTCGGCATAGAAGAAGATGCCCGCAGCGTTCGAGGGCAATCCGATGCAGGTGAGCGCCAAGTCGTTGGCGGCGATCCCGTTCGTTCCTGTGTAGCTGATGACAGCGCCTGGTCCGACTGAATTGGCCGAGGAGGCGCAGTAGGAAACGGGGGTGTTGCAGACCGTGCCGGAATTTTCAAGGTCCGTAGGCCATGCGTTAGAGAGCCCCGAGTGGCTCGTGTTATTACGCCTGACCAAGACGTCACCGGGTCCAGCCGTTGCCGGGATCGTGGCGGTAATTAGCGTTCCGTTCGAGTTCAAGCTGGTGACCTTGATCGGAGTTCCATTGCCGCCGGAACCTGCTTGGGTGAACCAGATTTCGTTTCCGGAGCCGTCGAAGTTGGAACCCGTGATGGCGATCAGGTTTCCACTGACCGCGACATCCGTGATGATCGGCTTACTCGCGCTGGCGGCACCGTAGATTGCGGCTAGACCCCCGCGATCGTCGTTGGAGATCGAGCGTTGTGCTTCGATGCCGTTACCAATTGAGGGGTACATCGTGGCGCCGTTGGCCGCGCTGTGACCAAGCCCTAGTGCGTGTCCGTATTCGTGACAAGCAACGCCCTGGATGTCATAAGAATTTCCGGCGATGGTGCTAGGACCGTCAGCCCAGTTGATGCTTTCGTAGTAACGAATGCGCCACCCGTCGCTGATCGGTGTTTCGCAGTAGGCGAGCACTCCACCGGAGGAGCCGGAGATCTGCGAGTGCGTGTTGCCGTTGGAGTTGCCGGTGCTGGTAGCGAGCCCTTGAAAGCTGGGGTCAAAGTTCGCTTCTCCTGAGCCAATCGCCGCTTGAGTGCTATCTCCGCTACCGTCACCGTGAGGCCCGACGCCCCATTCCACGCTGGCTTTCCAGATTGCCATGACAGCTCCCTGGGCTCCGGGGTACTGATCGTCCGGCGTTTGGTTGTTGTTGTCGCTTGCATCAGAGAAGTTGTTGAAGACTCTGAAGTCACGCTGGTTCTGGCTGAGGCTGCCGCCGATCAGCGACCAGGCCTCTATGTTTTGTGTAGGAAGCAGAAGTGATACTGCTATGCCGAGCCCCAAGCTGGGGACGATGAAGTTTGAGATTTTCATAGTTGTGATTCCTACTTGTTCTTGAGCTTGGCGATCGCGGTGATTCTTGAATCGAGATTCTGGACCTTGATGTTGGTCGAGACTGCGTAGCCTTCGCCACGGCCGAGGACGACCTTGCCTGAGGGGCCATCAACGGTGCGGTAGAGACCGCCGTGAGCTGCGAAGAGCGAGTTGGCTTCCAAGTCGCCTCCCATGTTGTTTGTGTGCTTGTAGAACACAACGACATCGTTGCCGACCTTGGTGTCTTCAGCGGAGGGTGCTTCCGAGTTCCAGACACCATTTTCGTCGTCGATGAATCCACCGGCGAAGGTGATGACCGTGGTCTCGAACTTGCCATTTTCAAGTGAGTTGCCCTCGACGGTGAGCTGTGTGAAGTAGAGCTCGGGTCCGTCAACCGGGTGGTCGATGCGAATCACTTCGCTGGCGACGATCTGGCCGATGAGAGCATTGTCAGTGCGACTGACCATCTGTGTGAGAGTCAGGCGTTCGATTTGAGCTTCGCCGAGCACGGCGGCGCCAAAAAGAGTCAAGGCTCCGAGGCAGAGCTTTGAGAGTGATTTGCTGTTCATAGTCGTCGTTTGGATAGGAAAGGCAGAAACGTCAGCGGACCCTATTGCGCGTGCCAGCCATGGGTGGCTGGCGATATACCTTCTCCACTGGGCGACTTAGGTAGCGGCGGCGGTGAAGGGCTGCTTGCGGAGCAGGGCCAATTCGTCGGGTTGGGATCTCGCTCCCACTCGACAGGCGAAGACTACCCCGCGATTTGAGGCGAGGTGGAATTCAGCTGGATCCTGCTAATGCTCATGTTGCATTAATTTGCGAAAACCGGCCTGGGGGGCACTGTATGGCCCTCCTTCCTGATATCTGAGGAGCTCAGAATCCTCCGGATCTTCCACCAGCGCATCCTGAAGAGCACTTTTCGCGCGAGGATCTGCGGCTCGGCAATAGGCGATGGCGAGGCGCCGCTCGATTTCATGGTTGTGGGGAGCGAGGGCCAAAGCCTTCTCCAGGCTCTGAACCGCGGCGCTGTCGTCGCCGGCCTGCATTTCAGCATCCGCTTGCATGGCCCATGACGGGGGGCTGCCCGCCCAGACTTCGTGGGCGCGCTTCAAGCTCTCGAGGGCGGCTTCGGGTTCCAGGAATTCCATGGATGCTTGGGCGAGCGCGACTTCCAAACCAGGCCAGGGCGCGTGGCGCTCCGCCGGTTGAGCGAGGTATTCGTAGATCTCCTCGACTTTGCGCTGTTCTCCCAAGAGAAAGCCGCAGGTCTCGAGCGCTTGCACTACGAGCGAACTTGGATGCGCAGCCAGGCCAGCTTCAGAGAAGCGCCGGAGGGCATCGGGTATGAGTTCGACCTTACTCTCCGCACTCTCGAACGGAGAACTGGGAACTTGCGATCCGAAGTGAGTTGCAAGGCCAGCCGCGATTCCGGGGGAGCGTTCCACTTCTGCAAAGCGGCCAGCGAGACGTGCTTGCAGCATGTCGCGCCGCGAGGATTCAGGCGTGCCGAGAAACTCAAGGGCAGGCATACCTGAAGTCGGTTCGCCGGTTTCAATGAAGGCGATCGAACCGAAGGACTTTTCGGAACGCACGGCATCCACCTGCGGGCCATGGGCCACTGCGATGAACATCTTCGTCAACCCCGGTACGCTGGCGAGCACAAATTCGCCTAAGTGCTGAGTCTCAACACCGTTTGCTGCGTCGAGCCAGACCACAACTGTGGTTTCTTTGGGCGAAGCGAGATTGCGTGTAGTGGGCGCGTCCCCAGCAATCGGCGGAACGATGACGAGGTCGTATTCGCCGCGGTCGAGGGCTAAGCGCGCTTCCGGCATTGTCAGGATCTCGCCGGGGAACCACTTTGGTGTGCTACCAAAGAGCTTTTGCTCAAGTGCCGGCATGGCTGTGTTCCAGCTAGCCGTGCGGTCAATGCCGGAGACCCCAAGATCGCTCATCAAAAGAGCGCGACTCATCGTGAGTTGGCCCACGTAAAGTACCCGCGGCTTCTTTTCTCTGGGCTCCGTACCCAAGAGCGCAAAGCTCTGAATGATTTGCAAGCGATCCTCGACTTCCATCTCTCGCATTGGGGTAATCGCCTTGCGATCCAAGGTCGCGTAGGGCTCATCGAGTTCGTCGAGTTCAATTGTGATCAAGCCGACGGGGGCGTCTAGTTCCCAAAGGGGCTGAACCTCACGCTTTACCCAGGGATCTAGAATCGAGATGTAGCCTTGTTCTGGAAAGCGGCACATGGCGATTCCGCCGAAGGCGACCACGCAACCAATCAGTCGCTGGTTTCTATTCAAGCCGCTCGAGGAGATGGCCATCAGTAACGCGCCACCCGCAGCGACAAGTCCGCCAAAGAGGGCCATTTCAGACGAGTGAGAACTCGAAATGAGGTCGGCGCTCGCGCTCCAGTCGAACTTCAAGAGGCTGGGGGAAAGCACCAATCCAGCGGCAGCGCCTATCAAGACGGCAGCCAGTTCGATGGGTTTGCGACTGAGGCCGATGAATGTGCCGCAGAAGAACGCAGCTACGACAAGAATCGGGGCAGCGACAATCAAGTCGTAGTGAGTTTGCCCGTGAATCGAGAGGTCCCAGTTTTGGCCGAACCTAGTGAAACTCCGTGTGTAGAGGTCGAGACCGCGATTGGACGCGAGGTTCGCAAGGACACGAAAGCCGGCCCAAGCTGCTAGGCCACTGGTTGCTGCAACGCAACATCGCGCGAGGATGACTGAGCTCTTGGACTTGATGTTTCTTGCAAAAGAGATCGCTCCGAAGGCGGCTAGCGCTAGAAAAACACTGCCAAAAACACTGTCGTCTTCGAGATGACCGCCGCCGAGCAGACGCAAGCTGCGTGAGATGCCTTGTGAGAGAATCGCGAGGCCAGCGCCGCAGATCGCAAGGCTCGTAACCCCGCCTGCGGGGAGGCTGCCACCTTCTTTAGAGCTGTCTTCTTCGGACAGCTCTTCGTTGTCCGTTTGACGTCCAACGATGGCAATTGAAATCAGCCCAACCAAAGCGGCGCCCACAGCGCCGACATGGCTCTTGGCATAACCCCCCGAGATTAGGAGCCAGCCGCCGATCGCTGCTACACCAAGCAGGATGATGCGCAATCTCTTGGGCCGCGAATCGGGATTGCCGCGATGTCCGGCGACGAGCAAGGTGACGAGTAGCAGGCTGAAGATAAGTTCGACTGCCGTTTGCGGCGGGCTCGCAGCAAACTGCCAGTGCACTTGATAGCCGAGGAAGGTCCCCGTTAGCCATAAAGCCGGCGAGAGTTTCGCTGATGCGCGCCGCATTCCGAGCACTAGTCCTATACCTATAACAAGCAAGGCAGCCGCACGATAGGCAGCGGAAGCCCCTGAGGTTGTGGCGGGGACTTGCAAGAGCTCAAGGCCCAGAGGTGCCCGCAACGCGGAGAGGAGAAGGCCCGAGAAGAATCCAATCAGAAAACTACGCATAGCAAAGAGTGTAGTGCGGCGCGGGGCGCAAAACAGGTTGGAATCAACTCGAGTCTCGCAAAGCCCGGATCGTAATTGGCTCCACTGCTCGAGTGAATCCTCGTCACTCTCGAAGCTTGTGGAAGTAGAATCTCACTATGGCCCTCGAAGCGCATGATCTAACTAAGGAAATCCATGGGCGAGTGCTTTACCAAGACATCGGCTTTCTGCTCGAAAAGGGTTCCAGCTTGGTGATTCGTGGTGCCTCTGGGTCTGGTAAGTCACAGCTTCTACGTCATCTTTCCGGTCTTGATTCTGAGTCGGACCCGCATTTAGTGCAATCCGGCATCGTGATCTACGAAGGGCGTGACTTTGATGATTGGGGCGCCTTCGATTGGCGTGCCCAGATTTCGTACGTGCCTCAACAAGTGCCGCGCCTTGATGGAACTCCAGCTGAGCTTGTACGCAGCATCGCGGACTTGCGCGCCCAAAGGTCCATGCTCACGAATGATCCGCGTG
>JBLIOI010000195.1:0-6104 GCA_047639675.1 Planctomycetota bacterium | reverse complement strand
CGCACGAATTCAGTCGGGCATATCACGGCGTCGGCACGCCAAGGGCCAAAGCGCGCCCAAAACCGATGGGACAGTCCGCTGTTCTCTCGAGCAGCATGTCGCCAAGGGAGCTCGTGTACTGTCTGCAATCGTCGTCCCGGCCCTGTGTGTGGAAAGGCAGAAATGGGGGAGTGCAGTCCATCGAAAGCGCGTTCTTTCAAAAGCTGAGGAAGCCTTCTATGTCGCCAATGGCGCTCGTTCGCACCACTTTCTGGGGCTAGGCCGACGACCTCTATCGAGGAAGATTCGCCGAGCGCGTCAAATAGCCCGCGGGTCGCACGAACGACTCCCAGCGGGTAGGTGCGCACCAGCGGAGAGATGTCGAATGCGATACGCACGGCTACAAATTTTCGGCGGCTTCTTCATCGAGCCAGAGGACAACGTCGGCGTGTTCGCGCAGAAAACTGGCGGGTAACTCGTCCGTGACAGGCTCGTGCAGGACTCGTCGAATGATCTCCGCCTTGTGTGCGCCGAAAGCCAGCACCCGCAACTTGCGTGCTTCGAAGATGGTTTCAATTCCCATGGTCATGGCGTGGGTTGGGACGCTCTCACCTTCGGGAAAGTCCCGGGCATTCGCCAATCTCGTGCTTTCCGCCAGCTTGACCAAACGTGTCCGTGACTCTCGCTTTGAACCCGGTTCGTTGAAGGCGATGTGGCCGTTTCCGCCGATTCCCAAGAGTTGCAGATCGATACCGCCAGCATTGGTGATCTGTGCCTCAAAGTGTGAAGCGGCCGCAAGCGGATCTTCGCCCAGTGTCATGCAGCGCGGGAAGAGTGTCAGCTCACTGTTGATACCAGCGGGCTGAAAGAGCTGACGCTGCATGAAGCTCTCGAAGCTCGCAGTGTTGTGCGCATCAAGCCCGTGGTACTCGTCGAGGTTGAAGGTGCGTAGCTGACGGCATGAGAGCCCTTCTTGAGCCAATCGAACCAACTCCGCGTACGTGGCGCGGGGCGTGCGGCCCGTCGCACAGCCGAGCACTAAGCTCGGCTTGTGCCCGATCTCTCTCGCGATCTCCGCCGCTACTTCCCGAGCCGCAGCTTGAGCATCGGCTACAACTCGAGTTGTGATCGGTAGGTCGCTAATCTGGCGCATGCGGAGATTCTATCGCGCTCCGCAATGATCCCCTAGAGTCGTCGCGCGACGAGGGAGATCAATCCCGCATCCGGATCCGTCAAGCCACGCGCCATCCAGCCACTGCGGATCATTGTGCGTCCCAGCGCGCTCGGCTTGGGTGTCATGTCGAACATGCCGCCATCCGTCGCTGCCGGAGGAATGCAGCGAACCCAGGAAAACCCCTCGGATTCGAGCACCTTCAACACATGGGGCATGGGCAAAATATGTTCCAAGGGATGGCGGTACTGATCCTCAATCCAGATGCGTTTCTTCTCGTTGTCGAGATCGCGCTTGCGGAGGATCGGATCGAGGGCCCAAACTGGTTCCTTCCGGAACTTGGTCAGGGCGCGGCGCACGCAGTGAAAAGCGCGCCCCCAAGTTTCGTAGAAGCCAAGCACCAGAACGCCGCCGGGGGCAACGCGACGAGCAACCTGGCGCGTCGCTTCATCCGGATCGGGCGTGTGGTGGACCACTCCGCGGCTGATGACCACTTGATAAGCCTCTTCCTCAACCGGCAGTTTGAACAGGTCTCCGCGTACCAACTGCAAATTCTCAATCTTGGCGCGCTGGCGGAACTGGTCCGCGTGCTCCAAGGACACTCGACAGCCATCGACACCAATAACTGTACGACTCGGGCCGGAGATCGCCAGGAATGCGCTCAGCTGTGCGGTTCCACACCCGCATTCGAGGACCTGCGCATCCGTTGGAATCGCCTCATCCAGCGAGGTTAGAAAGTGTGCGCGCCGCGAGCGGTCGAGCAGGGTTCCACGGGTATCTCCCGGAGCGTAGCCGGGGAAGGGGTTGACTGAATAAAAGTCCTCGACCTCGCCCGCGGGTTTGCCACGGTCGTCGCCGCGAATCGTGTCCAGCATGCCGCCCGAGAGCTCGAAGGCCAGATTGCAGCTGGGGCACGAAGTCATCCCAGCAACAGAGATCAGGCAACGGGGACAAAAAGGGGGGTTTAGTGCCATGGCATCAAAAGGCGCGTCAGGAATTGGGATAGGTGGTATCCTTTAATAGCAGCTCGTAATTAGCAGCTCGTAATTAGCGGATGGCATCCAAGGATGGCCGTTTCGCGCTCCGCAAAGACAGAGAGATTTAGAGGGTAGTTATCAAATGATCAAGCGCGTCTACACATCGATGAAAATCGGAAGCAGCACTGCGACAGAGTTGGTCCGTGGCTTGTGGCAAGGTCCGTTCTGGTGGCTGGTTCCCGTCATTCTATTACTGCTCCCGGCAGCCTTGTTGTTCGTCTTCTTGCAAGCTGTGCCCTTCGTTGCGCCGTTTGTCTACACGGTCTTCTAACAGGCGACGCTCGTAGTCTCTGATCGAAGAGATCAAGGGGGCCTTGGCCATGGCCGAGGCTCTTCTTAGTTGCTCGATGCTTAGCTGCGTTGGTATATGCGGTCTTCAACGATCAAGCTGTCGAGGGAACTACGTTTGAATGCATCAAAGGCATCACCTTCGACTCGCGCGATGGGGGAGCCGCGCAAGCTCAAAGTCGAGTGCAGGAGAATCGGCGCGCCGCTCTTTTCTGCGAAGGAGGTCAAGAGCCTGTGAAAGTCTGGATCGGAGTCTTTGTCCACCAATTGCGGCCAAGCGCTTCCGTCGGGCCGAATCGCGGAGGGGGCGTGAGCTTTCAAGGCATCGGTTGCGGGCGCGAAGGCTTGCGCCATGTGGTAGAGAGCATCGCCTCCCGATGACAGGTCAAAGTACTTGCCCGCTTCCTCGACGGTCACTGCCAAGCGAATTGGCAAGAAGGGCTCACCGTGCTGCACGGTTTCGAGGAGTTGCGAACGAGCATCTTCAGGACGTGGATCAGCTAGCAAGCTGCGGTGCCCCAAGCTGTGCCCGCCAAGTTCGAGTCGACCACGTGCCCAGCCGATGCGCTCTCCCTTCAGTAAGCACTCAAGCATCGTATCGTGCACATTCGTAAGGTCTTCCGCACCGTCTTCGGGGTGCTTGTCGATAGGTGCACCGAGAAAAGGATCCATCAACACGTGATGGGCAGTGTCGCCAGTCAACGTGTGATGCACATACAGTGCAGCTCCGACTGCGGCGCCCGCCTTGTCCGGGCAGGGCGGGACATAGACCTTGGAGAAGGGACCGTCGCGCAAGATGCGAGCGTTGAGTGACCTGTTTTCTGCCAATCGACCTGCAAAGCAGAGATTGTCTGAGGGTACTTTCCGGTGCAGTTCGGCGCAGAGCTCCAAGCCGCGCTTTTCGATCACTGCTTGCAAGCTTGCCGCGATGTCCGCGTCGCGCGAGTCTTCCGGATTGAAGCGCAGAGGATTCGTTGCGATGCGTGCCGGGCCGAGAATCTCAACCAGTTCGTCCGTGAAGAGTTGCTTGTGATCAAAGGCGTAGCGGAAGGCGCTCAGCTTGATAGCGAAGGATCCCGCTTTGTCAGGGATCACGAGCTTCTCAAAGTCAGCTAGGTACTTCGGGGTTCCATAGGGCGCCAGGGCCTCGATCAAGTGATCTTGCGCACCGGGTTCCAATCCCAAGTATTGCGCGACGGCCGAGACAAACAATCCAAGCGAGTGCGGGAAGCGCACCTCCGAAATCTGCTCGAGACCTGCCGAAGTGCCCTTAACCAAAATCGATGTGGCCCATTCGCCTGCATCGTCGATCGTCAAGACCGCTGCTTCATCGAAGGGCGACGAGTAGAAAGCTCCAGCTGCGTGAGCCATCTGGTGCTCGGTGAAGTAGATCTTCGACGTGTCCTTGAATTCCAATTCATCGGCGATGCGGTTCTTCATCCACAGGCGATCTCCTAGCCAGGTGAACATCGTCTGCGAAAAGGAGCTGGCGCTCTTGGGGAAGGCACCTAGTTGCGAAGCGAGGATCCGCTCGAACTTTCGCAGGGGCTTTTCGTAGAAGACGATGCCGTCCAAGTCGCTCACATTGAGATTGGCTTGGGCCAAGCAAGAACGCGCCGCGCGGATTGGGAATGATTCATCTTGGAGCCGCTTGGTGAAGCGGTCCTCTTGCATGGCGGCGACAACCTTTCCGTCGATCAAGAGTGCTGCAGCCGCGTCCCGGTGAAACGCTGAGATTCCGAGGAGTTTCATCTATCTGGCCCTAGTACTGGCTTCCGATAGCTTCTTTGGCAGCCCGGCTTTGGCGCGGCGCTTGCCAGCCCGTGGCCGCCTTGCGGCCTCGGCTTGCCATGAATCCCACAGGCATTAAGAGCGTCCAATAGAAGACGTACATCAGCACTTTGCCGAAGCCAGCACCAGAGCGCAAACCAAGTCGTTTCCAGGAGCCAAAGAAGCCTGAACGCTTTGCATCTTTCAGCGCCTCATCGACTTCGCGTCCGCGGCCTTCCTTTCGCCAACGCTCAAGGATTTTGCCGGTGTAGGAAATGTGATACTTCTCATCGACGGCAACACGCTTGAAGAGCTCCATTGTCTTCTCGTCGTTTTCGTCGATGCAAGCCAAGTGCATGTTGAAAGTTGCCAGGGCTCGCTTTTCAACTACATGGACCATGGCAACGTAAGCCACTTCGCCCATCGAATCGAACATGCCGCCGTCGTAGAAACCATGTCCGTCGATCTCGACGTCACCGCGAGCGCGCAACATGCTCGTGCTCTTGTCTGAAATGTCCTCGCGAATCGACCCTGCGGCTTGTGACTCGGTGCGCAGTTCCGCGGCGCGTTGTCGAAAGAGTTCGCCGTGCAACATCTCTTCTTTCGCATGGCGAATGATGTGATGTAACAACTCCGGATCGGAGATGCGGCGAGAGGCGGAGAATAAATCACGGCCACCGTCATCTTCGGTGGAACCGAAGCTTTCCAAGGTACGAACTTTGCGAACGGGGTCCGACCACATTGCGCGGTAACGCGGCATTGCGAAATAGTCGAGCAGCTTCATGAGAACTTTCCTGTCGTGCGAGGGGTCTGAAAATTCTTATCCCGCACCCTTGAGTACTGGAAAGTCAACTTGGGGATTGGAAGCCCTAGAATACTCCAATCCGTAGTCTTCGCAAGGTGTGCCCCATCTGTTTGTTGCGCTCTTTTTGCGCTGATGGAGCTATTTGGGGGCGACTAGGGGATTCTTGCCTGCGCGCAGTTCCGGGCGCGATTCTATCCATTCTAGGATCTCTTGAGCCACAAGCTGGTTGGCCTCCGGATTGAAGTGATGTTTCATGAACATCGCGGAGTTGTCAAGTTTGAAAAGTCGATGGAAGCGCTGGTCAAAATCGATCACGGGGAATTCTCTCGCGGCGAGGTCTTTGCGAAATGTATTCAGGTAGAGGACGCCTTCCTGTTGGCGACGATTGAAGTCGCCGGGCTCTGGAAAGATCAGGAGCAAAACCTCTTTTGCCCCGTTGGCAAGGGCCTCGGCCCGGAAGAGATCGAGGATTTTGATCAGGATCTTGTAGGGCTCCTCCTGGGGCCGATTCCAAATGTAGGGAGGTCGCCGCCTGTAGCCCGCTTTTCTCGCTGCGTAGATGCGAGCGATGGTTGAAAACGAGAGCATTGGATCGTCGCCCGACCAGTACTCATCGTCATGTAGAGTCTTGGGCAATTCACCTGCCAGGGCACAGGCAAGCAGCTCGTCGGCGCTTTTGAACGGCAAGGTAACGAGGTTTAGTTCACCCTCCGTGACACGAAAGCGCGGCTTGACGGATATCCGTGAAGACGTTGGCTGTTCGATGTTGCGGCAGCGAGTGACGATGCGCGCGATTGAGCCCGCTTGCAATCCGATGACAACCACGTCGAGGTCAATGTCGGAGCTCTTGCGCCTGTAGCGTAGGAGGGCTTGATCGGTTCCGTAACCAGGCACGCCGAAGTTGATGGCTTCTACAGAGCCATCAAACTCTTCGAGACGAGCGGGCCAGGCATCTTGATCTTCAACTTCAGAGCAGTAAGTGAATGAGTCGCCGAAGCAGGCCAAGCGCAGCTTGCCGGGGGGGATGGGCGAGCTGTACTCATGTGAACTCCGG
>JBLIOI010000194.1:0-6222 GCA_047639675.1 Planctomycetota bacterium | reverse complement strand
TCGAGTTTTCTATCGAAGCCAGTTCGCGTTCCTTTTCAAGCAAACCCTGTGTGGCTTCGCTGGCTCGTTCGTCACCGATGGCATATAGAGCGTGAGCTTCGCTGGAGAGCGAGCTACGCGCTCGCAGGACTTGGGCCTTTCTCTGACGCAAGCCCTCGACAATCTCGAGACATGTAGCGCTTGCCGGATTGGCTAAGCGATCAGCGCGTGCGACATCCTCGGGGCAAAGCTCATGACGGAGAACCAGAACGAAAGAGTCATCGTCTTGCAGCCGCTCGGCGGCTACTTGAAGCGCAATCAGCTGTTCAGGTCCAAGCTCCGTAGTTGCGGGGGAGAAAGGCAGGCTCCAAACTTCGCTTGGGGTTTCCTCCTCTGTGTCGCCGCCAGGAATAAGAGAAGTCAACACGCGCATGGGCACCGCTGCGATGGCGCGGATGAGGACTTCACTAAAGGCGCTAGCTCCTGCGCCAGCCAGAGTCGCGAGTGAGAGCCCTTCATCATCGATGCTGAAGCCAACCGAAAAGCGATGCTCGTCATCGGCGTTCTTGAGCATGAATAGAGCGGTGTCCAGCCCGACGGGCAGTGTGAATAGACTCTCCAAGAAGCCCCCTTGCGCTTCGGCCATGTTCAAGTCGGTGAACACAATGGATGTGTTCACGTCCAAGCCCTCAGCCCCTTGCAGGCGAATACGCACACTGGAATCCAGCGCTCCATCGTCGAGATCAAGGCCATTCATTGCGGCCAAGGGAGCTAGTTCAGCCAGCTCAACGCCACTCGCCGATAGCTGCACCCAGCCATCCAGGCTGGGGAAGACTGACACTCGGCCAGCAAGGGCGATTTCATCAAACAGCCCGATGCCGCTCTCCGGCGCTGATTCTAGGTAGGCCGAAAACTGGAAGGGACGAGGCTCTGTAAGACCGCGAGTACTGAAGTGAGAAAACTCGGCGTCGAGTTTGTTCAGAGGGATGTGAACAGCAGGATCCGAGGTTTGGTCGAGGATGTCGAAGTCGAGTCCGCTGACAATGATGTTGTCGATGCGTACTTCGGCGGGGGAGGGCTTGGGCGCCACTGTGTCAAGCTTGGCGCTCGCGGACACTGTTTGGACGTCCGGGACCGGAGCTGAGGTCTTCGGCGGTAACTCCTCGTCTTTGGGTTGCTCAATGCTGTCGAGATGCACTGCGAGACCAAGAGCATGCAACGTCATGCCATTTCGGCGAACTTTTCCGCGCGGGGTAAGGATCTCGACAGTGTCCAAGTGGAAGATGCTGTTGGCCAAGTCGATGCGCTTGGCATTGATCGCGACTTCGTCGACGCCTGCGAGGATTTGCCCGTTAGGTTCGTCTCTATACTCGACACTTTCAATCAGCAGTTCAGCTCCAAAGGGTCGGCTGATCCCGAGTTCTGTCGGGCGCGCACGCCGCACGGATAGAGTGCCGGTTGCTGAGGCGGTGAATGTGCCTTCTTCGACTTCACCCTCGAGCAGTCCCTCAAGTCCTGGAGCTCGTTCAATGATGCCAGTCGTGCGCACTCCTGTCGCTTCGAACTTGGCTTCGAACCTGGGTTCGCTGGCGAAAGGAGTGATCTCACCCGAGAGTGACCAGTGCTTCACAAGACCAGGTATGGCGCCGGCAAGCTCCCACTCGATTGGCTTGAGCTCCAAAGGGTCCGTGTCCACAACCACGATCGGTGTTTTCAATTGGAAGGTCGCGCTCGCTTCGATGGGGAGCGCATTGGCGCCGAGGGTTTCATCGCGAAACTCTGCGTGTGCCAAGCTCAAACGCACCTTCTCTACGAACTCTACCCGAGGGATTTGAAGTCCATTTGAGCTGATGGCCGGAGACTCTTGGCCCTCGGCCTTTTCTTCCGCTGGCTGGTCGTCCGCAACAGGGGAACTCAGCACCAAACCCAAGAGTCGCATGGCACCGTCGAGATCGCGCGCTGCTTGAAGCTGGAGACCGTCAACTTCGATCGGGCCGAGAGTCACAATTCTCGCAACGGGATCGATACGTGGAGCTATCAATACTCCGCTCTCGACGGCGATCCATGGGGTGCTGCCTGGAGTTCCCCAAGAGACGTCACTAGCCTGGAACTTGGCGCCAAGCCCGCCCGCATCAACATTGTGAATGCTTGCTTGGAACGAGCCTTGAAAGGCCGCCTCGGAAGCGCCTAGATCAACTCCATTTGGGAGGAGTTGGGCCAAAGGTCCGGCTCGCAGTCCACTACCGGAAGTGTTCGCAACGACTCCAATCTCACCGTCCCCAATCGCGAGAGTACCGTAGGCGGTGAGCTCTTCTACTGTTTCGGGAATCTGCAGGTGAACATCGAAAGCAGCCGGAGTTCCGTCCGTGGACAGATTCAGAAGGTTTGCGCTGAGTAGCACCTCTGTTGAGAGTTCGGGCTCAAAGCTCGCATCGCTAAAGGAAACCCGAGCGCCTGAGATGTGGGCTTCGACGAGGCGAAGCTTTGGAAGTGCTGGCAAGCTGAGTGCCGTCGCTGCTTCCTTTGATGGAGCCTGTGATGCGCTTAGTTGCTCGGAGAGCATGCGCACTCCGGCGAAGAATAATTCTTCTTCTGCGCTACGACGAATGTGGATGTGTGGAGCGAGGAGGGAGAAGTTTCCAACTTCAAGTCCTTGTCCTAACTTCACATCCTCAAGGTCCAGCTTGTCAAAAGAAACGAGCGTCAGAGCGCCGTTCCTTAGCGCTGCATCGCTCATTGCAATGCTTGTCGTCCAGCCATCCGCTTGCTCTTGAAGTGTAGCTGCAAGACCGACTTCTAGGGATGCGTCGCGATAGGCCGGGTCGACGCCCAAGTCATGCAGGTAAGTCTCTACGAGTTCTGTACTCCCTCGATTGCCACGCAGGGTCAAATCCAGAGAGAGATTGATCGGCCCAGGTTGCGAATGAATGCTCCCCGCAAGGATCAGTTCTTCAAGTACGCCGGGGGCTGATAGTTGAGCTTTGAAGGATGCCGGGGGATGCTCCTTTCCGCCGGGTTTTCCGCCCAAGGTAAGGTCAATGAGTTCGAAGCCCAGGTCTTCAATGTCGAACGTCAGTGCAGGCTCAAGGAACTCATCGATGAATTCAAATCTGCTTCCGACGACGGCTAGGCGGCCGAATTCGATGACGGGCCATTGGCGTACTGTGTTTGAAGCGGCCGGCCTATTTGCAGTCTCGCTCTCGGCGATGGCCTTTTGATCGCCCTCGCTCTCTCCTGTGCTAGTTGATTCAGCATCAGGGGAAATGCCGAGAGTCCGCAAGCCCAGCGCAAAAAAGCGCTTGGTGGAGTCACGGCCAAAACTGAGCTGGGTACCCGTGACTTCCATATCGCTAAAGCGCAGTAGTTGCGCTTCTGGATCGAATAGGATTCCAGTGGCTCGCATGCTCTCGACACCGAAGAGTTGCCCTTGGTTGTCGAGCGAAATCTTCTCAAGAGTGAGTTCTCCCTCGGTGCGCCCGCTCTTATCAGTTTCGGCTTCGCCGATAAGCTTTGCATGGAAGGTACCGTCCGCAAGAGTGTGCTCGACCCCAAAGCCTCGGATGCGTGGCGCCAGTGTTTCAAGCGCGATCCCTTTAACTTGCAGCTCAAGGTCAATACTTCGCTTCGGAGCGAAGGGGCCGACGGAACCAGTCAGATCGATGGTTTCGGCTAAGCCTGGTACGCGTAGATGAGTTTCAACCTCAATCGTATGCGCGTCTTCTCCGGGGACATGGGCAACTTCGCCAATGCCAACGAGATCTACATACAAGGGAAAGCGGGACTCTGGCGTGACCGTGCGGTCCGTGAAGTCGATGACGCCGTCACGCATGTTGAGTGACCCTAGGGACCAGGCGTAGGCTTCCGCGTCCTTCTCAAGTAGCAGTGCTAACCAGGAGGGAAATCCACTCTCATCCTTCTCTTCGGAAGAGAACGCTTCAAGCAGTTCGGACGTGGACTCAGCCCAGCGCATGCCCGTGAATTCCAGGCCCGCAATGCGCAGAGCAGAGTCCGCTTCCAAAGAGGCTCGGCCTCGAACTCCGCGGATTTCAATGCCGGGTAGGGAGGCACTAGCGGGCGAGTAGGAGTCCACCTCGACGGTGATGCGATCCAAAGCAAGCTCCTCTACGCCGTCCGCCTTCAAGTGAATATCACTCAGGTCCAACCTCGCTTCTAAGGTGTCGCGCTCTACTCCAGTGACGGCCACATGAAGGTCAGCACTCAACTGGCCCGTCATGACTTCGCAAGCGGCGCGAATGTCGAGATTCTCCAGGTAACGCTCGAGGACCGCCGGATGAAGCCCAGACATACCCGCGTTGAATTTCACATGGAGTGCATCAGAATCCCATGTAGCTTCGCCGTTCAATTGGGCGCCGCCCAAGAGCTTGCCGCCAAGTAGTACGCAGGAAATGCGCATTGGACGCAGGGGCTCGTTCAAGTCGGAGAGGGCAGCGTTGACCTCAAAGGAGAGATCGGTCGGAGGATCAAGGGTCTCGTCGAGAAGATGCAATCGCGCGTTTTGAAAACGTAGTGCCGAGATCGCCAGGGGAACGGTTAAGTTCAATTCGTTGGAATCCTCCGAGTCAGCCACGGGCGCTTCTTCTTGTCCCCGTTGCTTCAAGAACGCGAGAATCTCATCCGCCGGGAAATGCTGGCCTAGGTCCCACTCTCCATTTTCGCGTCGTACCAGTTCTGCTTGCAGACCATCAACCTCGGCGCGTGCAATGCTCAGCTTTCCGCGCAGCAATTCGAGTACATCCAGGTCAAAGACTGCGTACTCCATGAAGAGTAGCGCCTCAGGAGATGGCGATTCCGCGCTGGGCAGTGGACGAATCTCGAAGTCGTGTATCTGCCCCCAGCCGGTTGTGATGGAAAGGTCAATCGCATCCCAGTCGCATTCTAAATCGTACCGCTCGGCGAGTTGATTGACTGTTGCACCCAGCAGTTGGACCATGCCGACTCGAACCGTCAAGACGAGTACAGCCATGATCGCTGTCCAGCGTACCCAACGGACGGCGAGTAATTCGCGGGCTGCCGTGCGCAGCGTGCCTAGTGCACGTTTCGTTTGACCCCGACTCACTGCTGGTCCTCCTGCGAAGCAGCTAGTGCATCGCGCCGCTCATCGCGGGGGCCTAGTGGGTCGTAACCCGGTGTCGCTTTTCCCATCGCGCTCAACCAATCGTGTGCGCGAAGGCGCGCCGCCGGGTGGTTATCGTTGAGGAAAATCAGATTCTCTTGCACGAAGCGTTCGGCTAGTTCGGACTGATCAGAAGAGGTCAGGACAGCTTCAAGCACGAGGTCGGGGTAGCGACCTAACTCTCCAGCGTTTCGGACTAGCAGGGAGGCGAATTCGTCAGGTATTTCTTGTTCAGGGTCGGCAGACAATAGCGCCAGCCAATGATAGGTCGACTGTTCGAGTAGCCAGCCGAACTGACCGGCTACGTCCTGCTCCGCTGGCGACTGCTCCAATCGCTGTTGAACGCAATCGAGATAGCTGGCAATCGATTCATTGTCAGCGATCAAGATCAAGCCGTTGGTGCACTCGGCATCTGTCGCGGCGGACAAGAAGAGAAGTGCAGGGCGCCGCAGCTCGACTGTCTCCATTGCCTCGATGGCTCGTACGCGCTCAAGACCAAACTCGCTTTCGACCTGGAAGACTTCCGAGCTTGCTCGGGCCAATTCAAGTGATGCGTCGAGACTGGCGCGTCCTCGTTCGGTAGCCGCAAGGAACTCATCACTTGCTTCAGGAGTTCGGTGAATCCGAAGCTCTAGGATCTTGCCTGCGAGTGGAGACTGGGGCGTTGGTGTTGATACGAGGAACCGGTATTGCTCACCAGATTGCGAGGCTGGTGACTCGAGGACCAAATTCTCCCGTAAATGGGTCTTCTCCATATCTGGCCCCGATACCCAACCCTCAAGAATCAACCCGAGCATCAGACCATCGTTGCCATCGTTCGATCGCGATACATGGAGGCCAACCTCCTCCCACTTGTCTTGGGTTGAGCTCTCTTCCGTCGTTGAACCGTCCGCATTCCAGCGGATCGCTGTGCCGGGCCACAAGGCCTCGAGCCGCGTCTCCTGCCAGATTGCGTCGGGTAGCTTGTCGCCATCTCGCGCAACCCGAATGTCTAAGGCCAACTCACTGCGTGTCTGCAAAGGGCCTTCCTTACCGCGGACAAAGACCTGCCGAACGATAGATGAAATCGGATCGCCTAGTGTCGCGGGTAAGTCGTCCACAGTTGAGAT
>JBLIOI010000193.1:0-6238 GCA_047639675.1 Planctomycetota bacterium | reverse complement strand
GCCGAGGGGATCTTGCCTCAAGATCAAAAGCGTCTCGCCGAGGAAGCCTTGGAGGTCGGACGCAACCTTCTCGACTCTGTTGCTACCGAGTGTGACGCGGATTGTTGGATGGCGCCCGCGCCTTCCCACGAGCTTCGACTCTCTTCGGCAGAGCCTGATCTGACAGACGATCCGCAAGACGTGGAACAAGCGAACGCGCACATTTTGCTGGTCGACTCGGACCAGATCGAAAGCCGCATTGCACTCGGGCATCTCTCGGTGGACGGCTATGAGTGCACAGCTGTCGCTGATTCCAAGCAAGCTATCCTGGCTCTTGAATCGCAGCCCTTCGATCTCTTGCTGCTTGGAACACAGGCGGAATGCTCGGCACCAACGGACCTGATCGCATCAATCCGTGCTGGACAGTGCGGCTTGGCGGATGCGGATTTACCCATCATTCTTTTGCAAGAGAAATACAGCGCTGATGCAGTCCTTCCGGGCACCGACGACAGCCTTTCGAGGCCCCTGGGTCTCGGTGAAATCGATCGTGTCATACGAACCTGGCTTCCGCCACGGCTACGGACTCGGCACGCGAGCTAGCAGCCAAGAGCTTGCCGGAGTAGCCTAGGCGCCATGATTGCCTACGTTCCTCTACTATTCGCCCTTGCCATGCCCTCCATTCAGGAGGAGCAAAATGAGCAAGCGGCCGCGCCCCTGGGTCAGCACCTGCGGGATCTCGACGACATTCCCAATGCGGGCGGGATGGCTCTCGATAACGAGGGCGGTCTTCTGGTCGTCGAACAAATCACGGGACGTTTACTGCGCATTGATCCCGATGGCACCCGCCGTGTCTTGAAGACTGGCTTGCGAAGCCCTCGCGACATCGAGCTTGCAGAAGATGGATCGATGTGGGTCAGCGAGGCATGGGGCGGCGATGTCTTGCACCTCGATGCGAAAGGAAAGAGCCTGGGAAGTTTGGGCGGGGATCTATTCCTGCGAGCCTCAGGTTTGGCGGTAACTGATAAACGCATCTACGTCACTGATCGCGGAAGGCACTGCGTCGAAGTCTTCAACGCTGATGGCGAACACCTCTTTGGCTTCGGCGAGCATGGCTTTCTTGAAGGCCAAATGATCGAACCGATGGACATTGCCGTCGACGACGCTGGACAAATATTTATTAGCGATCGCGGCAACAGCCGTATTCAAGTCTTCGATCCCACGGGCAAGTTCCTGCGCACATTCGGCGATTGGGGTCCGTTCCCCGGACTCTTCAGCGAGCCCACGGGGCTTGCCTTTCATGCGGGCCGGTTATTTGTCGCAGACCGCGGCAACCACCGTGTTCAAGTCTTTGATGATCAGGGTGAGCTGTTGGATCGCTTTGGCTTGCACGCTATCCGCCCGCGCGAAGGTGCCGGATTCTTGCACTACCCCGAAGCCCTGGCGATCTCTCCAAATGGTGAATTCGTAGCTCTCGCAGAGCCGGTCGTGGATCGAGTGCAAATCTTCTGCCGCACGGGCGGCACACCTGAGGACGACGTCAGGCGCCAAGCTCAACAGCTAGCGCGCCCTTCGGCGCACTACGGAATGGAAGTCGAAACCGCTGGGATCTACTTGGTGATGAATGAACCGGAGAGCCACTCTGTCGTGATCTACGAGAACACGGCCGATGAGCCGCGCCGCATCACGCGCATCTCGGGTCTCGGAACCAAGACCGGGCTGCTCACGGGAGTGGGCGGCATGGACTTCGATAGAAAACTGCGCGACCTGTGGGTTTGCGACCCTAGCCTGAGAAGACTCTCCATGTTTCGCCTGCGCGGCAGCGAAGAGGACGAAGTCGGCTTTGACGGCTTGATGGCACGCTTCGTCAAGTCAGTAGACATGGCCACACTGTACGAGTTGGAAATGAAAGAAGTCCTGGACGGGCCTCCGGAACCCGTAGCCATCGATCGCGATGAAGCGGGACGCTTCTACCTTTGCGACCGCCGCAACGGTTGCATTGTCGTGCTCTCGAAGGACTTGCACTTTATCGAAGCCTTCGGTTCCGAGGTCTTGATGCAACCGACAGGAATCGTTCTGAGTGCGGGCGGCGAGAATTGCTATGTGGCCGACACAGCCACGGGCGTTTACCGCTTCGAGGGCAAGGATCGCAAGGTGCTGAGCTATCTCGCACCTGCGGAGGACCCGATCATTGCTCCCCATGACATCGCGGTTGGACCGCAGGGAGAGTTGTTTGTGACAGATCACGCACGCCATCGCGTGAGTGGTTTTGATGCGGATGGCAAGTGGCTGCGCAGTTGGGGCGGAGCAGGCATCGGTCGCGGAGAGTTCTACAAACCGCGTGGCATCGCCTTTGATCAACGGGGGAATCTCCTCGTTCTCGATCATGCCAACCATCGCGGCATGACGTACACACCCGAGGGCGAGTACGTCGGCGTATTCGGGCTCAGGCTCTACACGCGCGAAGCGCGCAACCCCAAGTACAAGTCGGAGTCGGAGTCGGACGAATGAGAAGGCAACAATTAGCGGCCCTGCAGCGCATCGCGATTCGGCTCGGTCTAGCGTGCCTGGTTCTATCCTTTGCTTTTCCGCAGGAAGCACAGGATGGGGCGAATGGCGTCCGGATCCTTAGTAATGACAAGACCTATCAGATCGACTACCTGATGGAACCCGAGATCATCGAGTTCGGCGAGCGCTTTTCAATCCTAGTCACGCCGCAGCGTGTTGATGGGGGAGTGTTCAGCGCCAAGCTTGCAGTCGATGCACGCATGCCCGAACACGGTCACGGCATGAACCGCGAACCGCAGCTCGAGTACAACCAAGACGGAAGCGTCACAGTCACAAATCTGTACTTCCACATGCCCGGCTACTGGGAGGTCTACTTCGACTTCACCGTCGGAGCCATTACTGAGCGCGCTCAGTACTCCATTGACGTCGATTGAGAAAACTCTACCGAGGCTCCGCTTGGCTCCTTCTCGCTTTCTGTACGGCTTTAACCGTAGCGCAAGAATCTGTGCCTGGCGAGCTTCCGAAGTGGAGTGAGCTTGAACTGCGCCGCATCCTGCGCTTGTCGCCGATGGGCACAGCACCTCTCGATTCGACCAATCGATACGATGGCGATCCGCTTGCGGAACAGCTGGGACGCTTCCTATTTTTCGATGAAGCGCTCTCCTCAAACGGCGAAATTTCCTGTGCGACTTGTCACGATCCAAGCCTCGGGCTGAGCGATGGTAAGCCCGTGGCGGAGACTCTCGGCCTTGGACCGCGGCGCACTCCGGCCCTTTGGAACCAAGCCTACGGTCACTGGTTCTTTCACGACGGTCGCGCCGACACGCTCTGGTCCCAAGCTCTGGGTCCGCTTGAGAACGAAATCGAGATGGGCTCGGATCGCTTGGCAGTCTTGCACCGCATCGCGGGAGAGCCGGAGTTGCTTGCCAGTTTCGAAGCACTTTGCGGGCCCTTACCTGAACTCGAAGACAAGGCTCGCTTCCCCGAACACGCACGCCCAATTCCCTCAAAGCCCGACCACGCACTCAGCCGCGCCTGGCTTGGGATGAAGGAAGAGGATCGCATCGCGGTCAATCATTCCTTCAGCAAGGTGGGGAAGTTGCTCGCAGCCTTCGAGCGCCAGCTTGTCAGTCAAGACTCTGCCTTTGATCGCTTCGTCGTCGGATTGCGCGAAGAGGATCCGGTCAAACAAGAAGCACTCAGCCCCTCCGCAGGTCGCGGCTTGCGCTTATTCCTAGGCAAAGGGAATTGCCGTTTGTGCCACAACGGACCTAACTTCAGCGACGGCGAATTTCATGGTCTCGGACTTGCAAGCCGCGCGGGGGGCATGCCCACGGATTCGGGACGTTACGAGGGCGTGCCGCAGGTGCTCGCCGGCGAGTTCAACGCGACGAGTCTCTACAGTGACGATCCCAGCGGCGAGCGCGCGCAACAACTCACCGGCCTGAGCGTCGGGCCAGCGAATTGGGGCGAGTTCAAAACACCCAGTTTGCGCAACGTAAATTCGCGTCCGCCCTACATGCACGCGGGCCAGTTCAAGGACCTTGCGGCGGTGCTGAACTTCTATTCGACACTCGAAGGCTCCGCGCCCTTGCACCAGCATCAGGAGCAGATCCTGACCGCCCGCAACTTTACATCGGGGGAAATGGAGGACCTGGAGGCCTTCCTACGCTCCCTGGAAGGCGCAGAGATCGATCCGAGCTGGACGCGTTCAGGTCCACCGCCGCCCCCACGCAGTGTGCGGAAAAAGCACCCACGCTAGCTTGGGCGGGGTAGTCTTCCCCTATATGTACGGCTGTTCGAGCGGAAATGAACAGCCCTCCAGGTATTAAGTATTCTGACTCTGAAAATGGAACTCCGGTCGGCCTAAGCTGCGTCTGAATAGAGTTCGATCCATCAGCTCTGACGGAATTCCACGATCCCGCGCCTTGCGGCTAACTACCGCTGATAACCCCCCATGAACGTATCCTTCCTCATTTCGAGCTTAGCTCTCGTGAGCGCATCGAGCGCCTTCGCCGTCCACGACGACGATCCTAAGATTCTCGACCGCGAGGCGCCCTATGTAGGGCCCGCCTACCGCCGAGCCCAGCTCGGTGCTCCGGGAGGCCTCAGTGGCGTGCCCACCGGCAGCCAGGCCTTAGCTGGCGGCGGCTTCGATTCTAACGGGGTGTCCTTGCTCAGCTGGCTTCCGCTCGGCGAGTTCGGCAGCCCGCAATCGGGCGCTGACTGTTGGGGCTACACTTCGCCCAGTGGCCGCGAGTATGGCCTCATGGGGCATTACGATGGCATGACCGTGATCGAGGTCACGAACCCCTTCGACGCTCAGGTCGTCGATACGATTCCTTCTACCTCCAGCTTGTGGCACGACGTCAAGGTCTACCAGGACAAGGCCTACGTATGCAACGAAGGCGGGGGCGGCGTGCAGGTCGTCGACCTCTCCAACGTTGACAATGGCGTCGTGTCAGTGGTGGGCAACATCACCTCCGGCGGAAGCACCACAACGCACAACGTCTTCATCAATGAGGACAGTGGCTATCTCTATCGAACCGGAGGCAGCGACAACGGACTGCGTATCTACGACCTCAATGCAAGCTTGACCAACCCGCCCTTGGTCGCATCTTGGTCCACTCGTTACGTACACGACGCTCAAATCGTGACCTATTTTAGTGGCCCCTACGCTGGCAAAGAGATTGCCTTCTGCAACTCTGGATTCAACGGCGGTAGCGTGCAAACGGGACTCGATATCCTCGATGTCACGAACAAGAACAGTATCCAGGTGCTTGCCAACGTCGACTATGACAACGCTGGTTACTCGCACCAAGGCTGGCTCTCACCCGACCGCCAGTACTTCTACTTGAACGACGAGTTCGACGAGAACGGAAGCTTGCCGACGACCACCTACGTGATGGACGTCTCGAACCTTTCGAATCCCTTCCAGGCCAGCAAGTTTGACAACGGCAACCAAGCCGTCGGTCACAACCTGTACATGAAGGACAACCTCATCTACGAGGCCAACTACCGCAGCGGTTTGCGCGTCTTCGATGCCACCGATGCATTGAACCCCACGGAAGTGGCCTTCTTCGATACCTATCCTGGAAGTGACAGCAATTCCTACAACGGTCTGTGGAGCATCTATCCTTTCTTCGAAAGCGGCACGATCATCGGCAGCGACTTGGAGCGCGGCTTCTTCGTCTGGATCATGGGCGAAGTCCCGTTGACCTTAAACTTGCCGCAAGGAGCGCCGAATTTGGTGGACCCCGCTGGTGAAAGCCTGGCGGTTACGGTCACCGAAGATACGCCGGGCAACTACGCCAGCGGAACCGGAATGCTGCACGTCGAAGTGGGCGGAGTCTGGACCAGCTATCCCATGATCGATCAGGGCGGCGGCAACCTGACAGCCAACTTCCCCAGCTTGCCCTGTGGCACCAGCTTCAACTACTACGTTTCCGCAGACAGCACCACCGGCGGCACTTGGGCCGAGCCCTCATTGGCTCCGGCAGAACTCTTCAGCGCGGTCTCAGGCGTCGGCATCACGACTTTGATTAGTGATGAGATGACGTCCGTTGGTACTTGGAACTCGGGTGTGCCGACCGACGATGCGACCACCGGAATGTGGGAGCTTGTGAACCCCAATGGAACCGCGGCCCAGCCCGAGGACGATCACACACCCTCCGGAACCACTTGTTGGGTTACGGGACAGGGTAGCGCCGGCGGCTCGCTCGGCGACAACGACGTGGATGATGGCATGAACACC
>JBLIOI010000192.1:0-6289 GCA_047639675.1 Planctomycetota bacterium | reverse complement strand
GGCGGGCTTCGATGGAGGATTGGGTTCCGAAGGCACCGGCGGAGGCTAGGGCGGCGGCTTCGGCCATGCCGGCGATGGCGACCGTGGATTGGGTGCCGGAGCGTAGGCCGGATTCGTGGCCGCAACCGTAGAGGAGCGGCTCGAGGGTTGTGCCCTTACGGATGAAGAGGGCGCCGGTTCCTTTGGGGGCGTGGAACTTGTGGGCGGAGAGGGAGAGGAAAGAGCAGGGCACTTGGGAGAGATCGATCGGGAGCTTGCCCATGGCGGCGACGGCATCGCAATGGAAGAGGATCTTGCGCTTTTGGCAGAGGGTGGCGATTTCGCGCACGGGCTGGGTGACGCCGGTTTCGTTGTTGGCCCACATGACCGAGACGAGAAAGGTGTCGGGGCGTAGGGCGGCTTGCAGATCGCGTAGGTGAATCGCGCCGTCGGAGCGGGGTGCAAGGACGGTTAGGTCGCAGCCGCGGGACTCGAGTTCGAGAGCGGCGTTGAGAACAGACTTGTGCTCGATGGCAGAGACGACCATGTGACCGGTGGTGCGTCCTCGGGCGCTGCCGAAGAGGGCCCAATTGTTGGACTCGGATCCGCCGGAGGTGAAGTAGATCTCGGAGGGCTCGGCGCCTAAGGAGGCGGCGAGTTTGGCCCGAGCGGCTTCCATGATCTTGGAGGAGGATTGACCGGGGGGGTGCGGGGCGGCGGCGTTCCCCCACTCCTCTTGTTGGAGCCGGGTGCAGAGCTCGTGCACCTTGGGGTGCAGAGGCGTGGAGCCGTTGTGGTCGAAATACTTTCCGATGTTTGAGGGCGTGCTGGACATGGGAACATTATGCGACAAGCCGCGCATTTTGGGGTGAAGAATGAGAGCCGGGGACCCAAGGGTTGGAAGAGGGGCTCTCGGGGGGCTGGGGAGGTTGGGCTTTGGGCAGCGGAGGCCGATAGAAAGCATGCGCAATGAGGCGCAAAAAATACCGACCCTGATCCGAAGTTATAGCTCGCTATGCCCCAGCCCCCCCAGATTGAAGTTCTCTCGGAACTTGTTGAATTGCTCATCGATTGCGCCGACCCCAAGGCGCGAGAGCGGATTTTGGTGAAAGCGCTTTGGGATAAGGGATGGGCGCAGACCGTGGTCTTGTTTCAAGCGGAGCCGTCGGTGGCTGCAAAGGGGGCTTGGACCGAAGTCTTGAGCCTGGGTCCGACGGACTTGATCCCTAGCGGCGACGTGTTGCGCGCGGTGTATTGCGATGAGCTGCCCGAAGAGTTGCCCTTGAACAAACGGGTCGTGTTTGGGGCCAACGCGCGACAGAGGTCGGCTTTGGTCTTGTGCGGCTTTGAGGGGAATGAACACGAGTTGGATTTATTGGAGGCGACCTTCCAAGTCCTCTGCTCGATCTCGGCGGCTGATCGCGGGATGGAGTATTGCGATCCGACTTTGCTAGATCTATTGCACGGTGCCTTGCCGAGCGAGTTTGACGGGGATCGGGGAGATTTGCCCGGCGCGAACGAGTTGGACGGACTGCTGCACTTGATGGGCGGAACAGAGTCCTTGCTGGGCGGCGGCTTGGGCGAGCTGGCAGACCAGGACAGGGATTACTTTGACGAGCTCTTGGAGAACAAACGCGGGCGCGCGGCGGATGTGTTGGGATCGGCTTTGGACAACGCTGCGGACGAACTATCCCAAATTGGGGATACCTGCGTAGCGACGCGACTTGAACATCTGTGCGATCAAGGGGCCTGGATCTTGGCACAGCGGAACATCGAACTGGTGGTTCACAGCACACCAGCGGCGCGCATGTTTACCTTGCCCGTGCCTAGCTCGAACATTGACGCCCTGTTGGAAGAGGTGCTTGGGCGACTGTTTGAAAAGCTACGGCGATTGCGCGGCGGCGGCGGTCGAGTGGACTTGGAACTTGAGAGAGTCGACTCTGAGCGCCTATCCCTGCGCATCTGGACCCAGCTAAAACGTGGCGGCGACGGCGCTAAGTACTCGACGGATGCCTCGATCCCATCGGAATTCCTCCAGGAAGCCCATGCGAGGCTTGTCCCCCATCAAAACGGCGAACCAGGGTCATGCCTGGAGCTGCGGTTTGAACGACCGAAGGCCGCCTAGGTCTTTACCTCACCCCTAATAGGGTCCGTTAAAGGTCGCGATAGTTTCCAGGAAAGAAAAGGCACAGATTCTGAAGGCGCCTGAAACATGGCGAGATAAGATGTGGTGGAGAAGTTGAATGGGAGGTTCTTCACTATGCGAGCAGTGAAGTGTCCGGGAAGCCCAGACGATTTCTCTCTCCCTCGGGCCGACAGCCTTCCCGCTGTCGGCCCCCTTTTTTACACCGGCCCCTCTAAGCCCCTCGGCCGGTTGTCGCTTTGAGTTCAACAGATGAACTCGCCGCTTCAGGGAGGTAGCGTCGCGAGGCTGGTGAACGGTCGGCACTAGTTTGGATTTCTTTTTGAGAGGGAGCCAGATTCGCGAATGTCTGCGCATAAAGAACAACTTTAGCTCGAAAACCCGCGGAGTTCGGTCTTACAATCTGGGGGTGAGTTGTTGCCGGGTGATGTTCGACTATGCGAGCAGTAGGACATCGGGAAGCTCTTAGCTTCAACTCCTCTCTCCTTGGGCCAGTAGTTCTTCCCACTGCTGGCCCCCTTTTTGTGCCTGAGCCGTCTTACGGCTCAAGGCATGACGTCGATGACGACTGCGTTTCCGTTCATCGAGGGTTGGATGACGAGCTCCTTGCTATGTGTTCCGTAGATCCAGTTGAGGAGCGGCTGGCCGTCTGTCAGGACAGCAGAAGGCTCGGAGCTATAGCCTTGGATGCGGACAAGGTCACTCGTGCCGTCGGTGCTGTCGTGCAATATGCGCAGCGGCACGCTGGCGGAGAGGCCGAGGCGTGCGAGCTTGACCTTAATTTCATCGAGATCGCGGGTTGCTTCAATGCTGAAGGAGTTCAGCTGACTGGCAGCAACAGGCGCGATCTCTATGTTGAAGCGACCGAAGGCGTCCGGAGAAATCGACTCGACGTCCACATGCAACCAACGACCAGGGTTGTCGGCGAAGAACTCTTGGGTTTGGCTAGCACCGGTTCCGATCTCGTAGGCCCCCACGTAATCGAGTGCTTGCGTTAGCGGCAAGGTATTCCAGGAGTGGCCTTCCACCGGGTCGTGGACGAGGTTCTCGTGGACGTAGGCGCCGCGCTGCTGCAAGAAGGCGCTGAGCGAACTCATGCCGTCAACGAACTGCACATTGGGATCCGCCAGGTTCGTGTGCAAGTAGATCGGACGGTTGGAGAAGTTCAAGACTGGCGCCTTGTCAGGATCGACGAGGCCGCCGGCTGTGAACTGCACCGGGGAAACGCGTTCGTACTCAAAAGGCTCGGCCAGCGCTGTGCCCTTGAAGTGCTTCGAATTAGCCAGGAGGATTTGATACGAGAGCGGCGACGCGCCAAAGGTCAAGGGCATGTCGAGGGGCGCCGTGTGCACCACGACTCCGGCGAATTGCATCTGCAAGCGATCGAGGTGACGGCCCGCATAGCTGAGGGCATTGAGACCCCCCATCGAAAAGCCGACGGCGTAGATGCGGCGGTAGTTGAACGGGATGATGCCGTAGAGCACGTTGAAGACCGCTTGCAAGGAGGCTTGGCTTTGCGGATTGGCGAAGCTGGTGTCTGACAATCCGTAGGGCGCTACGAGCAGCCAACCGCGTTGCGAAGCTTCATAGGGCAAGTTGGTGTTCAGGAAGATGCCCTTTTCACTCGTCGAGAACTTGTGGAAGCCGACGACAACCGCGCGCTCATGAAAGGGCTTCGAATTGAATCCCGGGGGAATTTGGACGATCAGGCGTTCGGGGTAGGTCGCGCTGCCGGAATAGGGCGCGCGGATGATGACCTCGTAGGTCGGGTCGACGCCGAAGCCGGGGATCTTGCGGTAGAAAATCCCGTTGGGGCCGGAGGCCCAACCGCCAGCGCCGCCACCCGCTTGGGGGAGCACCACGGCGCCGAGATCTTCTACGCCCACGGACCAACGGAAAAGGCCCTGGGGCTCCTCGTCCTGGGCGCTCGGAAGCGCTATAGGGGCAAGGGTGCTGAAAGCTAGGAGCAGGGCGCAGAGGCGCGCGATGGAACGCTTGATCGTAATCATCTGGGTGGTCTCGGGGAGCGAGATTGGGGACTCTCGTTTCTTCGACCAGGGTCGCGGCGACCTTTGAGGACAATCGCCCGGTTCAGCCCTTGGAAAGCTGAATTTCGATGTTTATGGCACGCAATGAGTCCGTGAAGCGCAGGGTGCGCCGATCGGGCTTGTGGCCGGGAGCCTCGATGATCAGACGCCAGGAGCGGAGCGGGACAGCGGTACTGCGGGCGGCTCGGCCCTTGACGGCCTTTTTGATGCCCTTGTATTTATGTTTCATGCTGCTCAACCCAAGCCTCAGGGCGCTGGCCTTCTTGGCGGCTTTGGTACCTTTGATGGCTTCCAGGCGCGCAGTGAAAGTGGTGCACGGTTTGCCCTTGTGATTGCGTACGAAAACCGTGAGGTCCCCCGCCGCTTTGAGCTCGATAAGGCCCAAGCTGATTTGGCCGCCTTCGGGTAGCACCACAGGCGCAGTCTTGAAGGAAGCGTAGCCTGGGGCTGTGAAGGTGAAGCGCGCTTCACCGGGACGAACGCCGGTGATTTGGAAGGAGTCGCCGCCCACGCTGAAGGCGCCGCCGCGGGCATCTTTGACGCGCAGGCCGCGGGGAATTTGGCGGTCCGAGGTGGCAAGTGTGCCGAACACGATCGTGCGCGCAGTGTCCGTCTTGCGGCGCAGTTTGAGTTCGATCGATTGGCCGCTCGCGGTGTAGACCGTGACCGGAGTCAATGTGCCTTCATAGCCCGCGGCTTTGGCGCTGACCCAATAGGTCCCGGGTTGGACACTCTCAAAGTCGTAACGACCGTACTCGTCGGCGCGCGTGGACTTGGTGCGCATTTTTTTACCGGAGAGGTTGTTCAACTTGACAGGTTTTGCGCTGACCCTGGCAAAGGGAACCGACTCACCAAACTCGTCCACGCACCATCCTGTGATGGATTCTGCGGCTCGTAATTCGAGCTCAAGATCCTGGCGCTTGAGGCCTTTTGGGGAGATAGAGAAGCTCAGGCTCGCGCGCAGGTAATCTTCCGCTTCACACTCGAGGCTGTATCTGCCAGGGTTTAGATTCGGCAACTCAAACTCCCCGTCCGCACTCGTAATCACCTCCATGAGGTCCATGCTCTTCTTCGACTTGGAGCGGTTGTCGACCAGCGCTAGGTGCAAGTGAATGTCCTCGACCCCAGCGCCCTGGTCGTCGCGAACTGCACCTTGGATAGTCTGCACGTCTTGCAGAGTGATCGTTTGGTTTTCGCGTTCCTCGCCAGATTTCAATCGCTTTTGCGCGGGCTTGTTGCGCATCAGCGCATCGAGGTAGGCGCTTCCGTTTTCCTCGCCGCGGTAGGCCAAGACAAGAAAGAAGACCTGGCTGGGGATGCCTTCGATGTGGAAGCGTCCGTTGATGTCGCTTTCTACTTTAATCGATCCGGAGCTGACCGAGGCAGACAGGGCAAGGTCTGAGCTGATCACCTCATCGTTCCAGGTACAGACGACTGTGGCGAAGCCGACGCCTTGCTTGGAACTGTTGACGACCCCACCGCTAAAGCTCCCGGGCTCCCCTACTTCAAAGTCCTTCTCAACCTCATCACCGGACTCGAAGACCTCAAGGTTCGCTCTACTGATCGAACCCCAAGGAGCTTCGACTTCGATGCGCAAGGTTCCGGAGCTGAGGCCTTCAAAGGCGTAGCGCCCATCTGCATCCGTAAGAACCTGGTGTTCGCCTTTTTCTTCGAGGTCCGCGGAGACGCCTTGGAACCTTGGAGTGGCTGTTACGAGCACACCGGAGACAGTTTCGCTGGAGTCCTTGAGTAGTACTTGACCGTACACGCGCGCGCCGCGTTCTAGATTAATTTCGAGTTCAGTAGCTTCGCCGAGCCGCACGGTCGCTGCGTGGTAAACGCCCATTCCCCAACCGTCAACGCGCAGGCAAATGGAATACTCTCCTGCGGCTAAATCGGCAAAGCGCAGGAAGCCTTGTTCGTCGATGTTCGTACTGGCGAGTTCTTCGCCGGTTTTTTGATCGCCACCCAGCCTCCACAGGAAAGCCTCGCCACCGAAAGATTCAGAGGGCAAGGGACCAGAGACTTGGACGCGAAGGCTGCCAGCGGGATGCATTTCGACGAGGAGATCGTCGGTGCTTGGGATGGCGGGGAGATGGAGTTCTGCGAAGCCGCTGGC
>JBLIOI010000191.1:0-6507 GCA_047639675.1 Planctomycetota bacterium | reverse complement strand
ACCTGCCATCGCGCCGGCGAAGCGGGGCCCTTCGAGCTGACTAACTACAAGCAGGTCAACAAGCGTCGTTCGATGATCGCCTGGGCCCTCGAAGATCACGTGATGCCCCCGTGGTTTGCAAGCGAGGGAACTGGCCCTTGGTCGAATGACACGAGCCTCACGGAAGCCGAATTGGCGGACTTCCTCGCCTGGATCGACAACGAAGGTCCCGAAGGAGATCCGGCACACGCTCCGCTCGAACGCGAATGGGCCAGCGGCTGGTCGATCGGCGAGCCGGATCTAGTCGTCAGTTTCCCCAAGCCCTTCGAGGTCCCCGCCGAAGGCGTTGTTGACTATCAATACTTCTACGCGGAAACCAATCTCACCGAAGATAAGTGGGTGCAAGCCATCGAGATTCGGTCGAGTGCGCCGCAGGTTACACACCACGCCCTATTGTTCTTGGAGTCTCGGGAGAGTGGGCGTGGTCAAAACGGGAACTTCCAAACAGGCGGTGAGACTTACTTCGCAAGTTCTGTTCCCGGCCAGCATGGACTGCAATTCCCCGCAGGCAGCGGCAAGCTCCTACCCGCAGGCTCCTGGCTCAAGTTCCAAATGCATTACACGCCGAATGGCACGGCGGATTTTGATCAAACCTCGGTTGCTTTCATCTTCTCCGATGAACCCTTGGTTGAGGTTCACACGGACTCCGCCTACAACGATGGTTTCACGATTCCTGCGAACAGCTTCGACGTAGACGTCACAGCAGAATTTCGCTTCCCTGAAGCCGGCACCTTGCTCTCCCTCTTCCCGCACACTCACGTGCGCGGAATCAGTTTCCTCTGCGAGCTGATCTATCCCGACGGAGAAGAGGAGATGATCCTCGAGCTGCCTTTCTATGACTTCAATTGGCAGATGAACTACCAATTGCTGACGCCTCGTCGCGTGCCCGCAGGCACACGCCTGCGCGCCACCGCTTGGTACGACAACACGAGCGACAATCCCGCCAACCCCGACCCGAATGCCAACGTGCACTTCGGCGAGCAAACCTTCGAGGAGATGATGATCTCCTACGTGAATTGGATTCCGGTTAGTTCGCGTGCGATTGAGGCGGCTGCCAAGAAGTAAGGGACCAGGGGAGCGCCCTACTTCAGGTCGAATTCGATTGAAATAGGCTCTGATCCGGAAACGGTCAGAGTCTGTTTGTCTTGGAGTATCTCGCCCTCGTACATCATCGATCCGGTGATCGTGTAGGTTCCTTGCAGGACAGGTCCCACACGGCATGTCGCGCCGCTGGAGTATCCCATAGCTACAGCTTGACCGTCAGAGTTCATCATACGTACGGAGAGGACTCCGCTTTGATCGCCTTCCAAGAATGCCGTGCACTCGATCGTGATGCCGGCCTCAAGGATCAGTTCAATGCTCTCAGTTGTGTTCACCTTCGTGGCAACCAAAACTGATTGAGTGACCAGGTTCCCGAGGATCGCCGACACGCCGTACTCGCCATCGGGCAAGCCGCCGCCAACATACACGCCCTCTTCGCCGGTGAGCCCATTCGTCGGCATAGCGGCGCGCATGAGATCGTCCGTCGATCGGATGTGAACCTCTGCGTTGTCCACTGGGTTCCCGTCGCGATCAATGATCGTTACGGAAATGGCTCCTGCTGCGGCGAGCCTGAGGTCGGCATCGTGGATTGTCGCTCCTTGAGTGACCCCAAAATCCCCGGTTTCGCCGGAGCCAAGGTAGGGCAATTCCGCTGATAGGGTAGGGCGGCGTGAAGGCATCGAGTTGGCAGACTTGATCCTGTAGGTGGCGGCGATGACCTCGGTCAATCGATATTGGCCGGACTCATCCGTCGTTGCGTTGTAGATGCTGCTTCCGTTGCCTTCTCCATGCTTGCCAAATGCCGAGAGTTTGAAATTGGGAACCGGGCTTCCGTCTGGCCCAAAGACATGGCCCCGGATTCCGCCAGTGTTGATTCTGACTTCAATTTCGTGAGAGGTCTCGTTTGGAATACTGACTTCCTGGAACACGCTGCCCGTGAAAACCTTCGAGCTGATTTGAAGGCGATACTCTCCGCCTTCATCCAGTGTGATCTTGAATCTGCCGTCCTCGTCGGTCTTGGTGCGCTTGCGAATGAAGCCTCGTGAGCGATCAGCCCATGCAAAGTTGATGCGGGCGAACGAGGCTGGGACGTCGTTGCGTAGGACAATCCCGCTCAGCTGAACATAGGATCCAGTCAAGTCTTCGAACTCGACGTGGGTCGTTTGTCCATCGATGACCAGCAGCTTGAGGCTCTTGGCGGGCACGCGCTCCAGGTCCTCGCCTTTTGCGTGGGTGTATAGGTTGTATTCTCCGGGCGTCAGAAGCGTGAAGAGGAAGGAGCCGTCGTCCTTCGTGTCCAGCAGCTGCATCACACCTGTGGTTCTAACCCTCTTTCTGTCCGGCCAAGCGGACAGATGAACTGAAATACGAGTCTTGCCGGCCGGATCGCCGTGAATGTCCAGCAATTGCCCCGCGATCGATCCGCCTCTCGTGACTTGGACCTCGACGGATGTATTTGGGTTCACCTTCGTTAGGCGAAACACATCGCTCGCATTTGGAGCGAACTCTTTGGCTCTGGCTGTGATGCGCAGAAAGCCTAGTTCTTCAGTTTCGATCCTGGCACTTCCGAATTCATCAGTCTTGGCCTTCTTGCCGCTTTGAGAGGCGGGCTCGCCCATCAG
The DNA here is from genome assembly GCA_047639675.1 of Planctomycetota bacterium. Classification (GTDB taxonomy): domain Bacteria; phylum Planctomycetota; class UBA1135; order UBA1135; genus JABACD01. The sequence continues at coordinate 3,805 of JBLIOI010000191.1, read as the reverse complement.
TGCTCCTATGGAATTGCCTTGCAGCGCCGACAACACCAGATCAACCCCGGCCACAGGTTGTCGCTTGGAGTCGAGGACTAAGACATCGACCCAAGATCCGTCCGGGTCCGCCTCGGTTTGCGCAGCCGTTGGCACAGCAGTGTCCTGCGTCTTGGAACTACCAGCCAGTTTGATGTCCGGCGACTCAACGAGTTCCTCTTGCGCAACACGTTCTTTTCCAGTGCTCGGCAGTTTTGCAAGCGGGCGCGGCGTCTCGCTCTCGACTACCTGTGCAGGAGTCAGCGAATCTTGAACCTCCAGCTCATCGCTCTGATTGAGGAACACGACCCAGAACATGACGAGCATCGCGACGACTACTGCGGCCTTCTTCATATCTAGAGGTTGTCTGAAGCGAATTGGATTGCAAGCAGAATACTGGTGATCGCTTCTTGCCCGATAGCCCGGCAAGTTCTCCGTAATCAGCTCGCTATCTAATGGGCCCCACTGGTACACGAGACCGAATTACTTGATCTCGCCGAACTCTTTTGTGACTAGGGCGGTGCGTTCGCAGAGAATTTTGTCGCCCAGAAACTACGAGCAGCAGGAAACCAATCCCAGTACCCTTGATCACACAAGTGTGGCAGCGGGGAAGTCGACTTCCCGAGAGAGCCAGCGGGCCAGATCTACCCTCTAGAATCGAAAAGTGACATCAGAGGAATTAGAAAGCAGCTCGAGCCTTAGCCCCGCGCGCCGAACGAGCCTGCGTCAGCGGCTCATCGAGTGGTACCTGCGCGAGCAGCGCAGCTTGCCTTGGCGCGAAAGCCGTGACGCCTATCGGATTTGGGTCAGCGAGTCGATGTTGCAGCAGACGCGCGTCGAGACCGTGCTCGGCTATTGGCCGCGGTTTGTCGAGCGCTTCCCAACCCTCGTCGATTTGGCGGAATCGGATGAGGACGACGTCCTCGCGGTGTGGAGCGGGCTCGGTTACTACAGTCGCGCGCGTAAGCTGCGTGCGGCGGCGCAGGTCGTTGTGAAGGAACACGGGGGGGACTTTCCGCGGACGCGCATCCAGGCCGTCGCCTTGCCCGGAGTCGGGCCCTACACAGCGGGCGCTGTGCTTTCGATTGCCTACGACTTGCCCGAAGCCCTCGTCGACGGAAACGTGCAACGTGTCTTCTGCCGCCTGTTCGGCTTGGAGGACGAAGTCGGATCCTCGACCCTTAATAAGCAGCTTTGGTCGCTCGCGGAGCAGCTGGTGCCGGAGCAAGGCGCCGGGACTTGGAACCAAGCCTTGATGGAGCTCGGAGCGACCGTTTGCCAGGCGCGCAAGGCAAACTGCGAAGAGTGCCCGGTCAGTCGCGGGTGTTTGGCGAAGAAAACTGGACGGGTGGCACAGCTTCCGCGGCCCAAAGCGAAGCGTGCACCTACTGAAGTTGAGCTGCAAATCCTGGTCGTGAAGAAGGAGGGCAAATGGCTCCTGGAGCAGCGGCCGACCCCTGGCCGCATGGCCGGTCTGTGGCAGTTCCCAACTGTCGAGTGCGCCGGTTCGGAGGGCGAGCTTTTTCCCGTGGGGCCGCCCAAAGTGGCCGGAAGGCCAATTCTCGAGGTAGGGGAGGCCGCCGGCTCGCTCCGCCATTCGATCACCCGCTACCGAATTCGTGCCACGATTCACTCGGCGCAGTTGGTCGAAAAAAAGCCCGCTACTTGGCGCTGGTTCCAGCCCGAGGAGCTTCAGAACCTCGCAATCACCGGAATGGCTCGCAAGGTACTCGCTGCAAGGAATGACTCTGCGCCGTTCAGGCACTAGACTCCGGCCACATGGAGTCAGCTATCGAAAACCAACTAGTACACGACAGCGCCGAGAAATTGAGCGCGCGTGGAGTCACGATCGTCGTCCCGGCCTACAACGAGGAGGGCGGTATCGAAGGTGTCGTCGAGCGCTTGTGTGGCCTCGATTTGGGCGTTCCGACCCTGGTACTCGTCGTCAACGACGGATCCACGGACGGAACCAGCGCTCTTCTCGAGACCTTGAAGAAGCGCTTCGACACTCTGCAAGTGATCGAGCATCGCCAGAACAAGGGTTATGGTGCCGCACTCAAGACAGGCTTTGGCAAGGCGACGACGGATGTGGTGGCGATCACCGACGCGGACGGCACCTATCCCGAAGATCGCATCCCGGATTTGTTGAAGCTCGTGGATGAAGGCGCTGACATGGCGATCGGCGCGCGAATTGGCGCTGACGTTCACATTCCGCTGATTCGCCGACCGGCGAAGGCTGCGCTACGTCATCTGGCTTCCTACTTGGCGGGCTCAACGATTCCCGACTTGAATTCGGGGTTGCGCGTGTTTCGCCGGGACTTTGTTTTGGAGTACCGCGCCATTCTTCCCAATGGCTTCAGCTTCACGACGACCATTACGCTAGCGGCGATGACCAACGGCCATCCGGTCGAGTACCTGAAGATTAACTACGCGCACCGCTCCGGTAGCTCCAAGATCCGGCCGATTCGGGACACCCTGGGTTTCACCGCCTTGATCATTCGCACGGTGCTGTACTTCAACCCACTGAAGGTCTTCTACCCCGTGGCTTTTACTCTAATCCTCTTGCTCTTCGTATCGCTTGGCCGCGATATTTGGATGGAGCCGGAGCCGAACCTCAGCGACAAAACGGTCCTGATGTTCGTGGCTTGCGTGCAGGTCTTGAGTGTCGGACTGCTCGCGGACTTGATCGACAAGAAGTCGCGGCTGTAGTCAGCTAACTCGCGAGTACGCCGCGCGAACGATACGGCGTAAGAAGTGCTCGATGTCCTTGGCTTCGGAGCTCGTGAGGTTCAGGCGAGCGCCGAGGTCCGGAGCAGAGATACGTCCGAGCCCATCGCAGCCAAGTTTGACTTCGAATTCTTGATCTAGCGCAGAGTCGTAGGCACTGCCAGCTGTGAGCTGGATGGTGAGGTGCCCAGCGCTCCACTGGATACCGAGAACACGCTCGATGCCGTCATCCTCACGCAGGGAATAGCGCACGCCTAGCTCGACTGGATGGTCTAGAGAAAGGCATCCAGCGACTGTAACTCTCTCGTTATCGCCCACTTCGATCCCACAGGGACCTAGATTTAGGTCGCGAAAGCTGCGCAGGAGCTTGCGGGCTTGTTCGGGGCTGATGGTTCCGTTTGGACGGATCACGCTGATGTTTTCCACTGAAGTAATGGGGAGAAACTTGAAGGTGTTGGGCTTTTGCCTATCGACCAGTGGCTCGTGGAAGTTGACAGTCGGCCCTCGCCGTCGTGTCATCTGTGGGCGACTGTCCCTTCTCCGCCCGTCCGGGGTATGTAAACGAACCCCGAACCATCGCGTCCGCCCATGATTACCAAACTGCTTTTAGCTGCTTCACTGACCTTCGCCTCCTTGGGATCCATTGGGGCCTACTACGTACCAGATGATCTGGAAGACCTGGTGGCTGAGGTGAAGAAGAGCCGCGAAGAGACCGATCTCCAAGTCCTCGACGACATCGCAGATCTGAAGACTCGCGCTGCCGCGCAGGCGCTGATCGAGCTGTACACAATTCAAGGCAGCCTCTACATGCGCATCGAGATCATCAAGCGTTTGCAAGAATTCGACGATGTCGGTGACGCGAGTCAATTGGCCCTGCAGATGTTGGCGGATGCTGCGACAGACTCGGAAGACTACGAGGTGCGCGAAGCGGCTTTGGATGCGCTCGACAACTGTCCGGAGCTCGGCAAGAACTTCTTGGAGTTCATCGTTGGATCCGCTGCGGAAGATGATGTGCGCGAGAAGGCAATGGACCTGCACGTCAAGCGCAAGATTGCGGACG
>JBLIOI010000190.1:0-6615 GCA_047639675.1 Planctomycetota bacterium | reverse complement strand
GCCATTCAACAGAGGCGTCACTCGCTCGCGCAACCCTGCAGGCAAGCGGCGCTGAAGAATCTCCGTGATTTGCGCCCTGCTGTAACGCGGGCTGAAGTGCGTGAAGAGAATCGATTCATTCTGGAGCAGGTCAGCCCGCTCAATCACATCATCCAGATGTGTGTGCCCCATCTCACGCGCCTTGGCAATAGAAACTTGATCATCGAGGAAAGTCACCTCCATGACCAAGACGCGCGCCTTGCGCACGGTTTCGTTCTCAATCACATCGAAGGTCGTGTCGCCTGTGATCGCCACTTCGCAGGTCTCCGACTGCTCTGTGATTTCGATGCCCTCGCCGACGCGCAGACGCCGAAGCTCTTCCTGCGGTAAGCCTTGGAACTCCGCTGCAAGGCGCCGGTGTTCTTTCCAAATCCCGTAGCCCTGACACGTCACACTGTGGACGGAATGAAAGGGTCTCGCGATCAGCTCTTTCGACAAGCGGTACTCGCCGCCCGGCGCCAAGGGGACGACGTGATGGTCCACAAATCCATTGTCGAGCTCGCGCCACGCATCAAATAGCTTCTTGAAGGGCTCGATGTATTTCTCAGGAATCACATAGGTAGGAGGCCCCAGCCCTTGCAGCTTGCGCAGGGCTGCATGCATCACAACACCCCCCATGTGATCGATGTGCGTGTGCGTAAATAAAACCGTCGAACGCGCGATCGACCATTGAGGAGAACGTCCGATGTCGACGGTGAACTTCCACTCAGGAAAGTCGATGCAAGTGTCGTGACCACCGACGGAATGTCCTTCGATGCGTATTCCAGAGAGGAGGGGCATGAGAGCACTCTAACTGGAACGGCGCGAATCATGCACAAGCTAGCAGGTGAAGCTGGCGGGAATTGCTTGGGCCTGCTATCCATTGGGACGCAAATCGAGTCTCCGATTCACCCCCATCATGCTGAGTAACCCCTTCGACCCGCTTCCCGAAAAAATTGGTGCAGGAGCTTCGGCTCTCGATCAGCAACTCGCCCAGGTCGAGCAACTGCGAGTCAGTGGCGAATATCAAGCTGCACTGGTGTGTGCTGACCGCTTGGTCGCGGGCCACCCGAAGAATGCCAACGCTCGGAACGAAAGGGGAACTTGCTTCAGATTGGTCGGTCAGCCAGAGAAGGCGATGATCGAGTTTCGCGTGGCGCGCCAACTCGTCCCCGACTCAGCCGGAATCGTTGCGAACATTGCTGGCTGCTTGATAGACCTGGGGGAGTACGAGAAGGCGCTTCGAGCTTTTCTCAAAGCATTAGAGCTTCAACCGGACTTCGCTCCGGTTCTCGCTGAGATCGGAACGACTTATCAGCGCCTCGGGAATCTCACGAAGGCGATCGACTACTACAGCATGGCGGTTGCGAAGAATCCGACTGACTCCATGTCCCTCTCCAATCTAGCCTCGGCTCGCGGCGAGTTGGGCGAATTTGATCCCTGCCTTGAGGCAGCAAGTAAGTGCTTGGATGTCGACGCTCACAACCGCGAAGGGATCGTCTTCAAATCCATCGCATTGCATGAACTCGGGCGCGAGGAGGAAGCTGCTCTCTTATTCAATTTGGATTGGGTGCGCGCCTTTCCGATCAGCGAAGTCGAGGGTTTCCCTTCTGTGCAAGCCTTCAACGAAGCGCTAACAGCGCACGTCGCTAGCCATCCAAGCTTGGAATTTGAGCCAACCGACCGCTCGACAATGCTCGGTGAGCAGACGGGAGAACTGCAGACGGATTCCAACACTGCGATTGCCCGACTCGTTGACTTGATTCAATACCACGTGGCCAGGTTCATTACCTATCTACCCGAGGATCCAGCGCACCCCTATCTTTCCAGGAAGCCGACGGAATTCTCATTGAGCGTTTGGGGTACGCGTTTGGCAAGTGGAGGCCACCAGGCGGCACACATCCACCCGGGCGGTTGGGTCAGCGGCGTTTATTACACAGGCATTCCAACCGAAGTCTCAAAAGACAACTGTCAGCACTCGGGCTGGATCCAATTCGGTGGTGCGCCAAGCTCATGGCCACTTGAACGCGAGAGAGTCACCCACGACTTCCCACCCGTGGAGGGAACTCTCATCCTATTCCCCTCGTATTTCTATCACCGGACATTGCCCTTCGAGAGCGATACAAAACGGGTCAGCATCGCCTTTGATGCGATCCCGGAATGAACGAGGATCTCTTCGCGCCAAGGCCAAAGACTCAACTCTCACGCGTGCTGGGCCTATGCTCGTCTCCAGCCTTGTCGCCAGTGCCCTGGGGTACTTGGCGGTAGACCAAGCGCCCCAGGTGGGACAGCGTCTACCTGCGCGACTTGCGCGATAAGGTCTCTGAGCTGATTGAGAAGCGCAGGATGAATCTTGCCGAGAACAAGATCCCCATCCACGAACGGGTTTTCACGAGAGAGGAAGCGGAGGCTTTCTATCCCAACCTCGCGATGGGCAAGCGCCGCTTCCAATTTGATGAAGACACCCCCTTTTGGGGAGCGCCCAATCTCAATTACACGTCACGTTTCCCTGAACATGAAATGAAGGAGTGGGAGAGCGGGACGAACGGCGCTGGCTTTCGAGGGGAGACTGAAGTCCTCGTGGAACAGCCGAATCTCAGGATCCTCGTCACGGGAGACTCCCACACAATCGGCGTCGTCCCGAATGAAGAGACCTTCTCGGCGGTACTTGAAACACGACTTCGAAACGCGTACCCCGCAAGCACTATTGAGGTTCTGAATGGCGGGCAAGGAGCTGAACTAGAGCGCTGTGAAGTAGGCGGCTTCCAGGTAGATCTTTGGCTCTTCCGCAGCCTTCTTCTTCGTTTGCTTGACGACACCCCCGAAACGAAACAGAGTTTCGGGAAGTCGCTTCTCGCCCCTGACGTTAGCGATGAAGAAGGATTGATCGCTACCTTCATCGCGCAGCTCGTACACATCGTAGTAGTCCATGATCGGTAACATCATGATGGTTGTCGTATTACCGGTGGTCATCGGAATCATGATGAAGCCACTGAACTCCGTCTTGTTCTCGACGAAGCGCGGATAGCCGGTGATGATCGCGGAGCTCGAAGGCTGCGCTTGACTCTTGGCTTCGGAAGGCAACCAGCGGGACGGGGCGTGCTTCGATAGCTCCATGCGCAGGTCATCGGATAATAGCTCGCGAATCGCCCCCTGCTCTTCAGGCTCCAGATCATGAACCGCCATGTCAAAGTACAGCGACATCATCTGCTTGTTGCTGAACACCCCTGCCACTGTCGCTAGCTCGACCGAGGTGATGCTGTCGTCGCCAGCTTTGGTGAAGATGTTGTAGAAACGCCCGCCGTTGTCGAGTGCTTCGATGGCCTTGCTTCCGGAGCTGCAGGGGATCACTTCCTTCATCGTTCTTTATTCAGTGGGGTGCAGTTCGCTTGGCTTGGAGGGCTCGCACCTACGGGAGCCCTTAACCCTACTTCAACGCTCGGCGGGCTTTCGCGCAACAATTCACGCGAACCACCAAGGAACGCGGTGCTCCGAGTGGAGATCCGCAGCTCCCTAGTCGCCGGGCTTGTCCGCGCCCAGCCGCCCCACTAACCTGCGGGACCCATGTCCCTGCAATTCATCAAAAACCGCCAGCCGCTAGCCCTCGCCGAGGGCCAACCCCCGATCCTTCTGGTCGTGATCGACACGGAGGAGGAATTCGACTGGCGAGCGCCGTTTGATCGCAAGCAAACGAGCGTCGAGGCCATGCGCCACATCGGCCGCGCCCAGGAGCTTTTTGACGAGTTTGGCATTCGCCCGACCTACGTCATCGATTACCCGATTGCCTCCCAGGAGACTGGGCGCCGGCTCCTGCAAGAATATGTAGCTGAGGGCCGCGCCGCCGTCGGAGCGCATTTGCACCCCTGGGTTTCCCCGCCCTTCGATGAGGAGGTCAACGCCTACAATTCCTATCCTGGGAACTTGTCCGAAGATCTGGAGCGCAGCAAATTGGCCTTCCTGACGAAGACCATCGAGGAGCACTTCGGCAGCAGGCCCACCATCTACAAGGCTGGCCGCTACGGCTTCGGACCGAACACTGGGCGCGTCCTCGAGAACCTCGGTTACCAAGTCGACCTGTCCCCCTGCGCTGGATTCGACCTGACCTGGGACGGCGGTCCCGACTGGTCCGAGTTCCCCCACAACCCCTACCGATTCGGCGAATCTGGCCAGCTGGTGGGATTTCCAACGACTGGCGCCTATGTCGGCTGGCTCTCTAGCCTGGCCCCCGGGCTCTATCGAGCCGCTCAAAAGCCGCCGCTGCGCTGGGGCCGTGCTCCCGGCATTTTGTCGCGTTTGGGCGCCCTCGATCGCCTGCTCCTGAGCCCCGAGGGCTACACCTTGGAGCACATGAAACGCCTCACTCGCGCCCTTTTGGCCCGCGGACCGCAAGTCTTGACCCTCTCATTTCACAGTCCCTCAGTCGTCCCCGGCCATACCTCCTACGTTCGCTCCGAATCAGAGCTGAAGGAATTCATGGCAAGCTGCCGACAGTACTTTGAGTTCTTCCTCGGAGAGCTCGGGGGCGCGACCATGGGCGCCTTGGAACTGCGCGATTTACTGATCAACCCTCCCGCTTCATCTCTTCAGCCCGGCTCACCTGCGTGAAAGTCCTCGGTATCTCTCCTCTCGACAAGGACGCCAGCGCCTCGCTCGTCGAAGACGGCACGATTCTCTTCGCCTCTGGCGAGGAGCGCTATACGCGTAAGAAGCAACACTCGGGCTTCCCGAAGAACGCGATCCTCGCGGCCCTCGAAACCACCGGAACAAAGATCGAGGACATCGATCAAGTCGCCTATCCCTTCCTCGATTGGCAGGAAGAAGGCAAGCACATCCAAAAAGCGGTCAGTGAAGAGCGCAAGTTCTACAACGAGGTCCAACGCCCGAACATGTCTGCTCTCTTGCAGGCCGCGGACGCGCGAGTTCCCGTGCGCACGGATCCTGTACACGGACTTGCTGATCCCAACCAGAAGATGGTCAAGCCCTTTCACAAGCGCATGGCTTACTGGCTTTGGGGGCTTTCGCCTTACGCGAAGACTGTCAGTCTGAAAGAGTCCGCAGCTTGGGCCAAGCGCGCCACCGCAGCGCACAAGCATTGGAGCGAAGACTTGCAGCGCGGCTTGGTTGACCTAGGCCTCGAAGGCAAGCTCAAGCGCTACGACCATCACCTCTCTCACGCATCGAACGCCTATCTCGCAAGCGGCTTCGATCGCGCACTCATCATCACTCTCGACGGTTACGGAACGGGCCTTGCCGGCTCCGTCAGTCTCGGTGAGGGCGGATCGATCTCGCGCAAGCAGCGACTGCTCTTTCCGCACTCCCTCGGCACCTTCTACGAGACAGTCACCGGCGCCTTGGGTTTCACCCCCGATCGCCACGCGGGCAAGATCGTTGGCCTCGCCGCTTATGGCGACCCCGCCGTCCTCGGCGAAGCGATCCTCGCCAAGTTCCATCAAGAGCCGTCGAACTTCCGCATCTTCGACAATCTGAACTCCTACTTCTCGCGCCACATCGCCGTGCGCTATCCGATGATCGACGTGGCCGCTGCTTGGCAGTGGGTGCTCGAACAGGTGGCTTGCAAGTTGGTGAAGTATTGGGCCGAGACCTTGGGTTGCTCCAACGTCGTCTTGTCCGGCGGCGTGACCGCCAACGTCAAGATGAACCAACGCATTCACGAGATCGAGTGCGTCGATAGCATCTACGTCTATCCAAATATGGGCGACGGCGGCTGCGGTAGCGGCATCGCCATGAACGTCTCATGGAAAGGCGGCACCCGCGACCCCCTCCCGAGCGCCTACCTCGGCCCGGAGTATTCCGACGACGAGATCAAAGCTGCCCTCGACAAGGCCGGTCTCGCTTACGAAAAGCCCGCTAACCTAGCCAAGACCGTCGCCGAGAAGATCCACTCCGGTCGCGTCGTCGCACGTTTTGCCGGACGAATGGAATACGGCCCGCGCGCCCTCGGTAACCGCTCGATCCTCTATCACGGTCGTGAACCTGAAGTGAACCAATGGCTCAACAAACGCCTTGGCCGCACCGAGTTCATGCCCTTCGCACCGGTGACTCTTTGGGAAGAGCGCCACAAGAACTACATCGGGCTAGCCGGTGCCGAATACACCGCGCAGTTCATGACGGTGACCTTCGATTGCACCGATCACATGAAGCAAAGTTGTCCCGCGGCGGTTCACGTTGATGGGACTGCACGCCCCCAGCTAATCAAGCGCGAGATGAACCCCGGCTACTACGACATCCTGTCCGAGTATCAGAAGCTGTCTGGTCTCTCGAGCCTGATCAACACCAGCTTCAACATGCACGAGGAACCGATCGTGCGCACACCAGAAGACGCGATCCGCGCCTTCTTGGACGGCCGACTTGATGTGCTAGCGATTGGCGGATTCTGCGTCGATCGGCCGGAAGAGTAGGTTTTTAGGGCTAGCAGAGCTGCTTTCTAAAATTAGCGTGAGCAGGTTCATCAGCCTCGCGCAATTGACATAGCAAGCTCTAGTTGCGCTCGGGCTCGCTCGCGTTGTCCGCCGCAGGGGCGCAAGAATTGAGCAAGCCAAGCCATGCCACCGGGATACTCGCTTGGCTCAATCCCCG
>JBLIOI010000189.1:0-6629 GCA_047639675.1 Planctomycetota bacterium | reverse complement strand
CCCTTGTCGAAAGCTTCGAGCAAACGAATCACGGGCGGGAATCCGTAGCGACCGATCAACAGCTCACAAATCAGCCCACCCTCGTAGTAGCCAAAGATGATGCGTGGCCCGCGGAAGGCAGCGTTCAAATCACGGATCGGAATGATCCGCCCATTGGCGCTGGCGTCAACCAAGTCGCGTCGCAGGTTACGGCCCCAGGCGGGATTCCGGTTGGCCTCTTCCCAAGTAGCTAGACCCTCGGTGATCCAGCGCGGGCAGCGGTTGTGGGACAATCCCAAGTGAATCACGTGGGTGAACTCGTGAAAGGAAGTCCGCGCCCACGAGAAAGTTCCGCGCATTTCCGATAGCGGAGAGAGCGCGGTAACGACCGGACCGAAACAAACACCCAGGGCGGGAAAGCCTTCGAAGCCCGTGGATCGTACGGAGAAGTCTTTGTGGCGCCGGAAGACTTCGATGTGCGTCGGACCCGGCGTGTAGCCATAGCGTTCGCTAAGTTCCTCGCGCGCCTCACGATAAAAGGGTTCGAGGTAAATGCTGAGAACGGCTGAAGCATCTGGCATCCAGGAGAACGAAAGGTCGCCGAAGTCTTCGGAGAGGTATTCACGTTCCAAACGTTCCAACACAAGTCGCATGTTTTTGCGCCAAGCGTCCTGGCGTAAACCGCCGACTTTGCGCGAATGCCGCAGAGCTTCGAGAGCCCCCTCTTCATCGCCGGTGTTAGCTCGCGCACGACCGAGCAGAGTCCAAGCCATGTAGTCATCTGTATCCCTTTCAACCGCGCGCTCCAGAAACGGGCGCGCCTCAGCGAAGCGATAGAGCTCGATCAGGTACTTGCCAACTGAACGCTCCGGCACACTGTTTTTGGGATCGATCGTGGTCAGTGTTGAAAGGATATCGTTGCACATCTCGCGATCATGCTCGACCCAAGCGAGACCTGCGGCGAGCGTCATGACTTCAGAGCGCTCCGGTGCGATCGCCAGCAACACGGCTAACTCTTGGCGAACGAGCGGCAACTTGCCTACACGCAAGGCGTTGGAACAAGCGGCCAAGTGCGCCTCCACCGAGTTTGGGCGTAGCTCAAGCATCTTCGAGAGAAAGTCGCCGGCAGTGCGCTGGTAACGATGCCAGTTGACCAAGTGCAACTCAAACAATCCTAGCAAGGCACCTTCATGGGTAGGATTGAGGCGCAGCGCTTCGTCGTACATCTTCGCTGCGGAGCGTCCGGCGCCTTCGGCGACCTCGCGATCCGCTTCGAAGAACAAGTTACCGAGGGCCACAAGCACATCCGCCTCTCCTCGACCCGTGTTCTCGTGGGCACGGTCATCTGCCGCAAACAGCGTTGAACCGGCCTCTTCGATCTGGCCAAGACGCTGCATGCATAGCGCACGAGCAAGCAAGGCTTCCCAATCATCCTGCGACGCGCGGCGCGTGGCCTTGCGATAGAGCTGCTGCGCTTGCTCGCGATCGCCGACTTCGATCAAGAGTTCTCCAGCCAAGAACAGGTTGCGTGGATCTTCGGCGGCTTCTCCGTCGAGCAATATTCCGAGGTACTCGGTTTGGGCTTCCGCCCCACGCCCAAGGCGCCGCATCAAACGCACCAGGTCACGCGCCGCCGCCTGCTTAACGGCTGGCGAGCCGTTGCTTTCAATGGCGCCGACCAAGTGGCGCTCCGCACGATCGAGAACACCTTGGTCGAGATAGACGCGACCGAGGAGTCTACGGCTAGCCGCGTCCTCTTCGTCATCGGAAAGATGCTCGTTCAGTCGTTTGCGCGCCTCGGCGAATTCTCCTTGGCGCCGCAGGAGATCGGCCTCGTGGCGTTCCTCCGCCAAGAGCAGCTCAAGTTCCTGTTCGTCATCCTGAAAAAGACTAGCGGCACTCGCCGGCAAACTTCCCAGGAGAACAGGGGAGATGAAACACAGAATTCGGAGTGTCAGGGCTTGGAAGGTCAAACGGTTCTTGCGGTGGTCGGGCGGGTGAATTGGGCTCGTGAATTCCGAGTCTTGGGAGGGTGAGGCCACAATAGTCTAGCCTCGGATGCTTGTTGCACTCCGTCTTTGTATCGGCCATGAGAATCGGTTATGGACGTAGGGATGAGAACAAGCGCAGAAGATGTACGAACCGCAAATCTGGGTCGTGAACCGCAAACGGGGCAAATCGGTCGGCTCTGGGCGGCCCTCGCTATTGCCCTGATTGCGGCCTGCGTCAGCCCCGAAATGCGTGATGACACGACCAGCGGCACCCTCGCCGCCAGTCAAGGAACGCCGAATTGGGTCGGAATGCCGCTGGGTTGGGACAAGCTCGAGCAAATCGACCGCTGGCTGGAACGCGATGCTGGCGGCTACGAGGCATACTGGCAAATCCAAGGTGAGTTGACCTTGGCCGAGGGACGCTTGACCTTCGCCAAAAGGGACCAGGCCAGCGCCACGGCCCAATCCAGGACCTGGCTGGCACGCCTGCAAGGCGCTCGCGCTGGCTTTCAGCATGTCCTAGCCAGTTCCAGCGCCAATCGGCTCCAAGTCGCCCGGGCGCGCACCGCTCTCAGTGAGATTGATGGGATGCACGGCCCCGTGGCTGCCCCCGCCTCGACTGGGCGCTACTTAGCTAGGCACACATGGAATGCCAAGAGGCCGATTCCGTCGCGCCTTGATCCCACAACCGGTGGATACAATCGCATTACGATTCACCACACTGCGGACCTTCAGGGTGTGCGCTTTGACGGAAGTCTGGGCGACTCGATCAAGGCTCTCCAATTGACCCAACACTTGCACATGGACACGCGGGACTTTGGGGACATTGGCTACCACTTCTTGATCGACGCTTCAGGCCGCATTTTCGAAGGACGAGATCTCAAGTATCAAGGAGCTCACGCTGGCGGAGCCAACAACGTGAGCAACATCGGCGTGTGCATGGTCGGAAGTTTCGAACACAAAGGACCGAGTTCACCGGCTATGGCCACCTTGAATGGCCTGCTCGCAGAATTACGCCTCGACCATGGAATCGCGCGTACGCGCATCGTGGGCCACCGCGAACTAAAATCCACCGCTTGCCCTGGCGAGTCACTGGCCCGCTGGACAAAGGAGTACCGCCGCAGCGGCCCGTCCCTGTCGCAGTTGCACACCAGTCCCCGTGGGTCAAGGCCTGCTGTCGTGGCCCAGACGCCTGTTTCGTACCGCACTTCCGGGGCGCGCGAGGCGAGCAGCAAGTCCCCTCGGCGCGTTGCGAGCACCGTGGTTAGATGAATACAGTCGCTAAGTAATGAGTGCTGGTCGAAAACGCCTCCCTGCTCGCTTGGCGCGAGTCGAACACGAGGGGCGTCAGGAATTGATCATGCCCGGCTCCGCTAAATGGAAGTGATCGATATCACCGTAGGTCTGTGGTTCAGCCCCTGTGAACGCGGGTAGTAGCGCACCCAACCGTAGGATCGAACTCCATTGCCCCAAGCAATAGGCAGGGAGACGGTGAGCGAAACGGCTTCAAGCCCCTTGCCAGGCGCTTGGTCTTGGGTCTGCTCATTTCTGACAGCGCAGAAAAAGAGCGCCCATGCATACAGTCTAGAAAAACCTTCCGGGTTGGCCTATGGGTGGCCATCCAAGTCCCTGCGATGGATTTACACCCCCGGGGCCCAGCTCGGGGTAAACTAAGCTGAATGCTGTCCTATGCAACCGTCAGCTCCTGAGGAACTTGGACCCCTCCCTTCGAAATTCAATGATTCTAGCCCTCTTACTTGCAGCCACCCTTGCGCCCTCGCCCGCATCCACAGCTCCGGCTGCAAGCGCACAAAACACGACGGCTACACAAAGCCCCGGCAGAGGGTCTAGTGGGAACCGCAAGAGACGGCGCCGAGCGGCGTTCAATGAGAGCAGGACCACTCAGCCCAAAGATAGTGCTTCGGCGACCCTGGGCGGAAGCCTAACGGTTGGTGGGATGGGCGTCATGTCGAACGTTCAACGCTCACACATCCCTGGCGTCTACCGCATCTTCCTTGACGACCCAGGAACTGGCTGGGTGGAAAGCGTAGTGATCGGTATTCCCCAGGTTCCCTATACGGAGGGCCCCGGCAAACCGCCCCTGCTCGTGATGTTTCACTCCTTTAGCGTCAGCGAGTTGGACTGCGAGAAGAACTCGCCGATCTTCCACGATGCACTCGACCGCGGTTGGTATGTCATCGCTCCTTTGGGCGCTAACGACTCGAACTTCGGCATTCCCTACTCTCAGATAAATGTGGAGTACGCACTCGACCTCTTCGTCCCTCTACTGCCGGTCGACACGAAGCGCATTTACGGCTTGGGCTTTTCGATGGGCGGCGGTGGCATACTGAGCTACGCGGCGCGTCACCTCGACCCCAAGCACACCCAATTCGCAGCGATCATCAATCACACGGGCAACTCTTCGATCGCAAACACATTTTGGAACAGCACGGACACCTCAACTTTTGAGCACCCGTTATTGTTCGACAGTACGCCGCTAACCAACCCTTTTATCTATTCGCAGGCATCTGTGGTAGACATTGATTTCAGTACGGATGCCGTGGATCCAGCGACGGATCTCGCCCGCAACCTGGCCCACATCCCAACGCTCAATCAATACGCAATCAACGACCCCATCCTAGTCTTGGTGTCGCAAACGGAGGTCCTCCACGCTTGGTTGGGTCTAATTCCGGGAGCACAGAGCTTCATTCTCACTCCCAATGATGATCTGCACCATTGGCAAACAATCGACTCAAACACGGCGCTGAATTTCTTGCGAAGCAAGACCTTGGAGATCCCCACCGAAGGCGTCCATCAACTACTCGCCGACCGCGACGCAACTTGGTTCCATTTTGACATCAAGCAGCAGCTGGAGGGCGCTTTCACTCCGCTGCGCTGGAACATGGAGAACTTCGCCAATCGCCTAACGATTGACGAGTGTGAGAACTTGCAGGACATCACAGTCAACACGCAGTCCGTTGGATTGAACACGGTGGTCAATCTGGAGCTCGTGATCGAGAGTGGCGACGGTACGGACGAAACAGTGACCTTAATGGGTTACGCGCTTCAGCCGCAGGAGGTTCTGCGCAATGGAGTTACGGACCTGACTTGGAGTTGGGACTCGGTGACCAAGACGGTCAGCTTCACCGAGACTCCGCTGGGCAGTCCTTCAACCTGGCTCATTCGCCCTTAGTTGCGGCACCCCTAGCCTCTGGCGCTCCTAGATCGGGTTCGGAATCTCGATGAACTCGGTCTGAACGTTAAAGCGTTCCTGCAGGTGCTGGCCAAGTGATTGAACCCCACCACGCTCGGTCGCATGGTGGCCCGCAGCGATGAAGTGAATCCCTTCCTCTTGAGCCTGATGATAGTTCATTTCGCTCGCCTCGCCGGTGATGTAGACGTCGAGACCAGCGGCAATCGCTTGGCTTAGCTCGCCTTGGGCGCCACCAGTGATGATCCCAATTCGTTGGATTTTTTCCGGCCCGCTGCCCATCACGAGTGGATCGCGACCAAGCTGAGTACGCAAACGGCCTTCGAGCTCTGCGATCGTAATCCCGGGCACGCGGCCTTCCACACCGATGCACTTGCCTTCGCTAGTACCGAAGGGCTCGACCTCTCTGAGACCGAGCTGACGCGCCAAGGTAGCGTTATTGCCCACTTCAGGATGTGCATCGAGTGGCAAGTGAATGCCATAGAGATTGATGTCGCCCTCGAGCAGCAGCTTGACGCGTTGCTTGTAACCACCGCGGTAAGTGGGCTGCACACCGCGCCATATGATTCCGTGGTGAACCAAGATCGTATCGGCACCGATCGCAATGGCCTGACGGATCAGCTCGACGGACGAGGTCACTCCCAAAGCGATCTTGCGCACTTCCTCAGAACCTTCAACCTGCAAGCCGTTGGGGCAATAATCCTTGAAGCTCGGAATGTCGAGGTAGCTATCCAAGTAGCTCGTTAGATCGTCTCTCTTCATGATTCCTTTCCTGCTCTAGCCGAAGAGCCAAACTCCAACGCTAAGGGCCAAGATAACGCGATACCAACCGAAGATCGAAAGCCCATGACTCTGCAGCCAACGCACCATCCACTTGACCGAAATGAGAGCGAAGACCCAGGCGCTGAGAGTTCCGAGCAAGAGCGGAATGGCGCCGTAGCTTTCCAACATCTCGGGGCCAGCCTTGAGCGACTTGTAGGCCGTTGCGGCGCACAGGGTGATCACACCAAGTAAGAAGGAGAACTCCACTGCGGAAGCCATCGTGAGCCCGACAGCGAGGCCGCCAACGATCGTCACCAAGCTACGGCTCGTTCCAGGCCACAGAGCCAAACATTGGCACAGCCCGATGATCAGGGCGGCGCCGATGCTGAGATCCATCAGTTCCTTGCCTTCACTTGTGCCTTTCGCACGTCTGAAGCGGCTCGTCACCAGGATCGCAACTCCCCCAACGAACCAAGCGGCGATGATCGGCTTCATCCCGAAGAGAACCTCTTCGATTCCCTCATCGAATAAGAGTCCCACGATCGCAGCGGGAATGAATGCCACGATCAAAGCGATCCCGAGGCGCAGGCCAGCCGTATCGCGGCCCATGAAACCGCGTAAGACTTGCACGACTCGTGCCCGATACAAGCCCAGCACGGCCAAGATGGCGCCGACCTGAATACAAA
>JBLIOI010000188.1:0-6660 GCA_047639675.1 Planctomycetota bacterium | reverse complement strand
CGTATTGTTCTGTTGTTGAGCAACAACAGGGTGCCGCACACCGTATTGCCGTATTGTTAGGGACCCGGGTCGTACTCGTGCGCTCCCATATCCACGATGGGTGCAGAGGTCGAGCCGGTATCCACGGTCGCGGGGTCATCCACGCGACGCACTAGCCCGCCAAGGTCATGGGGCAGCTCCTCCGCCAACTCCCCATCTTGGTCCAGGTCGCTGGGGTCTTCGTTTGGAATCGCCCCGTTGCGGCCTGCATCGATGCATGGAGATCCCGCACTCAAACGGTAGTCCCCCATGGATGCGTTCACGACCATTGGATCCATATTGATGTTTCCAAATCCAGGATACAGAACGGCCCGATCCACCGCTGAGCGCTTGACGTTGAAGTCAGACTCCGGACCAACGAGCTGCCAGAGGTACTCTGGATTCGCCGGCGCGACTAGGCCTGTGTTGTTCCAAAGGACACAGGATTGAACGATGGTTGGCGCCTGATTGGACAAGAGGTCTTCTGTTTGAATGCCGCCTCCTCCATTGCTGCTCGTGTTACCCCAAATCGTGCATGCGAGGAACTGGGTCTCGCGAGCATGTCTTTGGATGATTGCGGCGCCGCCACCTTGCGTCGAATGGTTCCCAGAGATCTCACAATTGACGAACCGAACTCCCTCGGTGTAGTCCAAGTAGACTCCACCTCCCCAATGGTAGTCATTGAGTGCTTTTCCGGCGCGGTTGTTACGAATGACGCAGTTAACGAAGTCACCCGTGGATACGGTATGGAAGTAGGCGCCATTGAATCCGACACCGCCGCCCTTCCTCGCAGCGTTGCCCTCAATCGTGCAGCGCGAGATGAGGAAATTCTCTGCCGTGTGCATCAAGATCCCCCCGCCGATTCCGCTGTTACTGCTGGAATCGCCAGTGTTATTCCCCCCTCGGATCGTGAAGCCGTCCAGCATCACGTTGCTTGAACCAGAAACAATCGTGACCACCCTATTGCTGTTGTCTACCAGAAGACTGTCCAAGATGTTTCCCGTTCCGCCGCCTGGATTGTCATTACCCAAGAGATCTCCGCTGAGCAGCGTCCTGTTGGATGCTAAGTCGCGCTGCCCGAGATTCGTTTCAAAACCGGCGAAGCCCCCGCGCAATCGAGCACGGCTTCCAAGCTGGAAGCTGTTGAAGCGATCGCCGGTTGTGCTGGGCATATACATCCCTCGGGCCACCCAAATTTCGCCCACATCGAGCGGGTGATCCCGCTGATATTCCAGAGCATCCTGGAGCTCGCGGTAGGCCGTCGCCCACGTGCTTCCGTCTCCCCCCGGAGTCGCGGCGCCATCTACGTAGAGTTGTAAGAGCCCTTGGCATTCATCGGGGTAGCCATTCCCATCTACATCGAAGGAAAATGCGGAGGCGATGTCACAGTCGTCGGGGACACCGTTCGAGTTGCAATCGTTGTTCTCGCATTGGTCGGGGATCAGGTTGGCATTGCAGTCCAGAGCTGTCCCGAGGATGACATCACATTCGTCCGGGATGCCGTTCAAGTTGCAGTCGGCCTCACACTCGTCCGGAACCAGGTTCGCGTTGCAGTCCAGCGCCATGCCGCCCGCTGTCTCGCAGACGTCTCCGATCCCGTTGTTGTTGCAGTCGAGGATCTCGCTGCACGGGATCAAGCCTACGACGACTGACTCGGTCGCATGGGGTGTACCTAGGCCGTCGATCATGAAACCTTGGAGGTGCACATTTGACAATTGAGTACCTGAGAACGCCGTAGCGAGCGGTACCTGCACGACGAGTTTTCCATTCCCGTTGATCTGACCGAGGTGGAAGCTCGGAAGTGTGATGGGAACCCCACCGCCCAGCTGACTTTGCCCGCCTGTGGTGGAGTGTATGATTCCGAGAAATGGCTGAGCGAGCAACTGCGGGCCTGCGAGACGTGAGCCAAGTGCAAAGTCTGCGCCAAGGCTGGCTTTGAGATAGACTTGGTCATTTGCGGCGCCGTGGAACGTCAGCGTCATCGATCCAGCCGCGAGTTGTGCGATCGCGGGGGCGTCAAAGCTGCGCGGAATTCCAGGCATGATTCCAAACTGCCCGATCCCGATCGCTCCATCGGGACCATCCTCATTCGAACACCAGAAGAACGAGCCGTCGGCCGCACCTCCGACCCCGCCCTGGACCAGGGTACCGATCGCGTTGGCGGTCCAGCCTTCGTTTAGGTAGCCCGCACCACCATCTCCGGGGTAAGACTCTGGAGTCCACTCCGGACAGTACCCGTCGACCCCAGTACCCCCGATGATCGACCCGCCGCTAGAGTAGAACTCTCCACTTGTGCCAAGCAACTCCATGCCCGTCGCGCTAGCCGGAGAACCCAATCCACCAACAATATTGGTCCTGAAAGCCGCCACGCTGGAACCCGTTGCTCTCAAGCCTGCCGAACCAGAAGCACCAAAGAGGGTGCTTGAGCTAAAGACCAGGTTAGCGCTGGAATCGACCAACGCACCGACAGCCAGGGGTGAATCGAATCCGTTGAAGCCTCCTAGCACGCAGGAGTTGACGCGAATGGCTCCCGCATTATTTTGAGTGGAGAGTCCAGCAGATTCCGCCACCGATCGAGCGTCGACGTACGCATGCTCGAGCCCTCGTAAGGTGACGGTTGCCCCAGACGGTGTGTCGAGCACGTGGACCGTTCCTTTCATCCGAACCACCGCACCATCGACCGAAGAGATGTGAACACTCTTATTGGCGACCGTGAAGCCATCGTAGTCCCCATGCAGGATGAGGATGTGGTCTCCTGCATGTGAGGCATCGACCGCGTCTTGGATCGTGAGGTAATCCCCATGTCCATATTGGTCTACGACGATCACGTCACCGGCGATAAGCGAAGGGGAGAGTGAGAGAACGGAGAGAGCAAGGAAAGACGCTCGGCGAACGAGCGGGTATGCGAACAGAGTTTTCATATGTTTCTTGATCAAGTTGATCCTGCGAGGAGAACACGCGCGGGTCTCATGCGAGGGAGACATGCGAGGGTCTCCAGTCTTACGGATCTCTCTGAAATCCGCAATCGGCACCCTAGATTCGCGTGTAACTCTTCGGGGAGTTCCCTTCGGCCAGGCAGGCAAGGGGGGAACTGAGAGTGCAAACGCTTTCAGGAGCCTGCGCCAGTCCCAGCGATCTCCGGGGCTCCGTGTCCTCGCTGCCTTCATTTCCCGTGGTGTTGGTGCACCATTCGGCACCCTTGCCGGGCTTGGACGCTCGAGTGGTGCATCCTCTATCCGTTGTTAGTCAAGCGGCGCATTTTTCGATCTCCATCGATCCGTGATACGCCGAACGACTAGATCGCACATGCACACAGGGCGCTTGGGCGACCTACGCACCCAGAGAGTCACTAACGTTCCGCCACAGGCGATAGCGCAAGCACCGGGCCTACGTTTGTGCTGATGCTGTGTGGACAGAACTTTGATTTACATCAAGACGACTACGGCCCCCATGCCAACATACCCCTATGGACCCTCCTGAAATTCGAAACGCCGAAGGTGAACGCTTGGCCTGCAGCTTCGTTCCAGGCGAGCCCGGTCGGCGGGACATTGTGGTGATCGGTCACGGGTTGACGTCGGACAAAGAACGGCCCTGGTCCGAGGGCCTCTCCGATTCACTGCGCCGCCGAGGAATCGCATCCCTACGAATCGCGTTCTCGGGCAATGGGGATTCGGAAGGATCGTTCTTGAAGTCCAACATCACCAAGGAGGTCTGTGACCTTGGCAGTGTGTTGGATGCGTTGGATCCGTGGAAGGTGAGCTACGTGGGCCACAGTATGGGTGGCGCCGTCGGGCTTTTGCGGGCAGCCAGCGATCCGCGCATCGGGGCTCTCGTCTCCTTGGCAGCCATCACGCACACCACAGACTTTTTCAAGCGACTATTCGGAGACCAAGAGTTGGGCTCGCCCATGCTCGGCAAGCCCCATTGCCTTTTGGGAGAAGACCTGCGCACGGACTTGCTCTCCATTGGCAGCACGCTGCAACAGGCGTCCACCCTTAGCATTCCTTGGTTGATCGTCCATGGCTCCGCAGATGAGATCGTGCCCGTCCAAGACTCCGTAGATTTGAACATGGCTGCGAACGGTCCTGCAGAGCTCACCGTGCTCGATACGGTGGACCACTCTTTCAGCGCAGATGGGCTAGCCTCCATGTTGGAGCGCGTGACCCCCTGGCTGGAGCGCACCATGGCTCGCTGAGAAGAGGCCACGCCCGCCCGCTCTCCGCCTTTCTTCGTTATCAACGAGGTCTGTCGGTATGAATGCGGTCGCACTTCCCATAGACATCGCATGCTTTGCTTGGGCACGCCATTCGCTTGCTAGAACCTCTTCTCATTCGACCTCCCTCATGGGCTGCGGAAGCGCCACGGGCACCGCTACCCAGGAAGAATGCACTTCGAGGAAAACGGGGTAGTGCAACCTCAGGTCTGTAATTTCAAGAACGCGCGCGAGGAGTCGGAGCCGCGCCCTGCCCTTACGGCACGGCAGCTTCGGCACTTGGCAATCAGGCGTAACAACTGGCTCGTTTTCGCCAGCCAAGGCGATGATGACTTCGCTCGTCGGCACTACTCGCTGATCCTCTCTTGCAAGCAATGTGGGGCCAATCCCGATGTGTACATCGAAGACGTCTTGATGAAAGTCGCGACGACTCCGGCGTCCGAGATTGTAGATGGCCAGTTAAAAAGGGACCCCTACGATCGCCCTGCCGGGCCCGGGCTCGTCCCTGGAGGCCGCATTCCCGACGCATCGTGGCATTTGGACGGAATGGAATTTCTTAGGGCTTTGGGGCATCAATTGAGGGGGCCCGGCCCCACCCAATCCAGTGATCAAGGCTGAGACAGCCCCCGAAGGATCATCAGTGTGCCATCGAGGCGCTTGCACCTTTTCTCGCGGAATGGGGTTATCTCTATAATGGAGCACTCAGGCCCGGAAGGGGGTGTTACCGTATCGTAAACGAGACAGGCTGTCCTGCGGAGTAATGATCCGAGGACTCAAACCACCATGAGGTGCTCACCTGGGTACGCAAGCCAGCCTCCATCGTTACGAAGCGAAAGGTCCATCCCCCAATATAGATAGAAAATATTCCAACATGAAACTTCAAAAACCTTCTCTTGTTACTGTGTCACTGCTTACCTCTGTGTCACTCCTCGTTGGTATGCCACTGCTTGCGCCGAGCGCGCTAGCACTCGTGCCTAGTGGTAATTGCCCCGTGGATTCAGTCATGGATTCACCCGTGTTTGACCAGTCGGTCTATGCCAAAGGTTATGTAACCCTGAGTGCAACTTCACAAGTCAATGGCGACATTTGGGCTGGAGCCGCCATCACGGCCGGGGCGAAAGCAATCGTCGATGGCAATAGTAAGGCCGGGGCCGCCACCACGCTCGGCGCGCTTGTACACGTCAACGGCAATGTTACGTCTGGGGCCGCCACCACGCTCGGCGCAGGTGCAGTCGTCGAGGGCAGTGTTATGTCTGGGGCTGCCACCACTTACGGCGCGGGTTCAGTCGTCAACAATGAATGCATTGTGAATCAACCAGATCCGTCCGAACTAGACGTTAAGGCTGCGCAAGATGCACTTGCTCTACTGGTCCCGGTTTCCCCGGCCGAGCTCCTTCCGGGCAATCTTGCCGCGGACGTTACTCTCTCTTCTGGGGTCCATGAAGTGGCAGGTCCACTGACGGTGAGCGCGAGCACAATCATCACGCTTGATGCCGCAACCGGCGATGAATTCATTTTCAATGTCAGTGGCTACGTGAGCTTTGGTGCTGGCGTGATAGTAGAAGTGATCAACGGCACTGGGAATACCAAGGTCATCTGGAATGTTACTGGCACCTACATTAGTGTCGGCGCGAACGCCAAAATCACTGGTACCCTAATGGCAAATGTGTACGTCAGTACTGGTGCAGGTTCCGTGGTAGACGGCGCTTATTCTGCAACTTCGTACGTGACTGTCGGCGCAGGCGCCACTGTCGGTGCCGAATGTGAAGCGGAAGGTGGCTGTGCGACTCGTTGTGCTCCCGCTGAGAGCGTCCATGTCCGACCTGGCATAGGAATCGGGGCCGCTAACAGGCAAATTCCCTGTACGGCACAACCCTTCTAGCCCGACACGGTCGGTAGCCCGGAATCGACCTCGGTTACGGGCCCGTCCGCTGGGCCAATCCTACTGCTCGAAGATTCCGGCGGGCACGCTCTAGTTGCCGCCGGGGTCCTTGTGGCAGGTCGGGAATCACCGCAGGCCGACGACCATTCGCGACGCCCCAGGTCTAATGCGGTAACATCATATCTATGGGCTCTGGGTCGCCCCCGAAGTATTCAAGGGACGGTGAGTGGAGCCAACTGGAAGCCGGGGTGCCCCGCAGAAGCACTCGAATCTGGCCATAGAAACTGCGCTCACTCTCAGGCTTCTCTACGAGCTATCTCTGCGGAAGACCGAGAGCTTCTTGCGCTCGTTGCTCGAACTGATGAAGCGGTGCTCCCTTCATCCGGTGTTTAGTCAAGTCGTCTATTTCGCGAGTTCCATCGACCTGTGATATCCACCGGCACGGGATCGCACAAGGGCAAAGCGAGCCCCGCCAACCGCGTTCCAGCAGAGCCCTTCGATGCGGGCGATGGCGGTACCTCTGACGCCTTCAACGCGGAGTCCCGCA
>JBLIOI010000187.1:0-6791 GCA_047639675.1 Planctomycetota bacterium | reverse complement strand
ATCGAAGGCGGCGCTGTTGCATGATTCGATTTGGCTCAACAAGTTCCCCTCCATTGGCGAATTCAGCGAGCGATTGCGACCGACATTGGTCGCCCGCAGTCTAGCATTCGATTGAGGACCCTGCACCCAATCGCAACTTCAGCCTTCTGCGCAGACAGACCTCTGGCGTGAAGCTTGTCGCCTAGGATTGTCTTATAGCGAAAGAACGCGTTCTCCACCGTCCCCTGCCGGTGGTAGCCCGACCACTTCATCCATTCTCTACGGCCCAACTTCTTCACCTTACGAATCGTCTTGTCGCGTTCGGATGACCTTGGCCCTCGCTTAGAAACCGAAGCTGATCGGACTGGAGGCACAACCACTCGTGCTCCTTTTGATTTCGCGGCTTCGTAGATCGCCTTAGTGTCGTAGGCCGCGTCGGCAGTCACGCTGGCGAGTTTGCTCTTGGACGACTTGATGATTGCAAGCCCGGTTTTGGCATCATCGCCACCGCTGTCGGTCAGCACTTGCGCGATTATCTGCCCGCCACAATCAACGCCGAGATGCAACTTGCGCCAACCGCGTTTTCCACGCCTGCCGTGCTTTGCAGCGGCCCATTCGCCCTCTCCAACGATGGATAGCCCAGAGCTATCAATGATCAAATGCATCGGCCCCTTGGGTTGGACGGCTCCGAGGTTGACGCGCAACTTAGAACTGCGCCGAGACAAGGTCGTGTGATCTGGGGCTTCGAGCGATAGATCCATGAGCGCGAGCACGGAGCGCAGGAAGCCTTCCGTTTGGCGAAGTGGTAACCGAAACACGGCCCGCAGAGTCAGCGCCGTTTCGATTGCAAGGTCCGAGTATTTGCGGGGAGCACCCCGTCTCCGCCGAGGCTTAGCCGCCCATGCCTCGATAGCTTCCGGCGAGATCCAAACCGTGATGTCGCCGCGCTGCACCAGGCTTTGGTCGTACTCGGCCCAGTTGGTGACTCGATACCGAGTCTTGTACTTCGGATGGATTCGTGAGTTCATCTCCGAGTCATCGACCAGCCGAACGGCGAGTCCTCAGAAACGGGTTTCCTGAGCTTCTGCAGGGGTCCAATTGTGCACCAACGCCCCTGCGCACGATCCGTAACAAGCGACCGCGCAAGCGCCCTCAGCTCAACGGTTCATACTCATTCGCTTCTGTTGAAAGCAGCGCAAGGAAACGCGTATTAACGAAGACCTTTCCGCGTCCGTCTTGCCGCTCCTCTAGAACATTGATATCAGCTAGACGGCCAAGGTATCTCGATGCCGCTTGCCGCTGGGCAATGCCTGCTGACACTAGGTGTGCAATCCGACAGTAGGGCAGCTCAAATATTTGCTCAACTAGTTCAGAGGAGTAAATTTTTGGGAGCGACTGTTGCACGTGCGCCTTGGTCTCCTTGATGAGTTCGCGGATCGCCTGAATCTTGTTGAGTGTCCATGCAGACGTCTCGGTCACGGCGCCCAACATGTACAGCAGCCAGGGTTCCCAGTCGGCCCCCTTCGTGACGCCAAGCAGGAGTCTGTAGTAAGCCTCCTTGTTCCGAATGATGTAGCGACTGAGGTAGAGAACAGGAGCGCCCAAGAGACCTTGGTCAACCAGAAATAGACTGTTGAGAATCCGCCCCGTGCGGCCGTTGCCATCGGTGAACGGATGAATCGCTTCGAACTGGTAGTGAGCGACCGCCATTCGCACTAGCGGGTCGAGGTCATCCTGCGCGTGAAGAAAGCGCTCCCAATTGGAGAGCAGGTCGAGCAGAAGATCGTTGCCGCTCGGCGGCGTGTAGATGACCTCGCCAGTGCTCGCATTTCCGATGGTTGTCCCCGGGACCTTGCGCGGGGACATCTCGATGGCCTTGATTCGCGTGCAGACCTGTTGGGCAACCTTGATTCCAAGGGGGCGCCCGTCGAGGGGGCGTTGTTGCACATTTCGATTTGGTTCAACAAGTCCCCCTCCATTGGCGAATTCAGCGAGCGATGGCGACCGACTTTGGTCGTCCGCATTCTAACATTCGATTGAGGACCTTGCACCCAATCGCAACTTCAGCTTTCTGCGTAGACAGACCTCTGGCGTGAAGCTTGTCGCCTAGGATTGTCTTATAGCGAAAGAACGCGTTCTCAACCGTCCCCTGTCGGTGATAGCCAGACCCTTTCATCCATTCTCGACGCCCAAGCTTCTTCACCTTACGAATCGTCTTGTCGCGTTCGGATGACCTTGACCCTCGCTTAGAAACCGAAGCTGATCGGACTGGAGGCACAACCGCTCGTGCTCCTTTTGACTTCGCGGCTTCGTAGATCGCAATTGTGTCGTAGGCAGCGTCGGCGGTCACGCTGGCGAGCTTATCCTTGGTCGTCTTGATGATCGCGAGCCCGGTCTTGGCATCATCGCCACCGCTGTCGGTCAGCACTTGCGCGATAATCTGCCCGTCACGATCAACACCAAGATGCAACTTGCGCCAACCGCGCTTTCCACGCCTCCCGTGCTTTGCAGCAGCCCATTCGCCTTCTCCAACTATGGAAAGCCCGGAGCTATCAATGATCAAGTGCATCGGCCTCTTGGGTTGGACGGCTCCGAACTTGACGCGCAACTTAGAACTGCGCCGTGACAAGGTCGTGTGGTCCGGTGCTTCGAGTGCTAAGTCCATCAGCCCGAGGAGCGAACGCACGAAGCCTTCCGTCTGGCGAAGTGGCAACCGGAACACCGCCCGCAGAGTCAGCGCCGTTTCGATTGCAAGGTCCGAGTACTTTCGAGGAGCGCCCCGTCTCCACCGAGGCTTAGCCGCCCAAGCCTTGATAGCTTCAGGCGAGATCCAAACCGTGATGTCGCCGCGTTGGACCAAGCTCTTGTCGTACTTGGCCCAGTTGGTTACTCGATAGCGTGCCTTGTACTTCGGGTGGATTCGTGAGTTCATCACCGTGTCATCGACCGACATCGGCGGTAGTCAGCAGAAACGGGCCTCCCGGGTATCTGAAGGGGATCGAATAGTGCACCAACGCCGCTCCGTGGCATACGCCCGATCCGTAACACTCGATGACGGAAGCACCACCGCACATGCCTCGCTTGGACACGCCATCCGGCTTGTCGCGGCCCTCATCAGTTTACTCCCCCTCATGGTCGGCGAAGTCTAAACAGGCCGTAACCTGCTGGGAAACCTAGCCTTGCACACGATCCGTAACAGGCGACTGCGCAAGCACCGGCACGCATTAGATTGCTTACGCCTTCATCCCGCGAACCAGCTGGGTAACTCTCCACAGCATGTATCCGGGTAGCGACAGCAGCCGGTAGGTTGCTTGGTCCCCTTGGGTCGTCCTGACCTCGGCGTCCATCACCGATGGTGGATTCGTATCGATGCGCACGGCTAGTTCGAGTTGCTTGTCATGCATGAACTGGTGCAGCGATTTCATAGAGCCCGACGCTCCCGCCTTGAGCTCGACCGGTACTATGACCTGATCGATTTCGATGAGGAAATCGATTTCGCCCGGCCGTCCTCCCGACCTCTGCCAGTAGTGCAGGATTGGTTCGTCCCCGAGGCTTGGACTCGGGTTCCGCAGTTGCTGGCCCGCAAGCTGTTCTGTCAATTTGCCGCGAATGTTGGGGCCGAGGTCAGCCAACTTCGGGAACGCTCCAACTGCGGGGGTTCGAAGAATCGCGTGAGCAAGTCCGACGTCCAAGAAGATCGCCTTTCGTTTGCCTATGTCTATTGCTCCGCCAAGAGGAATGCCCTCCGCCGTGCTGTGGGGAGCAAGTGTAACGAGGCGAGAGAGTGCCAGGAGCTCCAGGGACTGTTTGGCTTGCTTGTACTTCACATCTTCGCCTGCACGGGAGTAGACAAACTTATCACCAAGCTGAGCCGCGACAGAAACCAAGACGATGTCGAGTAGACGCGGGTCCATGCGCCCCACGTACTTGGCAAAGTCGTCCCGGTATGTCGCCATCAAATCGGTTTGTATCCGGCGGCACATTTGTGGTTCGTCAAACTCGACGTCCGCACTTACGGCGGCGGGCATTCCTCCAACCATGGAATATCGTTCGTAGTAAGTCGCGGCCTTTTTATGAACCAGCGCCCCAAGCTCCTCTCCTGGTTTCCAATCCCTGATTCGCGAGAGCAGTTGCTCTTGGTCATGGGCAGACAGGTACTCCTCGAAACTCAACGGCTCGACAAAGCGGTAAGTAACCCGCCCGACCGGCATGGAGAACCCTTTCTCGCCAAGCGCAAACTCAAGCAGGCTGCCGGCTGCGACCACGGGCAGTTCGGGGAAGTCCTCGGTAAACCATCGCAGCTTCGAAAGCACTGCTGGAGCGACCTGGATCTCATCGATGAAGAGCAAGCTCGTTTCGGGCCGCAATTCACGACCAGTAAGCAGACTCAGCTCTCGAAAGACCTCATGCGGCGACGCGTCGGTGAAGATATCGGCGAGGTGTGGACTGCGCTCGAAGTTCGCCTCGACCAGGTCGAGAGAGTTGCGCTTCGCAAGATCCCTCACGAGCCAGGTCTTGCCTACTTGGCGAGCGCCTCGGATGACAAGGGTTCGACGACCCCGGCTTGCGAGCCAGGAGTCGAGTTCTGCGGAGATGAGTCTTTCCATGGGGTAAGGATGGCCCATCAACGCGTGCTTCACAACCGCAACCGGCCGAATCAACGCGTTGTTTTGGCAGGCTGCGTGCCAGATATGCGCCGCCTGGGCGCTCCTGGGGCACGGATGGCCAACTTCGTCATGTCCAATAACAGCATCGTGGCCTTCCTGTCCAGAAGCTCGGCCACGCCCAAAGGCGTGCTGCAGAGTCCGAGAACTGGGCACCCGGCTCTTAAGACCGTCGTTTGTCGCAACAAGTCCGTCCCCTAAAGTCCGCTCGGAAGCTGCCGGAGACCAAGAAGTCCCCTGTTGTCCGCGATTGTCCGCTCGACGAGTCCCAGCTTCCCAAGCTGAATGTCGACGGTTCGAGCCCGTTCTGGCGCTCCATATAAGGTCCTGTGGGTGCGGGGTTTAGGGCGATGCGTTGACCTTGACTACGAGCACGCGATCCCAGCTGTTGCAGACTTGTCTCACATCCCTGCACTCAAGGTCTTGCCCGTTGTCAGCGAAGCGAAAGGCTCCTCCTTCCAGATGCGCCCTCCGACAATGTCGACAATCAGATCAGCCTGAGGCTTAAGCGCCAAGCCCGCGGGGGTGATTTGCGGAACGATGGTCGAGCAGTTTTCGGCAGACTAGAACCTCTTACCCCTGGCGCTTGAAACACCCAAGATCGCTGGCGAATGACCACAGCTCGATGTTTGGACACGACGGTCTTGTGATTCGCGCGGACTCTTTCCTTCATGCCATAGTCATCGACCAACACCCGCGCGAGTCAACAGAAACGGGCCTCCCGGGTAACTGGAGGGGATCGAATAAGCCACCAACGCCCTGCCGCTGTGCGACTACGAGGAAGTGTCACCCATGTGCCCGGACACAAGTGTTACCTATGTACCCGGGCCGGACCCCCATGCTGCGTACTTGCGAACCAACGCCCCCCCCCGCGCGCTCGTGGGCGAAACCACAGACGAACGGTTGCGCTATCGAGCCTGGTCGATGAGATCAATCACTCTCACCTCGAAGTTGTCGAACCAGGCCCGTCCACTCGTGCCACCGGCCATACCAAAGATGCGGACCTGGTCAATGCTTTTGGGCACAGGAATCCTGACTGTGAGTTCCTGCCACTCGCTATTCGTCGCTGCCGGCGCGGACGCCGCGGTGATGGTCTGGCCACTAGGCATGAAAAACCAGCTGATGAAACTGGAGCTGGATTCCACGTCGTACTCAATGTAGAGCGTTGCCTGAATGCTCTGCCCTGCCGCTCGGACCTGTCCACAAAATTCCACGGTGCTACCCGAGACTCCCTCTAGGAACTGGGAGAAGCCGTCGGATTGCATGTCCTCGCTTACAGCAAGTGTGAGGCACGACGAACCACCGATTCCGCCATCGACGGAATACTTTCCCGCACTCTCGTTTAAATAGAAGCGCCACGGCTTGACGCCATGTTCGAAATCAGCATTCGAAAGTTCGGTAGAGGCCATGCTAGGGGTTGAGACGAACCACACCCACGCGCCGAAACAACCAGCGCAAACAGCAATCAAGGAGATCAAGATAGTGGGACTCGGTACTTGCTTCATTCGCTGTTACTTAGCGGCCCACCTTGAATCTCCCTCGTTCCGTGATACTCGGTGCTTCGTCGGGTAGACCCGGGCAGTTTCCTGCCCGAGCCCCCCACAGATCCGGACGGGTGCTTCCTTCATCGGCTGTTAGTCAAGCTGCGCATTTCATGATCTCCAAGTCTCCGTGATACGCGGGAACCCTCGGTCGCGCAAGTACAAACACAACGGTAGCCAGCCGGGCCTCAAAGATGTCCCGGAACGACAGCTTCCGCGATGCCAAGCCTGCCTGCATCGCGGGAGTTCTGGTCACCGTCTCAAATTTTAACGAGCCATGCGGCCGACAGAAGTTGTAGTGGCACCGTTGTAGTTCGAGATGCCGCCCCAGCGTTTGCTTCTTCCTAGCGTGACACGGTAATCGCCGATTGAGGTAGGCCGATCCTTGGCGGATGGTCAGGTTTAGGCGCTCGATGAAAGCCGTGTTCAACTTCGTCGAGTCCTCGGACTCTTCCAGTGCGTCCTCTAGTCGCCACTCCGAACCAATCACCAACTTGGCTCCCACCTTCACAACACGGTTCTTCTTGATCTGCTTGATGACTTGCGCGTGAACGCAACCAACTCCAAACGTCAAACCAATCGCGCTGGCGTAGAAACTCATTCCGTC
>JBLIOI010000186.1:0-6962 GCA_047639675.1 Planctomycetota bacterium | reverse complement strand
AGATGCACCGGCGTCTACCTTTGTGGAAGGCTCGAGAGGGCCTGGTCGAAATCCGCAATCAAATCTTCAGGTCCTTCGATACCGACGGAAACACGTACGGATCCTGGGGGAATGCCAGCGAACGTGCGTTCAGATTCGCTCATCCCGGCGTGAGAAGTAAGCGCAGGCTGATTCACCAGGGTCTCGACTCCGCCCAGGCTTGCGGCAGGCACGGCGAGCCTCAGGTTTGAAAGGAGGTGCGCCGCATCCTCGTCGGAACCCTTGAGCGTGAAAAACAACATGCCCCCCATTCCGCTCAGCAATTCAGCGGCTCGGGCCTTTTGTGGGAAGCTCTCCAAGCTTGGGTGGCGGACGCACTCCACGGCTTCGTGACTCTCGAGGAATTCCGCCAAGGCACTCGCACCGCTGCAGTGTGCTGCCATCCGCAGGGCCAATGTCTTGAGTCCACGGTCGATGAGAAAGGCAGCGTGCGGATCAAGGCAACCACCGGCATTGGTGCGCCAAGAGGTGACTCGCGACATCAACTTGCCAGGGCCAGCGACGGCACCGGCGATCAAGTCAGAGTGTCCACCAATGTATTTGCTAGCGGAGTGAATCACGAGGTCGGCGCCGAGTTCCAGGGGACGTTGATGTATGGGCGTTGCAAAGGTCGCATCCACGGCAAGAAGAGCATTGTTGGCGTGAGCCAGTTCCCCCAAAAAAGGAATGTCGGCAACTTCCAAGGTTGGATTGGCCAACGACTCACAAATCAAAAGGCGAGTGTTCGACTGAAAAGCATCGCGTAGCAAATCGCGATCATCAAAGTCTACATAGGTCACGCTACCACCCGCCGCCTGTAAGCAACTGTCAAGCTGTGCACGCGTTCCACCGTAGAGCTTACTTGCCGCGAGCACATGCCCCGCGGGCAATGCAGTGGACATGACTACAGCGTGCATGGCCGCGTTGCCGGATGAGAAGAGACGAGCTTCCTCTGCGCCTTCGAGGGCTGCGATTCGTAACTCAGGCACCACCACAGATGGATTGCCGTAGCGCGAGTAAACGCGCGACTCGAACCCGCGCCCTTCCTTGACCAATTCGTAGTCAGCCTCGCTGGGTAGGAAGGTTGAGGTCTGATAGATGGGTGTGACGACTGCGGAATCTCCGGCTTGGGGCCGGCGTCCCGCGTGGACGCAGAGGGTGGCGGGTTGCTGATCGGGTTGCGGCATGAGAAATGGTCTGGAAGGTGGTATCGGGGGGATCTGTGCGCGACTCTGGCCACCAAGCTAGCTAAGCTTCGGGCTCCCCACCCACCAAAGAACCCAGCCCAGACCCAATTCATGGCTACCAAGCCCCTCTTCGATCTTTCCACCATCGACCTCGATGCGCGCATCGCCGGTCCGAAAGAGCTTCTCTCGCAGCTTTCTCAACGCGGCACCTTCGAGATGCTGAGCGGAGTGATCTATCGCGACGACGAAGAAGGGATCATCGTCGGCTACAAGGACATCAAGAGTGACGACTGGTGGGCCGCCGATCACATCCCCGGAAGGCCGCTCTTCCCCGGGGTCTTGATGATCGAAACAGGAGCT
Source organism: Planctomycetota bacterium (assembly GCA_047639675.1). GTDB lineage: Bacteria > Planctomycetota > UBA1135 > UBA1135 > JABACD01. The sequence goes on along the minus strand of JBLIOI010000186.1, from coordinate 5,397 downwards.
CAGCTGTGCTCCTACGACTACTTGCTAAGAACACCCGAAAACGAGAGCTTCATCGGATTCGGCGGCGTCAACCAAACTCGCTTCCGCGGCATGGTCGAGCCCAACGGGCGGCTCTACTTTATCGGCAAGTTGCACCGCGTGCGGGCTTCGATGTTTATGTACTACGCCCAAGCCGTGTACAACGACAAGATAGTCTTCGACACGGAGATTCTGGGCGTAACGCTCTAGCCGAAGCTGGCTACTCGCCGGAGATGCCCTGGCCAAAGGCGGTCGGAGCGCTTCTGATTTCTATTGACTCGCCTTCTTCGTCAAGGATATTGAGAACGTCGAGTTCGACGCAGGTGCAGGGCACGCCAACCAGCTCGGTGATCGACGGCTGAGTGCTTCCGCCCTCTCCAGTGACAGCCTCCTTAACGTATGTTCCGTGCTGCGTGCGTACATTTAGGCGCCAGTGCGTCGCATCTTCCGCAGGCTCCACCGAATGGATTTCAAGCCAGCGCTCGCGTATCAGATCCGCACGACGGTGAGCCACTCGCTGCGGAGTCTTCTGTTGAAGATCAAGGCGCTTACCGACCAAGGCTTCGAACGCTCCTTCCTGCGCCTCACCCTCGGTCTCAATGTAGATTGTGTAGTCCTTTGCGTTCTTGGTTTCCTTCAAGACACGCACGCGGGGCTTCTCGGACCAGTGCAGGCCCTCGATTTCCAAGCGCCCTTCGTTGCGCCGATTGACCTCGGCCTCCAGCGCTGCCAAATCGACAGAGAGCTCCTTGGGATTGATGAACTCCATTACGAAGGGTCGTCCCCGACCGAGCATCCGAACGTTGATGTCCTCGCGGCCAGCACCATGGAATTTATTCTTGCGCGTCTTGAGCGCCGCGCCGAGCACCCAAGCCACCAATTCCTGGACTGAGTCGCGCGTCAACTTGCCGAAGCCCTCGCACTTCTCGCATTTCTTGCGGCGACGAGGATGGCCCTTGCATTCGGGACAGTAGAAGAGCGTCTGGGGCAGATCGCGGGTCAGCTTGCGATAGCGGCCTTCGATAAATACCTTTCCTTGGGGCAGCTCAGTCATGGTTGCGTCGTCACTCTTGGTCTTCAGCGCCTTCTAGGCGCTCGGGAACGATTTTGCGTTCCCCGCTAATTGGGGTCGGTTTGGTCCGAATATTCGGCCCGGGCGGCAGAGGATAGCGCTTCCAATTCGAGCTGCAAGTTTCTTGAGAGGAGACTGGACCCTACAATTCGCGGCCCAGAGCTCCGCGCCCCAACGCCCCTCCTTTCCACGCATGCATCCCTACCTTTTCTCGATCCCCCTCTGGTTCCGCGACGAGCCCTTCCATCTGCGCTCCTTTGGCGTCCTGGTGGCCTGTGGATTCCTGTTTGGAGCGAATATCCTCCAACGCCTGGCTCGCAAATATGACAAGGGAGAGGATCCCGACAGCCTGGCCGAAAAATACTCGGGTGTCTTGATGTGGGCGCTTTTTGGAGTCTTTGGCGGCGCCCGCGTGATGTATGTGATTGTCGAGGTTCTGCGCGACTCATCTATCGGTCAAAGGTACTTGGATGAGCCCCTCTCGATGCTCTACTTCTGGGAAGGCGGGCTGGTGATGTACGGCGGTTTCGCTGGCGGCGCGATCATGGGTGTGCTGAAGGCCAAGCTTTCGGGTCTGAATTGGATCAGGTCGCTCGATATGGCGCTGATCTCCGCCATGTTTGCTCAAGGAGTCGGACGTTGGGGTTGTCTCTTGGTGGGCGATGACTTTGGCAAGGTAGTGCCCGAGAGGTTTCAGAACCTACCCTTCCCAATTACGGTTCACGTTCCGAATCCGCTGCCCGAAGGCAGCTTGTTTGGGGCGGAGAACGCGGGACAGATTCTGTGGGCTACGCAAACTTGGATGAGCTTCAATGGGCTGATCATCGGTCTGATCGGATTGTGGCTCTTGGCTAAGAGACGTTACGCAGGACAGGTCACTCTTTGGCTGATCGTGTTCTATGCCATCGGGCGTTATGCCATCGAGATGTTCCGAGGGGATGCGATTCGTGGATTGTGGTTCAACGGTCTAATGAGCACTTCGCAGCTGATTTCGGTTGTTGCAGGCAGTATTGCTTTGATCGTCATCGCAAAGTTCCGCAACAGACAGGACCCTGATCTTCCGACTTTCCAGGCCACCGAATGAACGGCGGCGATCCCGCCAAAAACCAAACGCGTATAGTCGCTGGTATCGATGAAGCGGGCCTAGGTTCGATGCTCGGCCCATTGACTATGGGCTTCTCGGTGATGCGGCTGCCCTTGGGTGACGTCAATGTCTGGGACGCTCTGGGTGGAATCGTCAGTGAAAAGCCGACAGATGGTTCAACGCATATCATTGTCGCGGACTCGAAAAAGGTCTACGCGCGCAATCCGCGCGGTCGCCAGCGGCTAGAAACAACCGCACTTACTTTTCTCGGCCAGCGGAAGACCAGCCTACCCAAGAGCGGTGCAGAAATCCTTCGCAGTGCAGCCACCTCATTCAGGCCTCGGGCGGCGGATATCAAGCGCCATATTTGGTACGGATCATTGCCAAAGAAGTTGCCGATCTGGGTGGACTCCGGAAGGCTAGAATTGCGATCGGAAGCGCTTCGGCGAGAACTTCTGCGAACAGGGATTGAACTCGTCGACTGTGGCGCCAGGGTGATCCCTGCCGGCCAGCTAAACCGCAGTTTTGACAGCACACGGAATAAAGGCACGACCGTCTGGCTGATGCTGCGGCAGATTTTGCAACACATCTGGCTCGAGTATGGCCAAGAGGGCGTGCACCTGATCATCGACCGCCAAGGAGGCCGCTACCACTACGGGCACCAACTCCAGGGTGCCTTCCCTGGAGCCCAAATGCTTGTGGGGCTCGAGTCTCCCAAGCAATCCGAGTATCGCCTCGAAGAAAATTCTGGGCCAGGGACCGAATCCCGCACGATGCGCGTGACATTCGCCGAACGCGCCGAGGATCGCGCCTTCACCGTGGCGCTGGGTTCCTGCATGGCCAAGTTTGCCCGGGAAATCGCCATGGAAGCCTTCAATAGTCACTTTCAGGCCATTCAACCGGACCTAAAACCTACCGCGGGCTACACAACCGACGGTCGTCGTTGGATCAAGGACGCGGCCAAAACTTTGGAAAGCCAAGAGATCGATCGCCAGCTTCTCATCCGCAAGCGCTGAGAGGGTGTAGGCTTCCTCACTTCCCTTTGACCCCTTCGACTGCCCCCCATTGAAGATCGCAATCCTTGGAGCCGGTATTTCCGGCCTCGCCCTCGCTCGATTTCTAATCGACGGCGGCCACGACCCTCTCGATATTGACCTGTTCGAGTCTGCTTCAAAAGCTGGCGGACTGTGCCATTCGAAGACCGTCGACGGGTTTACCTACGACACCTCCGGCGGCCACATCCTTTTCAGCAAGGATAAGGAGGCCCTCGACTGGATGGTTGAGCAGGGTGGCGGTGAAGAGGCCTACGTCAAACGCGATCGCCATACCAAGATTCGCTTTGAGGATCGCTGGGTGCATTACCCCTTCGAGAACGGCCTCGGCGATCTCCCCCACCAAGCCAACTTCGATTGCTTGAAAGGTTATATCGACGCCTATCATGCGCGCAGCACGGACGGCTCGAGCGCACCGGGGAATTTCAAGGATTGGATTCATTGGCGCTTCGGCGAAGGCATCGCCAAGCACTTCATGGATCCCTACAACGAGAAGATCTGGAAACGCGACTTACGCGAGATCTCAAGTGGTTGGGTTGCCGGCCGAGTCCCGGACGCTCCGGTAGACGATGTGCTCAAAGCCTCGATCGGAATGCGCACCGAGGGTTATACCCATCAAGCGATGTTCTACTACCCCAAGCAAGGCGGCTTCCAATCGATCACTGATCACATGGCCGCTCGATTGGAGGAACGAATCCAACTCTCGACCCCCATCACACGCTTGGAGAAGACTGGCGAGACTTGGAAAGTCAACGGGGTCCCCTACGACTGCGTTGTCTCAACCATTCCGCTCTCCTACATGCCCGAGATTGTCGAAGGCATGCCCCAGGATGTCGGCAGCGCAATGAAGGCTCTGGAATACAACGGTATGGTCACCTTCTTGCTCGCCCTCGATCGCGAGAAACATCCCGACCTCTCCTGGATCTACTTGCCCCATCCAAAGCAGGGTCCAACCAATCGAGTGACCTACATGTCGAACTACTCGCCGGGCAACGCCCCGGAAGGAAAGACATCCTTCTTGTGCGAAGTCACAGTGGATGGAAACGCAGGCAAGCCCGGCGCCGAACTCGAATCAGAAGTGGTCGACGGCATGGTCGCCGCCGGACTGATGACCAAAGACGAGCTGATCTTTGCCGACCGTAGCGACATCAAGCACGCCTACATTGTCTTCGACCACGGCTATGACGAGCGTCGCGCATGCGCCTTGAGTTGGCTTGAAATAAATGGCATCGAGCCTTTGGGCCGTTTCGGCCGTTTCGATTACGACAACTCAGATCAGTGCGTAATCAAAGCACGTAACCTCGCAGCGAAACTATTGGAGCGAGCGGCGCGCGGATAAATTTCTGGTGAAAGTGCGGACAAGGGTGATCGCCCTGGTGGTTCAAAGGTGAACGGTTGAGCTTGCTCCGCAAACCTACGCTTCTAGATCTTGGGGGCCTTTGGCCGGGCGGCGTGAGCTACGGATTGATTGGACCAAGTTGGTCGCAATTGAAGAGCAACTGGGATTTGGGACTAACGGGGGCTTCGCAGAGGACTTCTACGGGAGCGTCTGGAGTTTCGGGGGGTTTGAACTCGCGGCGAGTTCTTGGGTCCGGTTGCTTTGAGAAGAACTAGCCGGGGACGTGGCAGAGGGAGAATGGGGCGCAGCGCCGCTTCCAGCCGAGAGTGACTCGCCAGCCCCCTCTCGAGACGACGGAGTTCTTGCCGTCTGGGTCGCGCAAGCGATTGAAGTCGCTCCAGCCGTCGAAGTAGCCGCCAGAGGAGTAGCGATCCGGGCGGCCTCTTTCTGATTCCTGCTTGTGCTTCAAGTGATTGTTTAGAACGTAACGCAACGCATTGCGCACCTGCTGGAATCCCTCGAGCAGCACTTGGTGAAACCGTTCGGCGAACACTTTCCCTGTGCGGCCCCAGACCTTGTTCAAAGCCTTGGCGATCCGGCAGCCGAGTCCGCGCATGCTGTTGGCTAAGAGCTCGCGATTGGGAGCCTCGACGATCATGTGTATGTGATCGTTCTGAATCGAGAAGTGAATGACTCGTAGCCCCGCGAGCTTCGCCTTCCGTAACGCATCAAAAATTGCACGAGCCGCCAGGCTGCTGCGCAGTGACGGCAACTCCCTCCGCAACTTCCAAGTGAGATGCATCACATCACTTTTCTTAACTCGCGGCCGCGT
>JBLIOI010000185.1:0-7205 GCA_047639675.1 Planctomycetota bacterium | reverse complement strand
CGGGTTGCCCCCATATTTTAATTCCGGGGGGGGGGCGCGCTGTCCGGGGCCCCCGCTCCTGATTTATATCTGCACTGGTTTTTGGGGGCCCAAGGAAAGAGCCTCAAAGGATGGGCAAAACTCCAGCCAACGGGGAACAATCGCTCTGGCTCCCCCATCCACCTATTCCACGATTGCGCTTCGGGCAGGTCCGGAGTGAGCGTTTCTCTCTCTTTGGATACCCGGTATGAAAAAGCTCGCACTTGTTAGCGCCACGGTGGCGTGCCTCGTATCCCAGGGTTTCTCGCAACATCTGAATGAGATCTTTGCCTCACACACGGGCATCTAGGAGATGGAATTCGTCGAGATCCTCGGCACACCCAACATGTCCCTCGACGGCATCATGATCCTGGTCGTCGAAGGTGAAGGAATCAATGCTGGAACCCTTGACGACGCCATCGACTTATCGGGTTTGAGTATTCCCGCCGACGGATATTTTGTTGCGGGGACCACGGCAGTGGCCAACCTCGATCTGGACATCGGCTCGGACAATGTCTTGGAGAATGGCACCGAGACCTTTTATCTCATTTCGACCACCGATGTCAGCGCGATAGGCGCCTTGCTCGGAACTAATGACGATGTAGATATGGAGAGTGTCACTGACATCAGCACGATGGCTGGCGTCACAATTGTCGACATGGTGGATGCGGACCCCGGCGACCAGACCTACGACGGCCCACAGAGCATCGGGCCGGACGGGTCCTTCTTTCCAGCAGAGATCTTCCGCGACACTGACTACCCGCGCGGAGGGTGTGGCCACCAATTCCTTGATTTTGGACTGACCACCGACAGGACTCCCGGCGCTCAAAACGTCATCTGTGCGATTAGCAGCGGGGGTTCCTTCTGTGACGGCAGCAGCGGTAATTGCCCCTGCGGCGCCACGGGAAGCTTGGGGCAGGGCTGTCCCAACAGCGACAACTCAAACGGTGCAAAGATGGCCTTCACTGGCTCTGCGGACCTGACTGGAAGCTCCTTTGGGTTGGCCATCACGGATAGCGCGAACATGAAGTTTGGAATTTTCATTCAAGGCCCCAGCGCCATCAGCTATCCGAACGGCAACTCAATGATCCCCAACTCATCGGGATTGTTCTGCGTTGCGCCCACTCTGCGCGGTGCGCCGTTCATTACGGATGCCTTTGGCAATGCGACGGTGACTGACTTTCAAGGCAGCCCCTTTAGCGCTACAGCCCAAAGCGGCGGAAGTATTACCTACTACCAGTAATGGTATCGCGACCCAGCCAACACCTGCCAAAACGCGCCCGGCGACGCAGCGGCCTTCAACTTTTCCAACGCGCTTGAAGTGCTCTGGAACTAGCGAGTAGGAAAGCGAGCGGCGCTGCATTCTTGCGGCGCCGCTCGCATCTCTTTTGTCGGGTCCTGTTGCAGGGTACTGTCGCCGAGTGCTGAGCTGGGGCTTAGGCTCGTTTGCCCCTACTGGCAAACCTCGTTGTAGAGACCGGGGGTGCCCGTGTCCGGTCCAGCGCCCATCACCGTACTGGAGCTGCACCAGAGTCCGGGATCGTTGTTCTGCACGGAGGTCAATGTGGGGTCCGTCAGAGAAATCGACATGCCCGAATTGTCCGGCCAGCGATCTCCATCGTCGTAGCTGACCACGTCGAGCGTGTGACCGCCCGATGAGATGAGGATGATCTCGTCAGAGGAATTCTTGAGGGAGAAGCCGCTCCACTCGTAGTCCACTGGGACACCTCCGTTCGTGCTCGAATCGATATCGTTACCCAGTACGTAGTGCTCCCCGGGCCACAAGATCATGCCCAATCCGCCGTTGTCCAGGGTGAAGGAAGCACCGCTGTAATCGGTGACGGTCAAGCCCTCAATGTTCATGCGCCAGGCCTTCTGACTGCGCAACTCGATCCATTCCCCGTGTCCATCAGTGACGGCAGAGGGGTCCTTCATGAACTCGGATACGATCAAGTCGCCATGCTGCGGAATGTTGCTCTGGTAGACCGTCGGGCCATGAAGGGTCACTGGAACTGAAAAGGCCCCGTCAGCCGAGTGAGAGTCGGGCTGCCAGGCTTGGACGAACACACGCTGCTCGGGTCGCAGATTGGGAAGGGTGAACTGCCCATTCAAGTCGAAGCCAATGGGGATCACACGACTGGGATTGACTCGCTGGCCCTTGGCCCGTGCCCCCTCCTGGAGTTCTCCGAAAAGCAGCAGCGCCTGGCCTCCCGCCAAGCCAGCGACTCGCAGCGTTTGGCCATCAACGAGCTTCAGGGACGGTCTTTGTGGCCGGAGGGTTTGAGAGGGGTTCTGAACCTCGCTGGAGGCGATGCTCATGGAAGGGAGCAGGGCCGCCGTGGCAAAGAGCGAAAAGAAGGCGACGCCGGCGGCGCGCCATGAAGTTTGAGACTGAGTCATCCAATTCTCCGATTGGTCGTAAGCATGTGAGGTCTGTGAGCCACTGCGTACCTCCGCAGCGCCACAAGAACAGACGCTCGGCCCGCAAATCGGTTTCTTGTCGGTCGACAAAATACGCGAGCCTGTTGCTCGGATGTGCATCTCGATAAGCTGCGACGATGAAGTTCCTCATCAAATTGGCTGTCGTTGGACTGTTGCTCTTCGGTCTTCTCCTTGGAGGTCTCGTCGCCATGATCGACCCCTTGATCGAAGAGATTGTCACGGAGGGCATTGGCTACACGACCAAGCAAGACACGACTCTCGAATCTGCCAGCCTCGGGATCCTTTCAGGAGATCTTTCTTTTGAAGGGCTGGAGATAGCCAACCCTCCTGGATTCCAGGAGACTCCACTACTACATGTCGCCCGCTTTGCGACGGAGATGGCGCCGTCGGGCATCGCAGCGGATCGGCTTGAGCTCGATTTCGTCGAACTCGATGGCCTCAGCTTGGCGCTTGAAATCAAGGGCACGGAGAGCAACCTGACGCAGATCGTCAAGCGCCTCGGCGACTTGCAGGAGCAACTGAAGCGGGCCCGAGGTGTTTCGGGTGAGGGCGATACAGAGCCAGACGAAGCGCCCAAGGACGAGCTTCCTCCGGAGGCGGGGCCGGTGATGAAAATCAATCAGATCCGAGTGACCAATCTAAGCGCCAGCATGCGCATCAGCGAAATTCCCTTCGCCGAAGGCGTCTATAGTTTTGATGTGCCTGATCTCTTGCTTGAGAACTTCAGCAACGACATGGATCAGGCGACGATGGTCGAGTGGACCGCACATGTCTTGGAGGAAGTTCTGGTGTCAGCTGTTTCTGCAGCGGACAAGGAACTGCCCGAGTCCGTAAGGAAAGTTCTGCAAAGTGACCTTTTCAAGGATGGCATCCTCGGGTCGGCGCTCGACGGCGACTACGACCGGATCGAGGATGAACTCAAAGTCCAGGGCAAGGCTGCCCTAGACGATTTCCTAAAGGATCCGAAAGGAGATCCGGCCGCCCAGCTCGACAAGGCCTTGGACGGACTCTTCGGCGGGAAGGACTGAGCTCAATGCCCATGCCCGTCATCCTCCACTTCCCCAACATAGCCGAGGGTCTTGAGGCGGTCCAGCACGTCCGCCATCTGCGTCGTATTGAATTGTGAATCACGCGGTTTGTTGGTCTTGCGCCACTTGTCCAGACCTTGTCGCAGTTCAATTAATCTGCCCTTCAACTTGGGAGCAGGCTGTTTCAACACAGCCATCTGATTCATAGGGCTACCCTTCGGCGGATTCTGGAGAAGGTTATTCCGCTCGCTGGGATCCGCTTTCAGGTCGTAGAGTTCTTCGTGGCGCAGGTAGGGTGTTTGGATGTACTTCAGATTCCCGCGTCGAATGCTCTTGGCTTTCAACTGATTCTCCCAAGCCATTCGACCCTCCTGGATCATAGGCCCGGTGGGTTGTGTCGCTTCGCTGACCAGCGAACGCAATGGCAAGGGACCCTTGCCATCGATTGACGGCACCAAACTGAGCCCTGCAACGGGTTCAGGAAGAGGAATCTCAAGTAGCTCCAGCAGAGTTGGGAAGAGATCGATGCCTGACACAGGTTGCTTGACCCGCGTTCCCTTACCGCGTCCATCGGGCATGCTGACAATCAAAGGGACATGTGAATTCGTCTGGTAGACAGCGACACCGTGGTGCCAAAAGTCCGCGTGCTCCCAAAATGTTTCGCCGTGGTCGCCCGTCAAAACAACAATGCTGTCCTTGAGCATCCCGCGCTCTTCGAGGCCGTCGAGCAAGCGTCCAATTTCAGAATCGGTGTAGGCAAGCTCACCCTGATAGAGTGCCGCCAAGCCCTCATCTCCAGGCATCGAAACGCCGGGAACTCCATCAAGCAATTCACGCGTCAAGCCAACGTTGTAGACCGCGCGTTTATCGACACCCAAGCGCTCTTGTTGAGCGTTGACCTGAGCGGCGATCGAACCGAAGCCCGACGTTCGCGGTCCCTCTGGCAATACGTATTGCGAGAGAAAGGGCTCCGGCGGTGCATAGGGTGCGTGCACATCAAAGTAATGCACAAAGAGAAAGACTCGCTCGCCATCCAGTTGATCTAAATGCTCGAGCGCCGTGTCGGTCACCTGATCGCCACTGCGTTGATTTTGATCCGACGTACGCATGTCGACTTCGATATCAAACTCTTGATTCCAGTAGTCGAAGCCCTGATCGAAATCGAAGAGCTCACTGAGTGCAAAGGAGCCGATGACGCCAGCTGTGTGGAAGCCATTGGATCCCAAGACCTCCGCCAACATCACATTGTCGCTATTGATCATGAAGCCGTTGCGCGCCACACCGTGACGGCGCGGATACAGCCCCGTCATCATCGAAGTGTGCGAGGCCAAGGTGCTCGACGCTGCCGAGTTATTCTGCTCGAATAGGATTCCACGTTCCGCCAGTGAATCAATGTTAGGTGTCTTCGCAACCGGGCCGCCGTAGCAACCGATCTGGTCCGCGCGCGTCGTGTCCATCGAAATCAGGATGACGTGCTTGTAGGCTCCCTCATATTCCGGAACGGAACTGCCGCAGGAGCAGGCAAGGGAAAAGGCCAGGGCCACAGATAGCGGAGTGAGTTGTAAACGCAAGGGACGACAGCTAGGAACGTGGTTGGTCGGCAAGGGGAGTCTCCAGGGACTTACGAAGCGAGCAGAATACAGGCCCAGTGGCTCTGGGCAATGACTTGGGGGATTGGCTTCCGGCGAAGGCGCTTATCCAGTCGTACGCGGCCCGATCCCGGTTGCGAGTCCGAAAGCCCCTTCAGATTCTGCGTGGCCAACGTAAGAATTACTTTCTCGACCGCTGTGCGCTTCCAATCGGATTGAATCTTGGGGAGTCCAATTTGAGCCCCATTTGGGTTCAACAGGTTTGAAATCTGCCGGAGGAGACCTGCTCAAATAGCGCAATATAGAGCCATTTCGCACAATCTCAGCCCAAAAGTTGTTCTGACAACCTACCCGCGCCAATCTTTTTGAGCGTGATCGACCATCCATCCCAATTCTCGAACTATTCTTGGGGTAGATGCATCCGTCACGACGGGTGTTTCGTCCTATTACGTCCAAGACGAATATTCTCCCCTCTGCCCTCTCCGCTCATTTCGAACGGCCGATGAACTGGAACAAAATTGCACTCTCAAGCGCCCTTGCGCTCTCCTGCCTGACCCTCAGCGCACCCGTGGCCAGCGCCCAGCTCAAAGCCACCTTGGTCGCTGACGGTTTCGCCGCTCCCCTTTACCTTTGCTCGCCCGTGGGCGACTCGGCCCGCATGTTCGTCGTCGAACAGTCATCGGCCCGCATCAAGATCATCGCCGGTGGTAGTGTCCTCGCGACCCCGTTCATCGACCTTGGCTCAATCGCCAGCGGTGGCGGCGAGCGCGGTCTGCTCGGCCTGGCTTTCCACCCCAACTACATGGGAACTGGAGTCGGATCTGGCAAATTCTACGTCAACTACACGGACAACAGTGGTGACACCGTCATTCGCGAGTACAGCGTAAGCGCTGGCAACCCTGACGTCGCGGACGCGGGCTCGTTCACAACGATGCTTAGCATCTCCCAGCCCTTCTCCAACCACAACGGCGGTTGCATCCAGTTTGGCCCTGACGGTTACCTCTACGTGGGAACCGGCGATGGCGGCAGCGGCAACGACCCTGGTAACCGTGCCCAGGACATCACCAATCAATTGCTCGGTAAGATGCTGCGTCTCGACGTGGACGCCGGAGCACCTTACATCCCGCCCTCCAACCCCTTCGTCGGGATCAGTGGAGATGACGAGATCTGGGCCTACGGCATGCGCAACCCGTGGCGCTTCAGCTTCGACCGCCTGACCGGCGACATGTGGATCGGCGACGTTGGCCAAGTCCAACGTGAAGAAGTCGACTTTGAAGCCGCTGGCGACGCCGGTGGCAACAACTACGGTTGGCGCTGCATGGAAGGCACGAACTGCACCGGACTGTCCGGATGCACCTGCAACGCGGCTGGCCTGGTCCTGCCTGTTGACGAGTACTCCCACGCGGGCGGACGCTGTTCGATCACCGGTGGCTACCGTTACCGTGGCGCGAATATGCCTAACTTCTTTGGCCGCTACTTCTTCGCTGACTTCTGCTCGGACGACATCTGGTCCTTTGATTTCGACGGTACGTCGATCTCCGACAAGGTCAACCACGAAACGGACATCGCCATCCCCGGCGCAGTTTCGATCACGTCTTTCGGTGAAGACGACAACGGCGAGCTCTACATCTGTGACTCCTCCGGCGGCCAGATTTGGTTGATCGAAGAAGAATGTAATACCGGCACCACGAACTACTGCACCGGCGGACTGAACTCCAGTGGCGGAAGCGCGAGCATCGGAGTCGCAGGCACGAGCAACATCGGCGACAACAACTTTAGCTTGACTGTCTCCGGTGCTGTTCCGAACATCCCCGGCCTGTTCTTCTATGGTCCGAGCCAGAACAGTTTCCCCTTCGGAAACGGCACCCTGTGTGTCAGCGGTGGCGTCACGCGCTTGCCCGCTCCGGTCATCACGGATTCCTTGGGTACCGCGACGAAATTCATCGACATGACCACCAGCCCGGCGGGTTCAGGCCCGAGCCAAATCCTCGACGGCTCCACATGGAACTTCCAGTTCTGGTACCGCGACGTTGCGGGTGGCGGAGATATGTTCAACACCTCAGACGGCATCGCCGTTCAGTTCTGCAACTAATTCGGCTTGGCGAGGCTCGCCTCGCCTGACAGCTTA
>JBLIOI010000184.1:0-7207 GCA_047639675.1 Planctomycetota bacterium | reverse complement strand
TGCACCGTCAAGGCCAAGCCGCGCTGGGAGGAAGTGATCAGGGGTTGCAGTTCGCCTTGGACAAGCTTCTTAAGGCTGGCGTCCTTTTGGAACCAGCTGTCGAGTGCGTCAGAGACCAGGCCGGCGTTCTTAGCACTGACTTCCTTCGAGCAGCTGGTGCCGACTTCACGCAATTCGCGTTCGAGGCCAGCGAGTGATTCGCGCCAGTTGTGATCGGAGAGGCGCGTCAAGGCGCCAAGCTTCTCCTTGCATTCCTCTTGCTCGGTCTCGAGACGCTCAATGTTAGAAGTGATTGCGACCACTTCCGGGTGCGACATGGTGCCGTCCGCCTCGTCCAAGAGGCTCTTGGCGCGGCGAATGCTATCGCCGAGGAAGGCCACCAAGTAGTCGGTGCTTCCCAAGTACTCGGACAGGTCGCGCATGAACATATCGAAGTCCGCTTGGCCACCGTTGGAGATGCCAGTCAGGAATTCGTCGGTGTCCTTGGCAACGTCGCCGGTTCTCTTGATCTTTGGGCCCTTCGTCAAGCGTTGCGATGCAGCGTTGATCAAGTCAACGGGATAGATGCGCAAGCGTCCTTCATCGGCGGCGGCTTTTAGACCCTGGCTCATGGCCAAGTTCTCAAAGGCTTCGACCACGCGAATCGGATCGTCACTTTCCAAGCTGGGAACTAAGCTGCCGTCGGGCATCACGTCCTTCTTGGTACTGTCGAGATTGACCACCAAGAAGATGCGGCTGAATAGACTCAGCAGCTTGTTGAATTCATCGAAGACTTGTTCGAGGAATAAGTTGTCGGTCTTGACCACGAAAATCGCGCAGGCGGCCGCGTTGCGGAACTCCTTGGTCATACGGTCGTAGCCGAATTTCATGCGGCTGTACAATCCCGGCGTGTCGACCAGGACGGAGCCGGAGTGGGCCAACTCGCCCGCGGGGACCTTGACGTCCACGCGCCTGATGGCTTCGTCGAAGTGTTGCAGCGGATCGAACTCAAGTCCTTCGCTTTCGACTTTGCGGATGCGATCGGCGAGTTCCGTGTGCGCACGTGCGACTTGCATGCGCAGGGCGGCGGGATCTTGGAAAACCTCAGTGTCGCCGTTGTAGCGTGTGACGGTGAACTTGCGCGAATCCGAGTCGGACACGTAAACCATGCACGGGTACGCTGGCAAGCTGGTGACCTCACTCACGTACGCGGCGCTCATGGCGTTCATCAAGGTCGACTTTCCACTTTTCAGCGGACCGAAGATCAGCACATAAGCCTGTTGTTCGGCGACCTTGTCCGCCAGAACCGTGAACTGGTCTGCGACGTCCAAGAGGTCCGGTAAGACCGCCCGGGAATAGCCACTCTTGGGGCTCTCCGCCAAGCTTTCGGCTGTACGACGTAGGGGCTCTAGCAGCGGGCGGACTGCGGTGTCGAACTCTTCACAAAACTGACTCAGGAGGGTTCGCATGGGATGCGGTGGAATCGTGGCGTCTAGGAGGGCGGGAAGTTGGGCGCACGAGACCCAACTTCCTGGGTGCGAACCCAAGATTTCAGGTCCTTTTGGTAGCCATGGAGAAATCGCTCGTCCCCACACACATGGGGGCGTTCGGAGTCCTCGGTCGAGGATAAATTTCTGCGGGTGAAGAAACCACCCGCAACTGCTGAACTCTTACCTTCGCGAGGACTAGTTGTCCGGGAAGAACAACATGCCGAGCGCACGCGAGAAGCCGATCAGCACTTGGAAGTCAGGAGCGTCGTCGCCCAGGCCCACGCGTAGGCCGACGTCAACCGCGGTCAGTGAATCGAGTTGGAAGGATGCGCCGCCAAATAGCGTTGCTTCTGTGCGATTATCTTCCGGCTCGAAAACGAAAGCGAATTCGCCCAAGGCGGTAACAGATGTGTTCATCTCGCGCCGGGTTTGCACGGCGAGGGTGTGCTCGTAGTTCGAATCCGGCTCCACCGTGTTGGTTTCGCCCAGGATGCCGAGTTGATAGAAAGCGGTGGTGTCGAAGTCGTAGTAGGTCTGGTTGGCCATCACAGCCGCGTACCAATCCGTCAGGCCGGTGCCGAGCCCCTGGCTAGGGCGCCCGGTGGGGAGCTTGGTTTGAATCTGAACAGCCCAGGCGGGGGCGTACATGTCTTTTTCGCGCAAGCGGTGACGCATGCCGATATAAGTGTCGCCCCAGCCTGAGCCGTCCGGCAGATCTTCATTGAAATCGACTTTCTTGTAGGGCGAGGTGCCGACGAAGAACTCGGTTTGCTCGCCGAGTCCGTAGCGAACCATGATCGGAAGCTCGGACTCATGACCCGACCAGACCTGGGCTCCCATTTCGACCGCGATGACATCCTCGGCGACCGTGTGGGGTGTTTGCGAGATGAAAGGACGCTGAGCGTGCTCTTTAACCTCGCGGTCCGGTGCCGTTGCTTGGCAGGAGGCCAAGGCCAAAAGGGTCGTGGAGAGGGTGATGCGCATCTTGAAGGAGTTCTTGTGAGACATGAGCACCAAACTAGCCTTTGGAATTGGAAATACCAGAGCGGGCAGCTTTACTCCGCACGATGCATGGAAATTAGTACGGGAGTCGGCTCGTTTTTACGGACCTGGGGGCCCTGGCCAGCCGTAACACTGCCCCTGGGCCTTGCGAGGGGGGATTTCCAGCCCATCAGAAGGAATGCATAAATATATGTTGATGGGTGGCCGAAGAGAATTTATATTTCCAGCTATGCAAGCAGATGAACGACGAGCACTGATCGAAGAGATTCTCACCGAGCAAGGCGTCCGGAGCCAAGGCCAATTGGCCGAGATCCTGGCGAGCCGCGGCGTGGAAACCACGCAGCCGATGTTGAGCCGCGACCTGCGCAGCTTGAAGGTGGCTAAGCGCGACGGCTGCTACCAGCTCTTCAGCCCGGAGCGCGTGACTCCGTTAGAGAATTTGGGGAGCCTGTTGCGCAACGCACAGCTGTCAGGACCCAATATGGTCGTGGTGCAATGCGAACCCGGCGCGGCAAGCGCGGTGGCTCGTGCGCTGGAAGCAGAAGGTGTGCGAGGTGTACTCGGCACGATTGCAGGTGACGATTCGATTTTCGTTGCCGTTGATTCAAAAGTTTCAGGCGGCCAAGTTGTCGACCTAGTAGAAGCGATTTTGGGGACAGAAGTATGAAGCGCGTTTTATTGGCCTATTCAGGCGGCCTGGATACTTCCTTTCTCGTCGCATGGCTAAGCCGGCACGAGAAATTTGAAGTGACGGCTGTGACCGTTGATTGTGGTGGCTTCACGGAAGCGGAACACAAAGAGATTGGAGATCGCGCATTGGCTTTGGGCGCGAAGGAATTCCGCGTGCTTGACGCCAAGGCGCTCATGTACGAGCAAGTGTTGCGTTGGCTCGTCGCGGGTAATGTGAAGCGTGGCGAGGTTTACCCCCTGTCCGTTGGAGCAGAGCGTGGCGTACAAGCGCAAGAGTTAGCCAAGCTTGCACGCGGAACAGAGTTCGATGCCTTGGCCCACGGCTGCACTGCAGCGGGTAATGATCAGGTGCGCTTCGAAGCTGCGCTTGCCGTTGTCGCGCCGGGACTGGAAGTCTTGGCGCCCGTTCGCGACTTGGGCTTGGCTCGCGAAGATCAAGTCGCGTGGCTCAAGGAACAGAATTTGCCCGTTCCGCCCGCCGGCGGCCTGTACTCAACGAATGCCGGTCTGTGGGGGGTCACTATTGGCGGCGGCGAAATGCTCGACTCGCACCAGCCCTTGCCCGAAGATGCTTGGATCTGGACAAAGGGTCAGAACGCTGAGCGGAACATCAACTTGTCGTTCAAGGACGGACAATGTGTGGCTATCGATGGCAACGCTGCGGATCCGGTGACGATGATCGAAGACCTCAATCAAATTGGCGGGGAGTGCGGAGTTGGCCGAGGTTATCACCTCGGCGACACAGTCCTCGGCATCAAGGGCCGTATCGCATTCGAAGCGCCTGCTGCAGAGATCTTGATCATGGCACATCGCGAACTGGAGAAACTGGTGTTGACCGAAGACCAACGCTTCTGGAAAGACCACTTGGGCGAAGTCTACGGACGGCGTTTGCATCAGGGACTTTTGCACGATCCGTTCATGCGTGACGTCGAAGCTTTCCTCAACTCATCACAATCAGTAGTCGATGGCACCGTGCACCTGTGCTTGTCCAAAGGCAAGGCACAGGTCACCGGAGTCGAATCGCCTCATTCTATGTTGGCGGCTTCCGACGCGGCTTACGGCGAACGGGCGGCCCAAGGAAGTGATCCCAAGGCAGCTATGTTCCTCGGTAGAATCCTTGCCGAACCTGCTCGTTTAGCTTCTGTGGCTAGCGAACGGGCAATGGCACCCACAGCGGGAGGTGCACTGTGAGACGTGTTCACCTCGACAAGATTTCGTCTGTTACCAAGCGCTTGGACCTGCCGCGGCATGCGGTGATTGGCACGGAGATTCCTGCCCGGGCGGGCACGATCATCGCTGCCCGCGTGCTCAACTCTAAGACGTCCTACAACACTCTGGAAGATGTGCATGGCCGTTTCGTGACCTTGCATCCCGGCGATGTAATCGCTGGCTCATTGGGCGATCGGGATGCGCTTTACGGCTACTCGGGGCGCGTGCCGGAGAAGGTTTCAGTGGGCGACAAACTGTTCCTCTTGAATCTCGGTGGCGTTATTGGTGAAGGCGCGCAGCCTGCGCCGGGCATCGGCGCTCCCTTTGAGTTAGAAGTGCTCGGCTCGGTGCTTGAGTTCCCGCACCTAGATACACGTGTGGGTATTCCCGCTTGCGTGCAACGCGCTGCTTTGCCGCCCGCTAAAATGCCGAAGTGCACGCCGCCAATTTTGGCCTTGCTCGGTACCTGCATGGACAGCGGCAAGACCACCGCTGCGGCCGTGATGATCGCGGAATTCGTACGCAGCGGCATGAGCGTAGCCGCTGGCAAGCTAACCGGTGTGTCCTTACGCCGCGACATCTTGGCTATGGAAGACTGCGGCGCATCACCCGTGTCTCTGTTTACGGACTTCGGTGTGATTACGACCACTGAGGACAACGCTGTGGCTGCTACCCATTCGCTCATCGATCACCTTTGCGATAGCGATCCGGACTTGATCGTGCTCGAAATGGGGGATGGATTGCTCGGTACCTACGGTGTCAACGCCTTGCTTTCGGACGCTGCGGTGGCGAAGGCTCTCAACGGCATTGTCTTATGCGCACAGGATCCCGTTGGCGCTTGGGGCGCAGCGGAGCTTTTGAAGCAACGCTACGGCTTGAAGCCCGCGCTGATTGCGGGTCGTGTGACGGACACTCCGGTCGGGCGGCGTTACTGCCAAGAGGAGCTCGGAGTCCCCGCTTGGAATGCCTTGATGGACGGGCCCGAGGAAGTCTTGAAGCTGGTTCGTAGCCTGAGCCTTGAGGGGAGTGCAAAGTGACTCAGGTAGCCACCAGAACTCTGCCTGCTTGGATTGTTGGATCGAGTGGATTACTAGCCGGTGAGCTGGCGCGCTTGATCGAAGATCATCCCGGCTTACATCTCGCCGGCGCTGTATCGCGACAAGGCGATCGCGTCCTGCGCGAGATGCACCCACAGCTTGCCTCTGACTTGCGCACCATGACCTTGGCCCAGGCGGCTAAGGAATTAGAGGAGGTCGTCTGTTCAGCTGGCCCAGGGGGCGATGTCGTCCTGGCCCTCTTCCTTGGATTGCCCCATGGGCATTCCGCATCCGCTTGGATGGAGCTTTCATCACAGCTGGGCGACTCTGCTAAGCGCGTTGCCGTGGTGGACCTCTCCGCCGATATGCGCATCGCCGATCCGGAGCTATTTGAGAAGCACTACGCGATGAAGCATCCGGATCCGGCAGGCGAACAGGGTTTCGTCTACGGCTTGCCGGAGTACTGGAAGGACGAAATTCGCTCAGCCCGGCGCATCGCAGCGCCCGGTTGCTTTGCTACGGCTTTGCAGTTGGCTGTCTTGCCCGCTGCGATCGCAGGCAAACTTGACACAAATAGTCCGTGGATCTTACACGGCGTAACGGGCTCAAGCGGAAGCGGGATTGCTGCCAAGCCGACGACCCATCATCCTTTCAGGCACGGCAGCTACAAAGCCTACTCGCCCGCTGGCCATCGCCACGAGGCCGAGTTGCAGCAAGCCCTCTCCAAGTGGGACATCGAAGCTCCCTTGCACTTCTTGCCGCACTCGGGACCCTGGTCACGCGGCATTCACTTGAGCGCATCCTTGCCGCTGGCTGCGGAAGTGAGCGCGCAAGAAATTCATGATCTCTACACCAATCGTTACACAAGAGAGCCCTTTGTAGAAGTGCTGGCGCTGGGCTCTATTCCTGAATTGCGTTACGTTGTGGGCTCCAATCGCGCGTCCCTCGGAATTCATGTTCGCGGGCGCGTATTGACCGTGCTGCTCGCGATCGACAACACAATCAAGGGCGGCTCCGGCCAAGCTCTGCAATGTATGAACCTGATGCTCGGTGAACCCGAGAACGCAGGCCTTTCCTATTCAGGACTCGGCTACTAATAGCCGTTCGAATCAACAGAACAAGAAACCAGATCCAATGATCGACCTCTACCGCGCATCCGAATACGCCCGCTTGCATCAAGGCAAAATGATGGTGTTCAAGATTGGTGGGGCTTGCCTAGCCAAGCCCTCTCAAGTTAAATCAATCGCTCGCCAAATTTCCGTGATCGCTGCCTTTGGTGTGCGTCCGGTTGTTGTACACGGCGGGGGCCAGCAAACCGCAGAGCTGCAGGAGCTCCTGGGCGAAACCCCGAAGAAAGTCGACGGCCGCCGGATCACAACTCCCACGGGTCTTCGGGCCCTGCGCCTGGCGACGATTGGGGGCTTGAACACGGCCTTGGCCGCCGCACTCAATGCGGAAGGCGCGCCGGCCGTGGGCTTGTGTTGTGCCTCGGCGGGCATCGTCACTGCGACAAAAAGGCAACCGATGGAAACCAGCGAAGGCCGCGTTGACTTCGGCTTGGTAGGGGACGTCGATAACGTGAACCCGGAGCCGATCACCGCACTCTCAGGGCAAGGGTTCATTCCCGTGCTCGGTCCTCCGGCTTACGACAGTAATGGCGGGTTCCTAAACGTGAATGCGGATAGCCTCGCGGCCGAGCTGGCTGTAGCACTTAAGGCGGACAAGCTGATCTTGATCAGCGACACTCCGGGAATCATGCGCGACCCTGAAGACAAGCACAGTGTCTTGTCAGCCTTGAGC
>JBLIOI010000183.1:0-7224 GCA_047639675.1 Planctomycetota bacterium | reverse complement strand
CCAAAAACCCGAAGACAGCCGACGATCTGCGTGCCAGATTGTCGACCCTCGCCCGGCTGGGAATGTTGCCTGACGCCAGCGAAGACGATTCAGAGACGGCCACCATTGGACCCTACTTGGTCTTGCGCACCCTCGGCTATGGTGGGATGAGTCGCGTCTATGTGGCACGACATCAAGACGACGGAGGGCTCGTTGCTCTCAAAGTTCTTAACGCGCCCATACATGGAGATGAGCGCGCTCACCTGCGCTTCGAGCGTGAAGTCCAAGCGGTCTCGACACTATCCCATCCATGCATCGTCAAAGTGCACGGCTCCGGAATAGACGAAGGCCGGCCTTGGTTAGCAATGGAGTATGTGGAGGGTGCGACCCTTGACCGGCTGCTCGAAGAGTTGCGCGCCGATGGTGTACGCTTTGACGAGCTGGATGGTGCACACGTGCGCGCCATCGTTCAGCGCGGAAGCGAGACCCAACCTTCCAACGATACAGTTCATGGATATGTCGAAAGCCTTTGCCGCATCGTGCTCGACATCGCCGAGGCATTAGAGCACGCCCATCGTTACGGAATCGTGCACCGCGATGTCAAGCCGGCCAATATAGTCATCGGACTCGACGGACGTGCCAAGTTGCTCGACCTCGGACTCGCAACTCTTGAAGGCTCACCTTCCTTGACGCGCACGGGAGACTTTGCCGGCACACCCTACTATGTCTCTCCGGAGCAGGCTAAATCCGTGCACGATGCAGACGGCCGGTCAGACGTATTCAGCTTGGCAGTCACGCTCTACGAAGCCTTGACCTTGCGGCGTCCATTCGAAGGAGAAAACGCGGCTCAGGTTTTCCGTAACTTGATGATTTGCGACCCGGTGCCTCCCGCGCGCCTGAATCCGCTCTTGCCACGCGATCTGGAAACGATTTGCTTGCATGCGCTCGAACGCAATCCGGACCGCCGCTATTCCTCCATGAGCGAATTCGCCACGGACTTGCAACGCTTCCTGGAATTCAAGCCCGTCGTAGCACAACCGATCAGTCGTCTACGTCGTGCTCGTCGTCTTACTCGCCGGCACACTACCCTTACTCTGTTCTTGGCAACCTCCGTAGTGTTCCTCGTAGGCGCTCCAATCGTCCTTGCGCTCTTCATTCAGGCGCTACAGCACGAACGTGATGTAGCTCGCGAGAACGAGATTGAAGCGGACCAACAAGCCGACCTCAGCCAAGCGGTTGTCGATCACCTAGTCGAGCTCTTCCTGCCTTCCGCGGAATACGCGGGGACGGATCAGGAATGGGGCTGGGAAGAAATGATTTCCGCTAGCGTGGATCGTATTCCACACGAACTACAGGAGGAGCCCCTGCTGCGCGCGGCGCTGCTCGAAGCGGGCGGACGCATTCACGCAAATCTCGACAGAACGCAAGAAGCAGTACCGCTCTTCGATCGCGCTTACGCTTTACGCCAACGACAGCTCGAAGGAGATGATCCCCAGTTGGCGATCAGTCTGGTGTGGCTATCACGCGCGCACTTGGACGCGGGAAACCTGAGCGCCGCGTTGTCCCTGGCATCACGCGGCTTGGAAGCATTGGAAAGAAACTCCGATAATTCCCGGACGGGTCCCGCCTTCGACTTGCGACTGACCCTTGCAAAAGCAGCCGGACGAGCGGGCGATACAGAGCGAGCTCTCACGGAGCTGAACATACTCGAAGCCGTATGTATGGAGCACCCGCGCGAATTACTAGACCGTTCGGTCGTAGTTCATGGAACTCTAGCAGATCTATTTCTAGCGGAAGGTAACTTTGATCTGGCCCATGACTCCTGCGATAGGGCCATCGCGCTCCTACGCAAAGCTTGGGTGCCTGACGCCCGGCTCCTGGCGTTCCATTTACGTTTGCGTGCTCGTATTCAACTCGCGCAAGAAAACCCGCAAGCCGCCGAACGTACACACGCCGAGGCAGACGATCTTGCCAGCGCCTTTGGACTTGCCCAGCACGGCTTGCCCGGCGATCAATGGATCGCTAGTTATCCATTTCAACTCCTACCGGCCTGGAGTGCGGATTACGCGAAGACCTTCCAAGAAGGCATCACCGGCCTACAAGCCGGACATGCATCCCTTGCAATTCAAGCCTTCGAGCGCTGCCTCGAGTGGGCGCCGCAGCATCCAGTTTGCCTATACAACCTCGCATGTGCGCTAACCCTAGGCAGCCAACATGATGCGGCCCTAGAGCGTTTGGAAGAAGCCCGGCAAAACCACTTTGGTAAGTTGCAGGGGAACTTGGCGAGTCTCGCGAATGATCCCGACTTGCGGCCCTTACACGGCCTGGCGCGTTACAAAGAACTCAAACAACGTATGCGCGCAAGTTCACGAGCGGCAGAGTTGCGCCATGCATCACCTAGAACCTATGTGCCGCCGGGCGAGAAACACAACACGCTACTCGTGGTGCTCACAGGCGACCAGGCAGCGACACCCGATGGGCGTTACGAGTTGTGGAAGAAGATTGCAGAGGAATGCGACGCAGCCTTGTTTTGCATGGAGGGCCTACTGGCAGGAGAGCCCTCAAGCTGGATCGATGAGACTGGCGATTTCCTCAGTAACCCCTGGAGCACTGAGGAATTGCCCGCGCGGTTGGTTTCTGACTTCGCACGTGAAGAGGACATTACTTCAGGCAGGGTGGTTCTGATCGGTGAAGGATCCGGAGCAACCATCGCTTTCGATCTAGCTCTGCGTGCGCCGGGTTTCTTTGGATCAGTTTTGCTCCTTGACGGTGTTCCAACTCCGCCCAGAGACGCGACAGCGCTAGCTCTAGCGCGAGCCTGCGGATTACGCTTCCGGTTGATCCTTGGCGAAGCTTGTGCTCCAGGAGATTTGCTCTTTAAGCGCTCTCCGCAAGATATCGTGGGAGAGCTTGGTCCATGGCTTGCGCGCGGCGAATTGCAGGCGTCCGCAGAAATGGTTGGAGGACGTGCGGGCGAGTTGCCCAGCGCTCATCTTGTGCTAGAGATTCAAAGACTGCTCAGCGACTAGGAAGAATTAAGGCCAGCCGAGGCTTTGGAAAGAGCTCGGCACACAACCACAAACGAGGAGGACTTCGTCTCCCCCCTCCAGCAGCCACCGGCGAAGCTGCTTTCAAACTGCCAAGCGGCTACCAGCCTTTTCGCCAGTGGTCTTGAGTAGAAGCGGAGGACGCCGCAGACGAGTGAAACGAGAACCACTAACCGATGCGTGAGGGACCCGCTAACCACTGGCGCCCTTCCCAGGCCACACGTGCGCCGCACACAAAGGTGAGGATGGCCATGCCAAATAGGAGTCCTCCATCTTCTTGCACCTCGACGCCCAAGATAAATAGGTGGGAGGCGATTGCGCCGCCCATGAGGCCCATCACAAGCGCAGCGCCTACTGCCCGCACTCTATTTCCTAAGGGCGCGATCAACATGATCATCGCAATCGCTTCAAACACACCCGATCCAATCCGGCCCCAGGGCTCTGCCCCGAGGCTCTCGAATAGGGCAACCGACTCCGCAGCGCCCGAGAACTTGAAGAAGAGGGTTTGCCCCAAAATGAAGGCCGCAATCCAGCGAGCTGCGCTGGTTATGAGGGACGAGGAAGGTGCTTGATCGACTGAATCCGTAGATCCAGGAATGGTTGTGTTTTTCATTACTCTTGAGGCTCCGTGAAGACCACGTACACTACCCCCTCATTCCTGTGACCGTTAAAGCACAGTTTCTGCAGTCGTGCTAAGGTAATGAGGACAGAAGAACGACAGTTCTTTCACGCGCCTCACCTGCCCCACCAGCCATGTTTCAGCTCACTGTTTATTGCCGCCGGGCACTCAACACAATCCCTCCTCGGAGAGCTTGGGGCCGTCGTGTCCACAATTCTAGATGTGCAAAGCGAAGGGAATCGGCAACACCGATTCCCTTCGCTTCGTTCTCCTCGGAAAGACTCAGCCTGCAGGGCCAAGTGGCATGAAGCTACGCATCGCTATCGGAGCCGTCATCTGGCTTCTGGTCATGACCCTCGGACACCTTCAGCTCAATGTTGGCTTTGATAAGCTCGCAAAGAATTTCCGGGTTTACATGGGCAGCGAACGTCCCGAATTGGTGGTCGGTTTTCTTCCGGTCACCTGACACCTCACTTGCCCTGTCACCAGTTGGGTGACTAAACACTCCAATGAAGGCTCGTTCTTCCGCTCCCAGAAGTTCACGGACTGGCCTACGGTCAAGGAAGCGCTGATCGCCAAAGAGATCGGTGCTGTTTTCATCCTCGCCCCTATGGCGATGCAATTGAAGGCAGACGGTGTCCCTATCAAGGTCTGTTACCTCGGTCACCGAGATGGCACCGCCATCGTGGTTGGCAAGGACAGCGACATCCATGACTTCGGCGACTTGCGAGGCAAGACCTGCGCGATCCCAAGTCGCTATTCCAACCAGAACCTGTTGATGCACAAGATGATGAAGGAGTGGAAAATGCCCTTCGATTCCATCGATCTGCGCGAAATCCCTCCGCCCGAACATCCGACCGCCTTGCTCGCAGACAGCATCGATGCCTACATCGTCGGTGAGCCCTTTGCCGCCAAGGCAGAAGTCGATGGCTTCGGACGCGTCCTCTATCACACGAAGGACATTTGGAAGGACTTCATCTCCTGCGTTCTCGTTGTGCGCGAGGACTTGATTGAAGACGAGCGTGAACTCGTGCAAGAACTGATCAACGGAATCGCCAAATCGGGCAAGTGGCTCGACGAAGATCAAGCCCATCGCATGAACGCCGCCGAGATGGCTGCGGAACACTACTACTTCCAACCGCCAGAGCTTTTGAAGTACGTGCTTTCGAAGCCTGTGGATCGCGTCAAGTACACGAACTTGGCACCCCTCAAAGAGGACTTCGACGAAATCATGAGCCTCGCGGTTGAGATTGGAGTGCTTGCACAACCGATTGCTTTTGAAGAATACGCGGACGACACCTTCGTGAAACCGCTCGCGGACCTGGACTGGAATATGGAACTGCTTCCCGAAACGCGCCCCGGTGAAGTGGCTGGGTCGAAACCATGATGCTTTCCATCCCCGCCTTCATCCTTGCCGCCCTCCTGTTGCGTTTCATGCCGAGACTGCCCAAGCGCGCCGCTGACATCCTTGCACCCCTTGCGGTCGCCGTAATGGCCACCGCCATTTGGAGCGTCATGGTGGAACTCTCGGAAACCAACACCTTCCCCTCGCCGTCCGCGACTTGGTTTGGATTGCTCGAACTGATCGAATCCCAGCGTCTCTGGGGTGACATCGTTGCTAGCCTCTTCAGAGTCAGTTGGGGCTTCTTCATGGCAGCTAGCGTCGCTATTCCCTTGGGTATGGTGCTCGGTTGGAGCACGCGCAGTTTTCAGGCACTCAACCCGCTCATCCAACTGTTGCGCCCAATCTCCCCCATCGCTTGGATTCCGATCGCCATCCTGTGGTTCGGCATTGGTGACGGCGCGGGTATCTACCTGATTTTCCTCTCGACTTTCTTCCCGATCACAGTTGGAACCACCGCAGCGGTTCGCAATATCTCTTTGGTTCACCAGCGTTCGGCGCAGAACTTTGGCCTCGAAGGTATGGAACTCTTCAGGCACGTCGTGTTCCCAGCCGCCCTGCCGCAGATCATTGTCAGCCTGCGCATCGCGCTGGGCGTCGCTTGGCTCGTGATCGTAGCCGCCGAAATGGTGGGTATGCAGTCGGGGCTTGGCTACTTAATCAACGATGCCCGCAACGCGGGTAGCCGCTATGACTTGGTCGTGGCAACCATGCTGGTGATCGGACTCTTGGGCATCATCCTCGATCTCATGATCCGCCAGCTCGAGAAATTTGACGAAGTTCGTTGGGGGTATGTGAACCGATGAGTACTCATCCCAAAGCTCAACCCAAGGTCGTCTTCGAAGGTGTATGCAAGAGCTTCGCAAAGGGTGGCGAAAGGCTGCAAGTCTTGGAGGACATCAACCTCGAGGTTGCCGATGGCGAATTCGTATGTTTGCTGGGCCCTTCGGGTTGTGGCAAGTCCACGATGCTCAACATAGTCGGCGGGTTTGAGACCCCCGATAAGGGCCGTGTCACAATCGACGGTGAAGAGGTCAATGGAACGAGTCCAAAACGCGTCTTCGTCTTCCAAGAGTATGGAATCTTCCCCTGGGCTTCGGTTTGGGACAATGTGGCTCTGGGGTTGCGCAAGTTGCCTAAACCCGAGCAAGCAAGAATCGTTCAAGAGACTATCGACATGGTAGGGCTCACTGGATTTGAGAGCGCCTATCCACGCGAACTCTCCGGTGGAATGAAGCAACGGGTGGAAGTCGCACGTGCCTTGGCGGTTTCGCCTGATGTGATTTATATGGACGAGCCCTTCGGTGCCCTCGACTCCTTGACGCGACTTGCAATGCGCTCGGAAATCATTCGCATCTGGGAACAAGAGAAAAAGACGATCCTGTTCGTAACCCACGACGTGGACGAGTCGATCCAGATCGCAGACCGCATCGTTGTTCTATCAGCGCGTCCCGGACGTATCGCGGACATCGTAGAGGTCAACATTCCCCACCCCCGCAACCTGGGCAGCGAGGAGTACGGAAGAATTAAGAACCGGCTCTACGATCTGTTGGGGGTCAAGCACGAGGTTTAGGGCGCGCGCTGAAACGGCAATTCTATTTACCGGGCTGCCTTTCGCCGCAGGCGGCCGTGCTACTGGTTGCTTAGCCAATCTAGCGCTCGCTCTCGCGAAGTGATTTCACATTCGAGCTGCAAGCGCTCTAGCTCCTTGGTCAACTCACCCCAACGCGGGCCACGTGGCACTCCGCTCTCGGCGAAGTCTTTTGAGTTCAGAAGCGGCGCGGGAAAGAGCTCTTCCTGACTCAAGCCGTCACGCTCACTCTTCAGCGCTTCGAAAGCCCATGGCATCGTGCCCCAAGCCTCGCACAGCTGGCAGACAAGCGGCCAACTCGTTTCACGTATGAGGCCCAGGCGTTCGGCACGTGGCGCATCGTCCACAGCAAGCAGCCGCCGCAGCCGGGTTCGGTCGCGCCAAGCCTGGAGCACCTCCGCGCGCAACTTGCGCGACGGGTGCAAACTGGTAAGCAGGGAGTCTGAGATAGCCAAGAACTCGCTGTAGATTGAACCTTCCCTGCTCCAATTCATGTCCGGTTCAAGCAGCAAGGCAAGCCCCGCGGCCAATGAGGGCTGTCCTCGAAAGCTCTCAAGGGCCGTTTTCAGTTGGCTCAGCCGTTCGG
>JBLIOI010000182.1:0-7303 GCA_047639675.1 Planctomycetota bacterium | reverse complement strand
AGCTCGAAGACCCGATCGGCCAATGACGATCAGGATCCAAGGCCGCTAGCGGTTCAGCCAGGAACTCCGGCAATTGCAATTCAACGGCTGGATCACGTGTCGCGCCCAAGCCATCGCGATACACCGCCCGCCTTTTCACATACAGGGCGCGCGCTTCAACGGCTCGCTGCTCTTCGTCGATTCGAAGCGACAAGAAACCCGCCCGTGCCGGAATGCGCTCGCGTTGAATCGTCTCGAGCGAATCGCCGGTAGCGAAATGTTGCATCGCGCCGAGGCTTGCCCCGTATCCCGCGGCGATCACCAGGAACGGATGAACAAGCAGGCCCCAGAAGAGCGCCACCGAGATCACGAAAAGCCCTAAGACGACTCTCCAGCGCTTCCCCATTAGTCTTGCCATACAAGCCGGAGCCTAACAGACAGACTCCGCCTGTCACCTTCAGCCGCAGTCCCAAAGTCAAATTGGTCCTGTCCATCGATCCAGATAGCCGCCGAGCCTCGTGAGAGTGGAGGAAAGTGACTGACGCGGTATGTTGGCAAGCTAGTATCTGTGAATGACTAGCCATACATCCGGAAGCTCAGATCGTGACGCGCAGGACTTGCTGATTGAGTTCCTTGGTCTTTCGCATCACAACCAAGACGAGAGTTTTGAAGTTCTCTGTATTGCCCATGCGGAACAAGCGGATGAGCTTGGGGAACTGTACGCAGATCACTGCGCCATGCAGGAGATCCTCGGAGTCTTTGGGCAGGGGCGCGGCGAGTCTCAAGATTCCAGCCACTCCGAGGGTGCGCGGCCTGGCGACTTGATCGGCGACTTCGAGTTAGTCTCGCTGATCGCGAGGGGCGGCCAAGGCGAGGTGTGGGAAGCGCGGCAACGCTCCCTTTCTCGCCGTGTCGCGCTCAAACTCGTTCTCCCCTATCGAATCAGTGATCGATCACTAGCGCTCTTCGCACGGGAAGCTCGGGCGGGCGGGCGGCTAGCTCACCCAGGAATCGTGGCCGTCTACGGCTACGGGGAAGACAATGGGCAACATTGGATCGCTCAGGAATTCGTCGAAGGCGCCTGGACCCTGCGCAACTTCATCGATGGCATGCGCAGCGCTAGTCTACTCCCGAGCAACTACTACCAAGCCGTCGCGCTCTTCACCGCCGAATTAGCGGATGCCTTGGAAGCGGCGCATACGGCCGGAGTCATCCACCGCGACGTCAAACCGCAGAACGTGTTAGTCACAGCTAACGACCACCCGAAGCTCACAGACTTCGGCTTGGCCCGTATCAAAGACGAGACGGCGGTCTCCATGAGTGGAGAGCTCGCCGGCACCTGGCTGTACATGAGTCCCGAGCAAGTGCGCGCCAAGCGCAGCGAACTCGATCACCGCACGGACATCTTTAGTCTCGGCGTCGTGCTGTATGAAATGCTCACGCTGGTACGGCCCTTCGACGGTGATACGACACATCAGATCGCCGAGAACATCGTCCATCGCGATCCCGTAGACATTCACAAGATACGCTCCCGAGTACCGAAGGACCTGGCGGTCATCTGCGCGAAGGCCCTCGAAAAGGCCCGCGAGTCTCGCTTTCAAAGCATGGCGGAATTTGCGGCCGATTTGCGACGGCACCTCGCGCATGAGCCCATTTTAGCCAGACCTTCGAGCCGAGCGGAACGCGGAGTCAAGTGGGTCCGCCGCAACCCGACGAAGAGCCTTGTGACAGCAGTCGCAGGCCTTGCATTTCTCGTCGTCTCAGGACTCGGCATAAAGCTCGCCCAATCTAACGAGACGCTCGGGTCGACCAACGCAACTCTGCAGTCGAGGACAGGCGAACTGAGCAGCGCGAACTCCGAGCTGCAAGCCAAGAAGGCCGAGGCGCAAGCAAATGCGAAGCGTGCGGATGCAGAAGCAGCTGATGCCCGCAAACGAACTGAAGAAGTATTCCGTCTTTCACTCTTTCAAGATCACTCCGACTTGATGGAAGAAGTAGAAACCCTCTGGCCGGTCCTGCCTAACAAAGTCGAGCCTTTGGAAGCCTGGTTGTTGCGCGCCGAGGAATTGCTAGGCAACTTGCCCGTGTTAGTAGAAGAGCGGGACCAATTGCGGGCAAACGCGATTGTCCAAACGGAACAGGAACGACAAGCAGAGAGGGAAGCTCACCCGGACTATCAAGCGCTAGTTCTAATGGAGGGCGACCTGTCCTACCGTCGCAAGGCATTAGCCGTTCGCCGTGGTGAAGCCGAAGTCTTGCTGCCCGATGTTGAGTGGGACAAATTCCCATCAGCTACAAGGGGGCTCGATTCAATTGCGTGGAATATGGTTGGCCCAACGCGAGACGCTCGAGGCCAGGAAGCACTTGGGCTGGCGCTCTCACTTCAATCTCTAAAGCAAGCAGAGAAGTCAGAGCTGCCCGACCTGCTCGACACCCTCGCCTGGGCGTACTTCGGAGTAGGCGACGATGCATCTGCTCTTGAGCAAAGCCTCGCCTCACTCCAAGCAACTTCACAGCATGAAAAGGAAGGAGGCAATTACCGCTACCGGCGAGTCGCCAACGCGGTGGATGCGGCTTCGAGTACAGCTGGCCAGAAGTCCGCTGAAATGGGGATCGAGGCACTGCAGCAGGAGTTCCTCCTATTGGAAGAGCGGGTGAACAAGCGCCAAGATTGGTCCTTCCCCGCAGAGCTCGGCTCCGAAAATCGGCCGCGCTGGTGGCACAACCAAATGATGCGTTTGATCGAAAACTTGCGCGCCATGGGAGATACGGAGGATGGGCTTCTTAATAAGGACGGGGTCAGCCCCGAGCATGGTTGGAGCATTGCTCGTCGCTTGGTCTATGCAAAAACACTCCGCGATGACTTCGCCTCGAAGGGACTACTGGCCCTCCGCTGGCAAGAAGCACTACCTTCGATCAACAGAGCCTATCCAAGGCTAGCCCTCAGAGCTCAAGCTGGCTTGGTGCCGATCGGCCCTGACCCAACCACCGGGCTCTGGGAATTTTGGGATGTGGTCTCCGGCTCGGAACCCTTGCGTGACCTAGATGGCGTGCTCCAGATTGGCGAGTCCTCCGGTCTCGTCTTCGTACTTCTCCAGGGCGGTATGTTTTGGATGGGCTCTCAATCAGAAGACTCAGCGGGGCAAAACTACGACCCCAGCCCCGAAGATTTCGAAGACCCCGTCCATCAAGTGGGCTTGTCCCCCTTCATGATGTCCAAATACGAGATGTCACAGGCCCAATGGTTGCGACTGACCGGCTTCAACCGCACCGCCGATGATCCGAGTAGTCAGTGGCAGTCTAGTTGGAGTGCGAATGGTAAAGTGGGAAACCGACTGCATCCCGTTGCCAACATCACGTGGACTGAATCCAACCTGGTCATGGAGCGTTGGGGCTGGCAACTCCCCACAGAAGCCCAGTGGGAGTTTAGCTGTCGCGCAGGGACATCGAGCGTGTATTGGAGCGGGGACAACGTTGAAGATCTCAGAGGAGTTGCCAATGTCGCAGACAACTATGCTCACACCCACGGGGCAAAGAGTTGGATCTTCGATGCGAACCTCGACGATGGCTACACGAAAACCGCTGAGGTCACCGCTCTAAGGCCCAACGCATTCGGACTCCACAACATGCATGGCAACGTCTACGAATGGTGCTCCGACGGTTTGGTAAAGTACGTCCCGATTCCTCAGATGGATCCAACCGTTGAAGTAGGGGGAGAGATGAGTCACGTCTTCCGCGGCGGTGGCTTCAGCACGCCAGCAGCTTCCGCCCGTTCATCGGACCGCGAAGGCCGCCCGCAGGCCTTCTCGATCGACTTCTTGGGCGTGCGACCTTCACGCGCGATTACCGAGTAGGCGCACTGCAGAGTGTGGCCAGCCGCTCTGCGCTGAACAAAAAAGCGGGCGGCAAAGCCTTTCAGCTTTGCCGCCCGCTTCTTGTCAGTCAGCTAACTACGAGAGCAAGCCTTTCGACTCGAGGTAGTCGACGATGACCTGGGCGGACTCTTCGATACTCTGCTTCGAGGTGTCGACGAGAACTTCCGGGTTTTCGGGAGCTTCGTAGGGATCGCTGATGCCGGTGAAGTTCTTGATCTCGCCGGAACGGGCTTTCTTGTAGAGGCCCTTGGTGTCGCGCTCTTCGACACACTCGAGCGGTGCGAAGACGAAGACCTCGACGAAGCTTGCCTGGGTCATCTTGCGGATCTCGTCGCGAACGCCTGAGTAGGGCGAGATGGCAGCGGTAATCGCGGCGCAACCGTTGCGTGAAAGCAAGTTGGCGACGTAGCCGATACGGCGGATGTTCGTGTCGCGATCTTCCTTAGAGAAGCCGAGACCTTTGGAGAGGTTCTCGCGAATTTCGTCGCCGTCCATGACCTCGACCTTGCAACCGCGTTCCTTGAGGATCGGGGTGAGGTACTGAGCGAGGGTGCTTTTGCCGGCGCCGGAGAGTCCGGTGAACCACAGAGTGAAGCCTTTGTTTTCCATTGAATTGGTGCTTATGAAAGCAGGGGTCGTTTGGGGATGGGGTTGGTCAGTCTTAGTCTTTAGTGCGCGTGATGCTCGCTGGTTCAGCGAATCATCCCTTCGAGGTACGGAACCTCGAAGCATTTCTCGTGCATGATCGGCCCATGGCCGAAGTAGCCCTTCTCACCGAACAGCTCGCCGTGGTCGGCGGTGACGATGATGTGAGTTTTCTTGGGAACCGTGTCGTAAAGCTCCTCGAAGACGTCGTCGAGGAAGCGCACCGTGTCGATTTGACGCTCACGCAATTCGTCCAACTTGGCCTGATCGAAGAACTGGAAGTCCTCCTTGAAGGCCGGATCTTCTCGGTCGATCTGGTCGCCCATTTTCTTGAAGACGCCGTTGACGCCACTGATGCGCGGCCACATCGAAGAGTCTTCTTCCGGCTTGGCGTAGGGATAGTGAGTCTCCCCGACGTTGAGCAAGTGGAAGGACGGGCGATCATCCGGGAAGTCCAAGGTCGGAATCATGGCGCGCATGTCATTGTGACTGTCCATCAGCTTGAAGCTGTCGAACGCGCGGTTGATACCGGTCTTGGGGTTAAGCACGGGAAGCGAAACGCGAGCTGCGGTGTGATAGCCGAGCTGGTTACGCAACAGTTCCGGGAACCAGAGACCAGGCACCATCTTGGCGAATTCGATGCCCTTGGCGCCGAGTCTCTCGTTGTAGTTGAAGAAGTCTTCCTTGTAGTACTCCGACGCGTAGACGTTTGCCGGCGACGTGTGCGGCAATAGGCCGGTCAACAAGTTGTAGTGCGAAGGCGCAGTCCAAGAAGCGTAGGTGTAACGCTTCTCAACCTTGCCGCCGGACAACTTGGTGATGACCTTGGGCTCCGCGGCCATGAAGCTGTCATAGCGACATGAATCGAGGATCACGATGATGAAGTTGTTCTCCGCCTGCGGATCGGGGTGCGGCGGAAGTGAACCCGGTCGCATCATCGGCCGCATAGGCGGCTTCTTAGCGGGGGTCGCGGGCTTCTTGCTGAAGAGGTTGAACAATCCCATAAAGCTTGTCTCTTGCTACGGAGGAGGTACGGAAAGGAAGGTGGGGGAAAAAGAGCTAGAACTACTGCTTGCTCTTGTAGTACGCGACCAGAACCTTTGAGGTGCTCGGGCGCATGATGCGCTCGTCGGGGAGCTCACCACTGTTCAGAATATCGCGCACTTTGGTGCCGGAGATGAACACCGAAGTGTTCTCTTTGTTCTCAGACATCAAGCCAACGCGGCCGAGCTCCTCGAAGTACGCGGCAAAGCCAACGTTGACGGTCTTGATCTGCAGGTCGCCTTCGAGGTTGTCGAAGATCTCTTGCGCGTCGAAGTCGCCCCAGATTGCGGTGCCGTCAGCGAAGGGTGCGTCAGCGTGCTTGCGCCCGATGATGAAGTGAGTGAAGCCCAAGTTCTGACGGTAGATGGCGTGCATGACAGCCTCGCGCGGGCCACCGTAGTACATGCGCATGTCAAGACCGATCAGGCTCAGGTTCTCGTTCAGGTCTTGGCCCTTCGAGCTCCAAAGCTCCTCGTCCATGTCGCCCTGGCCCAGGAACTTACCTGCGATCAATGACTCGTAGGTCTCCATGCGGGTCGCCGCCGGAACGTCGTCGCCCTTCAGCTGACCGACGAGCGGGTTCAGGATGACGCCAGTCTTCTTGCCGCTTTCGCGCAGGATGACCTCAGCGCCGTAGACGAGTGCGTACTCGTGCGCGCGGTGCAACGGATTACGGGTCTGGAAAGCGATCGTCTGCTCGTAGCCTTTGGCTTCGACCAAGGCACGGGTTTCAACGGGTCCCATGACGCGCTTTGCAAAGGGACGCGAATCTTCGAAAGCAACCAACTCGATGTCACCACCAACGAGCTTGGTGCGCTCGTCGCTGAGCCACAAGCCGGCGCCCGGGTGATCGGTGCGGTCAGTTCCGTAGACCTTCTCGATGAAACGAGCCTTGTCCCAGCCGAAGACCGAGTTGACGGTCAGAACGCCGAAGAGCTTGCCGCCTGTGTAGAGGCCGACCTTGTCGCCAACTTTGGCGCTGGCTGCTTCTGCATCCGTAACGGGCAACATGATCGGAATCGACCAAGCCCACTTCTTGCCATCGCGTTCGATGTAGATGTTGTCGAGCACCGAGTTGTAGTCGGTCTCGTTCATCGGGCCGGTCAGCGGGCTGAGCGTGCCGTCGGCGATGCGGTAAAGGCTAGTTTGATCGGTCTCGTTGACGTCGATCTTGGCGAGTCCTGCCCATGCAGAAGTATCGCCAACGGTGATCAAGTTGACGGGATTGGAGAGGCCGCCGTGGACGGGCGTGACAATTGCGGTTGTTGCAGACATGTTCTTTTTGAAGCGCTCGTGGGCGCTCTAGAGGTAGCCGAGGTTTTTGAGCTTGCGTTTGATGTCGTCGAGTTCGTCTTGGTTGAACTCAGTCACCTGTAAAGGATCTGCCTCACCCATCAGGTCACGCAGGACGTAAACGATGAAGTCGGTCGGAGAATTGAAGCCCGAGTCCTCAACCACTTGCTGGATCTTTCGATACAGCGGGCGGGGAATCTTTACGGTGACTTTGCTCTCGCGCACGACGTTCTGGGGGTTTGGGACTGGGAGCGCTAACTTTCCGGCTGGTGACTCGAATATGAACTCGGCGGCCAGGGCACGAACCCAAAACCGCCTCATCGATCGAGTTGGCCCGGGCGCCGCACTCCTATGACACTCCTATAGTAGCCTCATCGGAGTGCGATTGGAGTGTCCTTGAGTTCATTTTTGGGACAACGAGCCCTCGAGGGCTCCAATTTAGGCTCTCACAATGGATTGGGACGATT
>JBLIOI010000181.1:0-7405 GCA_047639675.1 Planctomycetota bacterium | reverse complement strand
TCGTCGGGAGTGTCCTGCTCCCCTGAGCGGTACGTGAGTGCAACATCAGGGGGGGGCTTTTTGTGCCCCCTCCTGGCATTGCGACCTGCGCGGCCACAAGCCGGTCTCCTTGCTTATTCGGAGGTATTTAGCGATACCCGCCTAGAGAAGTTGGCCACACGGTCCAAGGGGAAATCCCCAGGGCGCATTCTCAGATCTTTGGAATCGGGGCGGGCGCCAAGTCGGGCCTCACTGCGAGGCAGTGATCAGGCAGTCCTTACGGAATCCAGCGAGCAGCAGTGATGAACTACCTCATAAGTGGAGCCAGCGGACTCATCGGAACCGCGTTGTGTGAACGGCTTAGCAGTCGCGGACACTCGGTCCGAAGGCTCGTTCGCCGTACACCTTTGACCGAAGCAGAGGTCTCTTGGGACCCCGCAATGCGCGTCCTTGACCCTCAGGCCTTCGAAGGCATCGACGGTGTCGTGCACCTCGCCGGGGAAAATGTGGCTGGCGGCCGGTGGACGAAGTCAAGAATGACCGAGATCGAAGCCAGCCGCAGGATCGGCACTGAGTTGATCGCGGGCACGATGGCGAAGGTCAAGCGACCCCCGGCGGTGCTCGTCTCGGCTTCCGCCATGGGCATCTATGGAGATCGTGGAGATGAGCGTCTCACGGAAGCAAGCGCTCCCGGCGCCGGCTTCTTGGCGGACGTCTGCCAGAGGTGGGAAGCGTCGGCTCAGCCAGCACGCGACGCAGGCGTGCGAGTGGTGCATCCCCGCATCGGACTCGTACTCGCCAGGAATGGCGGTGCGCTCCAACGCATGTTGATGCCTTTTCGACTCGGCCTCGGGGGACCGATAGGCGATGGGCAGAACTGGCTCAGCTGGATCTCAATCCACGACCAGGTTCGCGTGCTTGAGCACGCACTGATGGACAACGACCTCTCGGGGCCCGTGAACTCCGTTTCACCCGAGCCGTTGAGGTTCGTCGATTTCGCTAGCGTTTTGGGCCGCGTGTTGCGCCGCCCAGCGTTCCTGCGCACCCCCGCATTCGCGATGCGCCTTGTAATGGGACGCATGGTGGACGACCTGATGCTGTCCTCGATGCGTGTCGAGCCCCGTGCCCTCAAGGTGGCTGGTTTCGAATTTGAGCATCCCGACCTCGAGTCGGCGTTGAGATCCGTTCTGGATCGCCCAGCGAGTAGGGAGTCAGCATGAAGCGATACGACTTGAAGAGCCAGTTGAGGCTGGAGCGCAGCGTGCAGGAAGTGTTCCCCTTCTTTACCGATCCGAGGAACTTGGAGGCGCTGACCCCCTCGTTCCTAAACTTTCGGGTGCTCGGGATGAGCACTGACGAGATCGGAGAGGGGACCGAAATCGACTACTCCTTGAAACTGCGCGGGATCCCTATTCGGTGGCGCAGTCAGATCACCGACTGGAACCCGCCATTCGACTTCGTCGATACACAGATCCGTGGGCCTTACAGGTTTTGGCACCACTTGCACGGCTTCCAGGCTGATGGAGATGCGACGATCGCCACTGATCACGTCACCTACGCCGTCTACGGAGGAGGACTGGTTCATCGCTGGTTTGTGCGCCCTGAGCTGGAACGTATATTCGACTACCGCAAGACGCGCATGACCGAGCTGCTCCCCGAAACCACCCCCTTACTCACATGATGAAGCCTTACCGATTCCGCCTAGGACTTGCGCTCGCTGGCATCGCCGTAGCCATTACGGTGATGTTCACCTCCTGTTCCTCGACAATTCCTCGGCGTGATCCAATGGGGCAGATCTTCCCTTCGGTCGAAGGCGAGAGCCTCGAGGGCGAAAGCGTTCGGTTGCCGACCGACATGCTCGGCAAGCCGGCCCTGTTGCTGATCGGATATCGCCAGAACACGCAATTTGACCTCGATCGCTGGATCCTGGGGCTGATGCAGGTGCAGACCCCAATCCGCATCTTTGAGGTACCAACAATCCCGGGCCTAGTTCCTGGAATGATAGCTGGGACGATCGACAACGGCATGCGCAGTGGTATTCCAATGGAGGACTGGGCAATCGTCGTGACTCTATACGGCAAGAACGCCAGGGGAGTTGCTGAGTGGACCGGGACCGAGGACGGCCTGAACGGCCGCATTGTCCTGCTCGACGCTGAAGGTCGAGCAGTCTGGTTCCACGATCGCGGCTACTCCGCGACACACTTACTCGACCTGGACCGCGTGATTCGCGAGCTCGAACCACCCGCGAAGAACTGATACGG
This sequence comes from Planctomycetota bacterium, assembly GCA_047639675.1. GTDB lineage: Bacteria > Planctomycetota > UBA1135 > UBA1135 > JABACD01. The sequence continues at coordinate 5,165 of JBLIOI010000181.1, read as the reverse complement.
AGAAAGCCAAATGCCCAACCCCATCGAGACCTTAATCCTCGGCGCTATGACCCTGTTCGCGGCTCCGGACGCCACACTCAACATGTCCCGAACCCAAGCTGCCGGTGAATTGCGACAAGCGATGGCCTTGTCTTCACGGTCCGGAATCCAGGCTCAGCTGCAGGGTCTCGCGGATGCCGGCGGAAGGGCCGCAGCCCTGCTTGAGAACGAGGATCAATCTCGAGAGATCGAACGACTCGTGTTCGACACTGCGAGTAAGGGGCTTTACAGCGTCGAAGAAGCCATCGATCGACTGAGTCGCGCCTATCAAACGATCGTCGGGGACCTTGAGTTTCGGATCCGCAGGGAAGCAGAGCTGCCCCGAGGATTCCCTGCGCCAACCGCGGTTGGTGAGCTCGAGCTAAAGCGCTACCCGTCCTATCGCCGAGTCCGTGCGGATGCTGGTCGCGCAGCGTTCTGGAGGCTCTTCCGGCACATTAAGGCGAACGACATCGCGATGACCGCGCCTGTCGAGATGGGCATGTACGGCGAAGTCGGGAACCTGCGCGAGGTCGACATGGCATTCCTGTACGCCGATCCCGACCAAGGCGTGCTCGGGGAGGCTGGGTCAGTCGTCGTGCTGGATCAGGCCGCGGCTTGGGTGCTCAGCCTTGGATGTCGCGGAAGCAACTCGGAGCGCGCCGTCGAGAGCGCGCGTCAACGGATTGAGCGCTGGCTCACGAGGAACACCGAATACGTGGCAGCCGGTAACCTGCGGGTCATGGGCTACAACTCGCCGATGACCCCGGCGAGTAAACGATTCTTCGAGGTCCAGATTCCCGTCCAGCGTCGTGTCGTGCGATTTGAGAGCGAGTCGGACACCAAAGCGTGGCAAGTCGTCAATGACTCCGTCATGGGCGGTGTGTCGACCAGCCAAATGCGACTGTCCGGCCTCGGCTGGGCGATCTTCGAGGGCGACGTGTCCCTAGATAACAACGGTGGATTCGCCTCCGTCCGGGCCGAGGTGAAGGACGGTGCGTTCAGCGAAGCTGAGCGCATCAGAATCCGGTTCCGAGGGGATGGCAAGAGCTACAAGCTGCGGCTGCGAACCAGCCGTCAGTTCAATGCCGTGAACTACGAAGCGTCGTTCGACACGGTGAGCGGTCAGTGGATGGAGATCGATCTCCCCATCCAATCATTTCGTCCGGTTTGGCGGGGACGTAGAGTGACCGACGCTCCCGTTCTGGATTCCGAGGCGATCACAGGGGTCGGCTTGATGATCTCCGGGGGCCAGGTCGGGACATTCCGCTTGGAACTCGCCGCGATAGATATCACCTGAGCATCGGCGGCACCCGCTCCACGGCGGATCTGATCTGGATCGGCCATGTACTCACTGGATGACAATGAGTGGAGTGTGTTAGGGCGCCGACTACCCGCCCCCAGCCGCTTCCAAGTTTCGACGAGGAAGGCTATTCAAGAGCAATCCACAATCTCCAGGTTCGAATTAAACGATGACAACGCCTAGACCTTCAATCCTTTGGTTTCGCCAAGACTTGCGGCTTGCGGATAATCCGGCGCTTTTCGCTGCATGCGAGAAGGGAGAGATCATTCCCGTCTATATACTAGACGATGGGAATGCCGGTGATTGGGCCATGGGTGGAGCTAGTCGCTGGTGGCTGCATCATGCCCTTGATTCATTGAATAGGTCGCTACAGGGCAAGCTAAATGTCTTTCAAGGTGATCCATTGACCATCCTTAAGCAGTTGGCTGAGCAGGCATCAGCGGCGAGGGTGATGTGGAATATATGCTATGAGCCGTGGCGCATCGATCGAGACGCGGAAATCGAAACTGCGCTGAGAGATGTCGATATTGAAGTTCGCTCATTTAATGGATCTTTGCTGTGGGATCCCTGGGAAGTGCTCAAGAAGGATCAGACGCCATATAAAGTGTTTACGCCATATTACCGGCGTGGATGCCTGTCGAAGGCGCCGCCAAGAATGCCGCTAGGTGTTCCATCGAGCATCAAATTAAGGAATTTAAGCGAGTCTTCGTTGCCCTTAGACAGCCTTCGGCTGTTGCCGTCTATTCCCTGGGATGGACAAATGAAGGAGCGCTGGAATGTTTCAGAGTCCGCGGCTCGTGATCGGCTTGTGGAGTTCATTGACGACGAGTTGGAAGGCTATGCAGTCGGACGTAATTTCCCAGATAGAGCCAATGTGTCACGCCTGTCGGCCTACTTGCACATGGGCCAAATATCCGTCAATGAGGTTTGGCACCGAGCTACGGAGGCCGCCTCCTCGGTCAGGGGGGGGGAAGACTTAGACAGTTTTCTAAGTGAGTTGGGTTGGCGTGATTTCTCCAGCTACTTGCTCTGCCACTTTCCCCAGCTACCCAAGGACAATCTACAGCGACGCTTCGATCACTTTCCATGGCTAGTCGATAGCGGTGATGATCTTAAGGCCTGGCAGCGTGGTCGCACCGGGTATCCCTTGGTAGACGCAGGTATGCGCGAACTCTATAGCACCGGCTACATGCACAATCGTGTGCGGATGGTCGTGGGTTCCTTCCTGGTCAAGAACCTGCTGATTCACTGGCACCGAGGGGAAGAGTGGTTCTGGGACTGTTTGGTTGATGCCGACTTGGCTGCTAACAGCGCCAGTTGGCAGTGGATCGCTGGCTGTGGTGCAGACGCAGCTCCGTTTTTCCGGATCTTCAATCCCGTTACCCAGAGCAAGAAGTTCGACAAGCAGGGCGAGTACATTCGTCGCTATGTGCCAGAGCTTGCAGGCATGCCCGCCAAGTACATCCATGAGCCTTGGCTTGCACCGGCAGATATTCTTCGCGCTGCCGATGTTGAAATCGGATCCAACTATCCAGCGCCGATCGTCGATCTGAAAGAGTCCCGCGTACGCGCTTTGGCATGCTTTAAGCAAACCTCGCTAGACCGACCGGAGAGTTGAGGGTTGGTGCATGGGCGCTACCTGCCGATCGCGGCGGTGTTGCACAGTGGCGCCTGTGCATGAACCGGATTGGAATGTGAAGTCCCCTATCCTTGAGGGAGGGTGCCTATCAACTGACTCTCAAGGGTTCCGGCGTGCGGACCGAGGTGTTCGACCTGGAGGTGCATCCAAGGAAGACACCAACCGCGCGTTTCGATCTGGAAGCGTCCCTAGACTCGGGGACGGAGGCCGTGCTCGAGAGTCAGAGTGGCCAGATCAATTTCATGACCGTCCAGGTCCTGGCCCGATCGGTGAAGGACCCAGAGCGCATCGTCCGAGCAGCCCCCCTACTGGAATCCCCCAGTGATGGCCTAGCCCGCTTCCAGCTGGATGGCTTGAGCGAGGGCGAATGGCATCTTGAGCTGCAGCGCGTGCACCATCTGCCAGCCTTCGAACCGGCTTCGGGCCTGCGCTTCGATGCTGCCGAAGAGCGCCTGCGCTTCCTCTGCCTGGACGGCGACGACGCCCTTGTGCAAGACGCGACCCTGCTGGTCTCCGACGCCAAGACCAAACAGCCCCTATCTGGCGGCGTAGCCATTTGGGTCGCAGGGGAGTCCCTGCTCTCCCAAGGATTCATAGCCAACGAGGCCCAACTCCCGGGCATGCGCAAGGGCACCCTCTGCGACTTCGCCGTCATCGTTCCGGGCTACCGGCCGCTCTTCTTCGAACAGGAGCCATTCCCCCCGCTCCGCGACGGCAAGCCCATGCAAGCCCTGCTCGAAAGTGGCTGGGGCACGGTCATCGTGGCCCTTGAGCTTACGGGTGGAAGTCCTGGACTGGCGCCGATCCAGGGCGTTGAGGTCGTGATCGATGGAGTCATCGCTGGTCGCACCGATGAGAGCGGCCGGTGCCGACTCTCCGCTGATCAGCCACCCGCCCACATCGAGCTCAGGCATCCGCGGCTGACCCACATGTCAGGGGGCATCGATCCCCAGTCCGGACGGCTGACCACACCGGGGAGTGGCAGGCCGAGTTGGGAGCTCTTCGCAGAGAAGTGAATACGCTGCCGCGTGATGGACTCACTCGCCCAGATGCAGCTTGATGTGTGGCTCCAACGCTTCAGCCCAGACCTGGAAGCCCTCCGCCCCGGGATGCACGAAGTCGGGCATCAAAGCTGGATCGAGGGTGCCGTCAGGCAGCTGGAAAATGTGCCCCAGGTCCAGGTAGTACACGCGCTCGTCGTCGGCGAAGTCTTGGATCAGCAGATTCACCTCCGCATTGCTTGCCGCGAGTGCATCCTGTGCCAGTAGGCGATCCGGATTCGCGTGGGCACGATTGCCCCGTGGAAGGATGGCGAGCAGCAGGATCTTGCTGCCGGGCATGCGCTTCTTGATCTCTTTGATGATGGCTTCGATACCGTAGGCCGTTTCCTCGGCAGGGTCTTTCCGCAAGCCCGTGTTGTTCGTGCCAATCAACAGCACGGTGAGCTTGGGAGTCGCTGTCTCCAACGCTCCGTTCTGAATGCGCCACAGGACGTGATCCGTGTAGTCACCGCTCGATCCGATCTGCACGGCGTTGCGCTCGCCGTAAAAAGTCTCCCAGACTTCACGCCCATCGCGCTCCCAGCGAAAAACGATCGAGTCCCCGATCATGAGCAGATCGACGGGCCCCTCGCGCACGCGGTCTTTCAGCTCGTTGTGGTGCTTCATCCACAGATGGAAGCCCTCCTCCGGCGTGCGGATCTTGGCTTGGGTGGACCTGTAGTTCGTGTGGTACTCGAACTGCCTGAAGTCGAATTCTTGAGGTGGGTGATTCGGTTGGCTTGCGCAGGACAAACCAGCCAGCACCAAGCTCAGACCGAGGAAGCCCTGGGCCGTCTTCATCATCACCATTCGCGTTCCGCATTCGAGGAGGGGGAGTGCTTGCCGAAGGGACCGCCGGAGCCCCATTGGGGGGACCAGTGGAAGCTGGAAGCCCGGGAGGATCCTAGCGCCCTTCGGGGGTTCCTTGCTACTCCAGCCCAAATGGAATCTAAGCGCAGCCTGCGTTGCCCTGACCAGCGTTGGTGCACATATCAAATCGGGTCGACAGGTCCCCCACCGTTGGCGATATCAGCGAGCGCTGGCTTTGCGGTCCATGTCTGGATCGCTCCGGGTGAGATCCACATGATGCTGTCGCCACGTTGAGCGAGGCCCCCGTCGTACTCAGACCAGTTGGTGTAGCGGTCCTTCGTCTTGTACTTAGAGT
>JBLIOI010000180.1:0-7433 GCA_047639675.1 Planctomycetota bacterium | reverse complement strand
GTCGTAGTACTGCAGATTGACATTAATGGGCTGGGAACCGATTTTGAATACGCGACCCGCGCCGCCACCCAGGGGAACCGTCCAACGTTCGCCGGAGGTTGCTTCCCAGTTCGAAGTTACGATCGGCGCGGTGGTCAGGTACCAGCCCGCGTCCAGGTTGTAGTTGATAAAGGGCTGGAGGGTGAACAGGTTGAGGTCACTGCTCTCGACGGACCACAGGTTGCTAATCAGGCCGCCGACAACCCAGGGACCGGTCATCACGAGTCCAACCGCGGAAGCACCGAGACCCCATTCGCCGAGCCCGAGGGAGTTGCTTGTCGACGTGGGCACCATGACCACAGGCCCGACACCCCACGTCCAACCTTCGGTTCCGCTAGGAGAGAAGAATCCCGTGGCAATCGTATCGCCTAGTCCGAAGTCGTCGCCGCCGTTGCTAACCGATTGGCTGACGACCGGCAGAATGGTGCGCGTGATCAGATTCCAATCTTCGTTCAAGGTGACTGGGATGACCGGCTGAATGTTGAGGATGTTCTGGGTGTGATTACCCTGACCGACATCGAAGTTGGTGTTGTTTTGGAGCGGCAAGCTGATCAAATCCGCGATTGGGTTTTGGCTGGCCTTAGCCAAATCAGAATCGCTGGGTGCTCCATCTCCCGCCGGCGACTCTGCAGTCGGCGTATACTTCGCATTTGATGTCGCCGCGCAAGATGCGAGACATGTTAGGAACAGGATCGTTGCACTTCTCATTAGCTCGGATTCGGTCTTGGGAGTGATTGGTCGCGACGAACCTTTAATCGCGCGGCCAATTAGATCATATAGATCATGGCGAAGTGAGGGGAGTGCGAGCGGGGCTCAATCTACCAGTGCGCCAGATTGGGTCAAAAACTTGCCGACGGCCGCAAGGAAGTCTTCTTCGCAGAATAGCTTGGACAGGAAGGTCTGCATTGAATTCTTAAACAGCTCGGGACTGAGGCTGTCCTGGGCGTGTCTGCTCCAATCGAGAAGGTAGAGTTTCGGATCTCACAAATGCAAAGTCGCGCATGGAGAGCCGCGCTCTATTGGTGCCCGAATCCATGGGGCGTTCGGTACGAACAGTGAGCTTGCCACCATTGGTCTTAGGGGCGCGAGCAATCATGCATAGGTTCATGAAGATCTGATCCGGCTCGACACTCACGCTCCCTACATGGCCGACGCCTTGCTCTTGTTCGAGGTGAGGAGTACGTTCTCGTAAACGGACCGTTCGAGCTTTGAGTTAGGTGGTAGATGCTCGCGATTGTCGCTGAACTCATGGAGGCAAGAACGAAGAGGGTGCGAAGCTAATTAGCTGGGTTGTTCGAGCCGAATAGCCGGAGGGTGTCACGCGTGACACCAAGCCATTCGGAGGTTAGGGAGTTCGGAACTTTGTTTTTCGTAACGGTGAGTTACCGTGTGCAGGTGTCGCGCCCTGTCTGTCATGCAATCGTTGCCTCACTCTGGACTTGCGTACCAGGTTTCGCCCAAGAGATCCTGATCGATGTATCGGAAAAGGAGGGGGAAGGAGAGGTTTCTAACCTCTATGTGCCCTACGCGTTCAGCAGCGAGACATACGGCTTGGGCGTTGGGCTCTTCGCTTCAACAACAGGACGCTTTCAGGATCAGCTCAGTCTCTACGGGGCGTTCATTGGAAGTACGAACGGGTCCGCTACCCTGATGCTCGGAGTCAGCGACTTTCGAGTTCCTGCCACGCGTAGACTCTACGCCGACATGTTCCTTTCGATTGGGAGTTACTCAAACCTGCCGGCCTACGTGGACGACCCATCCACGCCCGGGAGTAATGCTGCTGGACGAAACGACTCTGATCCAGATGATTTGGTACGCGGAGAAGCTACCGAGATTTGGCTCGAATTGCCTTTTCGTTACCTCTTGCCGATCGGCACGGGCGCCGCGCAAGAGCACACTTACTATCTCGATCGGGGGCTCTTGGCGGAAGGCTCGACATACACAGAGAATTGGAATCCACTCGAGAGTGGGCGGACTTACTTGGGGACAGAGATCATCTGGAAGAAGCAGGAGTTCGAGATCGCGGAACAGCCTGACCAACTGGCAACGAGCGGCCTGGCGTTTAGCCTCGAATACGACAACACGGACTTCTCTCCGAACCCAAGCGCCGGGAGCCGTCAAGAGCTTCGCTTACAACGGGACTTTGGTTGGCTAGGAGGCTCGCACACTTGGACCACGTTAGAATTCGAGGGATCCAAGTACCTCTCCCTTTCACCAACTAAGAATCAGCGCCAGCGAACATTGGCATTGAACTTTTGGACGGTTGATACCCCGACGTGGGAGGATGGGCCTGATGGAGTCAAGCACAGACCGCCCTATTATGAGGGTGCGACACTCGGTGGATTCGACCGAATGCGCGCATACCCAACTAATCGTTTTAACGATCAAGCGGCCATTTTCTACTCCTTGGAGTATCGCGTCATCCCAGCCTGGCATCCGCTTGGTGGTATCAATCAGCTACGTCCGCTTGACCTTGATTGGTGGCAGTGGGTTGGGTTCTTCGAAGTTGGCCGCGTTGCGGATTCTTGGAACATCGAAGAGTTGCACACGAGCATGAAATGGGACGTGGGACTGTCCCTGCGCTTTATGGCTCGGAAGCAAATCGTGCGCTTGGATTTTGCTGGTGGGCCAGAGGGCTTCGCAGTTCTGTTCAACATGGGGCAACCGTTCTAACGATCAGATGGCGCCCAAAGTGGTGTTTAGCGCTCGCCTTCAGGACTTTTCGGGCGGGTTGAACACGAGGGTGACCTTCGAACCGAAGATCGGGTAATCGATGCGAACTCGATACCTCCGGAAGTCCGAAGGGCTCCACTCCAAGGAGGAGTGAACGTATACGAGCAAGTCTCGATAGCGAGGCAGCTTGGAGATGAGTGTGCGATCGAAGCCGAAGCCGAGCGTGCTGTAGGTGTCGTCCGACTCCAAGCGGCCGATGTCGTGGCTGCGGTTGTTGACGTCGACAATTCCGTTGACGATCCGATCGTAGACCAGGAGTTCCGGCTCAGTATTCGGGCAGAGGTCGCGGTGCACGAATGCGTCGAAGCATATGCGTTTCACATGTGTGCGAATGTCTGCTTAGAACGAAGCGCGTCGGCTACTACCCGCTGGAATTGTGGATGGCCTCTGACCCCGGTTGACCTCACAAAACAGGACATCGACAGCTAGCTGTGGACCAAAGCCAGCGTCGCAGAGGACGATCGTCAACGGTTCGCGTTTGCGCAGCGCTTTCAAAAGCCTGCTAGCGAAGACCTTGTCTAGCCCAAGCGCCTTGGCGGGCCGTTGCCGTCCAGCCGGATTGTCCGGGATCTCGTCGAGCACCTGGCCGAGAGTGGCGGCCAGGCGCTCACCGAGCTCGCTCAGGTGCGTCTTCAGCTTAGAATAGGCTCAAATAGCCTTTCTAGCACTGTTCAAGGAAGTTACCAGTGGACTTCAATGGGTGCTATCTCGCTGTTTATTGGCCTCTTCTATGGGGCTCGGCGTGGGAGTGAAGGCAAAGGTCAAGGGCCAGGAGGGGTTCTCGAGGCCTTCGCTTTTGAGTGGGGCATGCCCTCCGTTTGGACATGGACCCATACGGCTGGGAGGAGTGCTTGAGACCCTATCTCTTGGTCGTGGAGACGGATGAATTCACTTCGGGGAATTTCCGCAGTTGAAGGTCGAGCGAACAGCTCGGAGCAAGGACAGTTTCAGCACGGGCTGCTAGGCTCAAACAGTCAAGAAGCGCAAGATCGCCAAGATGAAGACACCTCTCGGCTACGCGTGGAATAGGGCTCGGTTCCGAGCTCTGGGTATTGCAACGGCAGCGATCTTTGCAGGCCTCTCCGGCTGTGGAGAAGAGCGCACGGCTCTTGCTTCTGAAGCCCCAGAAACGGTCGAGGCGCCGACCGTCAGCACGTCGATCATGGAGGTCGACCTGTCAGACTTCTCAGGAATCTTAAGCCGCAAGAGTCTGCGTGTACTTGTTCCCTACTCGGCGCCCTACTTCTTCTTTGAAGATGGGGAGGCGCGTGGAATTACCCGCGAGATGTTCCGTGAGTACGGCCAATTCATCGAGAAGCAGGAAGACATGCGCTCCGGAGACTTGAACATGGTCTTCGTGCCTTGCCAGCTCAACGCGATCATCCCTTGGTTGGAAGCTGGTTATGGCGACATCGCAGTTGGCGGCTTGACTGTTACTGAGGCACGCTCGGAACGAGTTGCCTTTTCGAAGCCATTGGCCGAAGGCATCAATGAAATTCTAGTGGCTTCGGATGACGCTCCGAATCTCACTTCGTTAGATGAACTCGCAGGACGCGAAGTGTGGGTGACAGCCGGGAGTAGTTACGCCGAGCACTTGCAAGAAGTCAGCGACGATATGGAACAGCGAGGTTTGTCGAAGGTCATCATCCGTGTGGCTCCTGCAACCCTATCCACTGAAGATTTATTCGAGATGACTAATGCCGGGATCATCGAACTCATGGTCTGCGATAGCTACAAAGCTGATCTGTGGTCCCAGGTCTTGCTAGAGCTCAAGCTCTACGAGGACTTGGCTATCCACAAGGGCGGCTCCATCGCTTGGGCTGTTCGCAAGGACAACCCCGAGCTACTCGCCAACCTAAATGAGTTCAGGGCGGACGCAAAGAAGGGAACGCTCCTCGGTAACATCCTCATCAAGCGCTACTTCAAGACGACCAAGTGGATCGAGAATCCCAATGCCGCCGGAAGCAGCGAACGCATCGAGCGCTATGCCGAGTGGTTGCGCGAACTCGGGACCGAGTACGACTTCGACTGGTTACGCCTGGCCGCTCAGTGTTTTCAAGAGTCAAAGCTAGACCCCGATGCCAAGAGTTCCTCCGGTGCCATCGGACTGATGCAGATGCTGCCCGCAACGGGCAAGGACATGGGGTGTGAGGATCTCTACGACCCCGAAGAGAACTTACGCGCCGGCGTGCGCTATCTCGATTGGTTGCGAAAAAACTATTTCGCTGATCCAGCAATCGAAGAGCACGATCGCATGGACCTGATCCTCGCGGCCTACAACGCCGGCCCAGGAAATGTGAAGAAGTGGCGCAAGCTCGCCCCTTCTCGCGGCCTCGATCCCAACCGCTGGCGCGACAACATCGAGTTGATCGCCCAAGAGAAGATTGGCATCCAGCCGATTCGGTATGTCAACAATATCGAAAAGATCTATGTGGCCTACACCTTGGCCAAGGGACTCATCGATGAGCGCGAGGAGTTGAAGTAAGTCCTCGCAATGCCGAATTACGGAGTCGGACACTCTGTCGATAAAATGGCTAGTGCGGCTTTCGCCCCCTATGATCTCGCTCAAGCTGGTGGACTTACTGCCAGAATCGACCACGTGATTCCGACGGAGAATCTAATGAACTTGTCTGACTGGGGCCCCACGCTTGGGCTTATCGCTACCGTTGTACTAGGTGTTAGTTGTCAATCCTCATCGAAGGACGAGGGCGCGGCGCCTCCCGCAGCTCCTGTGATGAAGATGACGACTGAAGTCCCTGCGGGGATTGAGACGCCGGATTCGCTGGAAACTCGGCTTGGGACTCTGATTTCCTACGATGGAGTGCCGGACGCCGCTACGACCCAACTCGTATACGACAACCTCGATTTCCAAAACGCGGTCTCGGCATATCTTGCGAGCTTACCGATTGCGTCGATGTCCGCCATGCGCGCGGGTCTTTCGAGCGTCGGTCCGGTGAATTCCACTGCCGTTCTCTTTGAGGACTTGATGGACTCCAAGGCCTTGTGGTTGACGCCCAACACGGTGAGCGTCTACATGGCATCGTGGCTGGAGATGACCGATGAACCTTGGGTCATCGAGACGCCGCCCAACGTCTTGGGGATCATTGATGACTTCTGGTTCCGTTACGTGGGGGACTTCGGGAACGCTGGACCGGATAGAGGCAAGGGCGGCAAGTTCTTGATACTTCCTCCCGGATTCGAGGGAGATGTGCCCGATGGTTATCACGTTGCCAAGTCAAACACCTATGGCAACTGGGTCATTTGGCGAGGCTTCCAGGTTGATGGGGACACGGCACCAGCGGTCGCCGCTACGAAAGCGGGATTCCGCATCTACCCGCTATCTGAAAGCGCCAATCCGCCGAAGATGACTTTCGTCAATGTCTCTGGCAAGGAGCACAACACGATTCATCGCATGGACTTCGGCTTCTGGGAGGAGGTCAATGCCGTGATCCAAGCCGAACCGAGCATGGGCCTTGAAGCGGAGACTCTCGGCCTGCTGGCCTCGATCGGGATAAAGAAGGGTCAGCCTTTTGATCCGGACGAACGCATGAAGAAGATCCTCACCGAAGCTGCGGATGTGGCAGCAGTTACCGCTCGCGCATTAACGGCGCGTCCTCGGGACCAGCGCCACTACCTATATCCGGGCGAAGGTGTTTGGACGAACCCTTTCATCGAGGGGCGTTATGATTTCCTCGAAGATGGGGCGCGTTTGCTCGACTCTCGCACCTACATGCACTTCTACGCTACGGGCATCACACCCGCGATGACGAAGGCTCCGGTAGGGGCCGGTTCGCAATACGCTATCGCGTACCTCGACGCGGACGGTGAGCAGCTTCTTGGTAGCAACACCTACAAGATTCACTTGCCGGCCAATGTTCCCGCAAAGGACTTCTGGTCCTTCACCCTCTACGACAATCAGACCCGGGCAATGCTGCAGACGGATCAGCGATTCCCCGGACTCGAGAACAAGGAAGAAGGTTTGCAGGCGAACCCCGACGGCTCCTACGACATCTTCTTTGGCCCCGAGCCTCCCACTGGCATGGAAGGGAACTGGATTCAGACGGTTCCAGGAAAGGGCTGGAATACTATCCTTCGCCTCTATGGACCACTCCAGCCCTGGTTCGATAAGGTCTGGCGGCCGGGCGATCCTGAGTTGCTGGACTGATCTGAACCCAACCCAAATAGAGGACTAGATCTCTACATGAAGTGAAGCGTGCGTTTCCATCGCACGCTTCACTCGTATTGAGAATCCGGATTGCTAGAGATGCATTAAGCGACTGGCAACACGCACAACGGCCATCCACAAAGTGCCGCCCATGACGACCGCGGGTCCCAAGGGCAAGTCCCAGTGAAAGGAGATGCCAAGGCCGACAAGTGAGCTCAAGACTCCGATGGTTGCGCTCAAGCTTAGGAAGCCAATCATCGAACGTGCCAGGGGACGCGCGGCGAGTGGGGGCAGGACCAAGAGTCCGAAAAGAAGTACAGGGCCGACTGTCATGACGCCGGTTGCGATGGTGGCGCCTGTGAGGAGTTGGAGCAGCAGTTCCCAGGTGCGCACGCGTTTACCGAGGACTAGAGCTGTGTCTCGGTCGTAGGACACAAGGGTCAGGTCCCGGTGAGTAATGACGATTGCGACAAGGACGAGAGAGTAGACCACAGCC
>JBLIOI010000179.1:0-7454 GCA_047639675.1 Planctomycetota bacterium | reverse complement strand
ACGGCTTCGATATCAGTGGCGGCGCTCCGAGCAAGCCCGGTATCATGATCACCGGCGCTGCGGCCATCGCTTTCCCGAATGGAAACGCAGGCATCGCAAACTCAGCAGGTCTCTTCTGTGTTGCTCCCCAGCAGCGTGGCAAGGTCACCTTCACTGACGCCGCTGGCGTAGTCGCCATCAATGAGTTCCAGGTTGGTGTCAGCTTCGGGGCTGCTTCTCAGCCGATCGGCAACTCCACGTTCTACCAGTACTGGCAACGCGACCCCCAGAACCCCAACGCTAACGGTGGCGCCGGTTCGGGCAACTTCAACTTCTCGAACGCTTACGAGACCATCTGGCAGTAAGCCTTTGCTAGTGAGATCTCGCTGGGCCTATTGTCATGGTGAGAAACGATTCAAGAGCGGCGTCGCTTAGTGCGGCGCCGTTCTTTTAGTTGCGCCTCCCCGACTAAGTCTTAGACGGCATCCGCGCGCGGTGCGTGCTCACTCACGTGCGGCACCTTATGCGCTTCACCAAAGGCATCGACTTGCACAGCTTCCCAGCGGGCATCTTTGGCCGCATTCATAATGGCCGCTTCGTCAACCGTAATGATGTTCGCTTCCAGGGCGGCGCCGGTGAGCGCATCCACGCGGCCCTTCGGCAAGTCGCCGCTACGGATGGCATCCTTGATCTTCTTGGAGATGGGCAGGGAGGCAACGTGCTTTTCCAGAGCGAATTCGAGGAAGCCGAGGCCGAGTTCATCGTGGGGCGGAATGTAGATTTCCGGAGTCAAGCTAATGCGAGCTTCGCCGCCATCGAGAATGGCTCGGGCGACCTTACCGACGAGTTTGTCGCTCGGTGCCTTGTAGTTGGCGAAGGGCGGGAAGAGCTTGATGGAGAGGGCCGTGGCGGCCAGGCGGTTGGGCAGGTTGTCGAGCAGTTCCTTGAGCGCTGTTTGGATCTTGAACAAGGCGTGTTCAGCCGACCACTGCATGAGAACCACGTCGCGTTCCTGCTGACCGTCGTCTTCGAAGCGCTTGAGGGCTGCCGTGCCAAGATAGAGCCAGGCCAAGCCGTCGGCCAAGCGGCCGGTGAGCATCTCCTTGCGCTTGAGAGCACCACCGAGAGTCATCATGGAGACCTCGGCGCAAACGGCGTAGACGGCGCTCATTCGTTCGAATTGCTTGAAGTAGCGTTCCGCCGGACCTTCGACAGGGGAGCTCGCGGGTAAGGCGCGCGTCCAACTCAAAGTGCTGGCGCGAGTGAAGACGGTGAAGAAGTGTCCAATGTGGCCAAAGAAGGCCTTGTCGAAGCGCTTCACGTCGCCCTCCTCGACGGCTTGCATCTCGTCGAGAGCGAAGCCATGGCAGCGAACGGCTCCTTGACCAAAGATGATCATGGAGCGAGTGAGAATGTTGGCGCCTTCGACGGTGATTCCTACGGGCACCGCTTGGTAAGCGCGCGCCAAGATGTTGCGCGGGCCGAGGGAAATGCCGGAGCCGCCGACGATATCCATACCGTGGTTGATGACATCGCGCATGCCTTCAGTCATGTAGGCCTTGCAGATAGCGGTGATCACGGCGGGCTTTTCGCCAGCGTCGATCGCGCCAGCTGTCAACCAGCGTGCGGCGTCCATCAAGTAGGTCATGCCCGCGATTGGGGCCAAGCGTTCTGCGATGCCCTCGAATTTGCCGATCGGCATACCGAACTGCTCGCGAATAGAGGCGTAGGCGCCAACCGTACGCGTGGTCATTTCCGCGCAACCGCAGGATTGGCCAGGGAGGGATACACCGCGACCAGCGGCCAGGCTTTGCATCAACATGCGCCAACCCTTGCCGGCGTTGGCTTTCCCGCCGATGATGAATTCAATCGGAACGAAGACGTCCTCTCCGCGGGTAGGGCCGTTGATAAATGGCACGCCGAGCGGGTTGTGACGTTCGCCGGTGATGACGCCGGGTGTGTCTGCGGGAATCAGTGCACAGGTGATCCCCAAGTCTTCCTCGCCACCGAGTAGACCGTCCGGGTCGCTCAGCTTGAACGCGAGTCCGATGACGGTGGCGACTGCGCTCAGGGTGATGTAGCGCTTGCTCCAATCGAGTCGCATGCCAAGGACTTCTTCGCCCTTGTAGGTTCCACGGCAGACGACTGCGTTAGAGGTCATCGCGCCTGCGTCGCTACCCGCACCAGCCTCGGTCAAGGCGAAGCAGGGAATGTCTTCTCCGCTGGCGAGGCGCGGCAAGTAGTAGTCTTTTTGTTCTTCGGTTCCGTAGTGCAAGAGGAGTTCTGCGGGGCCCAAAGAGTTGGGCACCATCACGGTGACTCCGGCGGTTACGGATCGGCTGGATACCAAGGCGACAACGGCGCCGTTGACGCGCGCGGAGAAACCAAGTCCGCCGTAGGATTTGGGAATGATCAAGCCGAGGAAGCCCTCGCTCTTCATGAAGTCCCAGATCTCTTCGGGAAGGTCATCACTTTGCAGAATCGACCAATCGTCGATGCGCTTGCAAAGTTCTGCGCAAGGGCCGTCCATGAAAGCCTGTTCCTCTTCGCTGAGCCCGGGGACTTTGAAGTCCATCAGGTGGCTCCAGTCCGGCTTGCCGCTGAAGAGATCCTTGTCCCACCAAACGGTGCCAGCTTCGAGAGCTTCCTTCTCCGTTTGGCTCATCTTCGGAAAGATCGGAGCGATCATCGGCATCAGACGACTGGTAATGAAAGTGCGTCTGATTACGGGCACGGCCAAGAAAGCGATGGTGATGCCGGCCAATACGGCACAGGTCCACCAACCAAAGCCGGGTGCTTCAGAGCGTAGCCACCAGATTCCCATGCCAAGGGTGATCGGAACCACCCAAGCAGCAAGAGCCTTACCGGTGTAAAGCAACCAGATCGTGAGGGCGAGCAGCAGGACGACGAGGAGAAGGGTCATCAGTTCTAGCTAAGCTATGGCTCGTGGCCAGATTCGATTCTGCACCTTAGAGTGGGGCAGAACATAGACAGTGGAGAGGGTTCTTGTGACACGAGAAACGCCTGTCTTCAAGACCCGAATGAAGGGGCTCTCCGATAGGTGGCGAGAGTCCTGTAAGTTCTTCATCGGAGGGTGCGCGAATTCCGTGAACGGTGCTATCGCAGATCGGGACGGAAAGGGCCTGGAGTTGGCCCAATACCGCGCTATTGGGAAGGCAATGTGCCTAAATCCCGAAGCTGTGGTGGACCCAGCGCGGGCGGCTGTAGTCCCAATTGGACTCCGCCATGGCGGCTACGAAGACTGGGAAGCAGAGTTCGAGGGCGCGCGCGACTTGCGGGGAGAGCCCGATCGCCTTGGCGTAGGCATCGAGGGCCTGCCGCTCCCAATCTTGGCAGCGATTTTCCAGCAAGACCTGCTTCCAAGCCTCACCGATGTAGCCGCCGTGGGCCTGCTTGTGCTCGTGGACGATGAGCTGCAGGAGGTCGAAATAGGGGACATCGTTGTCGCGACTCGAACCCCAATCGAGATAGGCGAGGGCCTTTCCCTCTCCATCGACTTGGACGTGTTTGTTGCGCAGATCCGCGTGCTGTAGAACAAGCGGCAGCTTTTCGCCGATGATCATTTCGCGAACTTCAGCGCGCATCTTCTGCAAGTTCTTCTGGGTTTCGAGGCGGCCAGCGTGGCTGGAAACAATCTCGAAACGCCAGTCGAACAGTTCGTGAAACAACTGTTCATCCACTGTGCGCGGCGCATCGCAAACAAGATTGGCGAAGTGTTGGGCAGTGTCATCGAGGAGCCGGCGCATGCAGGCGGAGTTTCCCGAAAGTTGCGGAGCGGCGAAGCCCGACATGCGCCGCTCGCAGGACAGGGTCAGACCCTCAATCGTTCCGAAGTACAATGGCTCGGGAACCGGGACGCTCGCCTCGCGCTGCCAGAGCTTTTCGATGACCCGGTAATGCCGCTCCACTTGCACGTGCTTATGGGGGCTGAGCGCGATGTGTACACACCAGCGGCCTTGCTCTTGCCTGAGATCGCCGCTGGCGGCGCGAGTCTGCAAGACGATACAATTGCCGCGCGACGCGATCAGTTCGTCGATCTGCGGTAGAGCTTCACCCGTGCGTTCGGCGAGCTCCTTGACGATGCGCTGCAAGCGTGGCTCGCACTTATTGTGCAGGTCTTGCTTGCTACTGATGATCGCGAAAGATGGCGTGAGCCAGGGAAAGAGCCCCAGCTTATGACCGATGATCTTTAGGCGGTTGTCACGCTCCTTGGGCCCAATGTGCAGCCTTGGGGTGGGGGCGTCGATGGCCACCACGTGCGTGAAGTCCGCTGAAACCGGATAAAGCGAGAATGCGCTGGGCTGTGCGCATTCTTTGAATGAGAGCTCCCTCCTGTATCCGATCAAGGTGCGTTCGCCGCCGGGAGAACGCAGAACTTCGCGTGCAAATCGCAAGGGAGAAGGGACGGCAAACTGTCCGCGCTTGCCGAGTGAGCGTTTGTAGCCCATGCGGTTGTTGGCGGTCACGATCAGTTCGCCAGAGCACACGCGGCGCAGTTCTTTGAAGTCATGCGACCAGCCATCCGGGTGAGCAGGCGCGCCTGATTCTTGGATGACGACATCGAACTCATCATCTTCGAAAGGCAAGCGTTCGGAGTCGTCCGCGAGGGTCCACTCGCAAGTGACTCCGGTCAACGCCTCGCAGCGAAAGACTTCGAAGCGCATTCGTTCTTCGCTGACCTCGTAGATGTGAGGCTTGAATCCAATAGCCGCTAGAACGTGCACGGTGCCGGACAAGGCGCTACCGACAAATAGCACACGCCCGGCGCTTGAGCGTAAGAGCGGCAACCAAGAGCCGCGACCTTCGCGCATGATCAGCCCTAAGTGATCCGCGATGGGAAGCGGAAGATCCAGCAGCAGAGCTTCGAACACCTCCTTGAAGTCTTCCCCGGATTCGAGCCGCGCGATGTAGGGTAAGAGCGCGCCGAGTTCGAGTGGCGCGGGCGCGTACGGTTTCATAGAAAAGTGACGACCAGTGGAACCACGAGGCCGCATACCGCCAAAAGCTTGGCGCGGCGATCCGCACGCCGTTTCCACGTCGCTCTTCCAGCAAGTACCCAAAGCCCGCCGAGGATCCAGGCGATGGCTGTGTAGTTAGGGAACAATCGCAAATAGCTTCCTACGAGCACAAGGAACAGCAGCTCCCACACAAAGCTGCGTGCGCGCCTGGCTTCATGTCGAGGTCGCAGTGCACCCGGGAGCAATAGCAGGCGCACAACAAAAACCAGTGCCCAAAGCCACCATGCGGGCACGAGGGTCAGGGCCATCATGCCCAAGAGCCAACTGGCACACAGCGTCGCGCCTAACTCGAATCGATCGTGATACCCGGGCCAACCCGGGGGCAATACCGAGAGACACAAACGTCCCACAGCGAGCTGCAGCAAGAGTTGATTGACGGCTTCAGTTCCCATTCGGCGGGTAGGTTACCGCTTTCCGACCCAAAGCGCGTGTCAGGCAAGCCCGGAAAGAGCTACAACTGCGCCATGCGCGCCGCAGCTCTTCAATTTGATGTCACTTCGAGCCACGATCAGAACCTGGAATTCGTCAGCAAGCAGCTGGACGAGGCCAGCGAGCGAGGAATCGAGTTAGTGCTCCTGCCCGAGATGTGGGCGAGCTCTTTTCCCACTTCAGGAGAGGAGCTGGCCGAGCGTGCTAAGGCCGATCAGCAGTCGATGGACACCCTTCGCACGCTCAGCGCCGAGCTCAACCTGTGTATTGGGGGCAGTGCGCTCTACCGCCTCGAAGACAGCTACCGAAACCGCTTCCAAGTCTTCGAACAGGGCAGCGAAGTCCTGTATTACGACAAGGTGCATCTCTTTTCGCCCACAGCGGAACACGAAGTCTTCCACGCCGGCGAAGACGCTTCAAGCACCGTGAAAGGCGCAGGCGCCGAGCTTGCCGCGGCCATCTGCTATGACTTGCGGTTCCCCGAACAGTTCCGCGTGGCTCAGCGCTCTGGCGTCGAAGTCTTCTTGCTCTCGGCGCAGTGGCCCAAACCACGCGACGCTCACTGGCGCGCATTGGTCATCGCCCGCGCGATTGAAACCCAGTGCTTCATCGTCGCCTGCAATCGGCTCGGCAATGCGGAAATCGGTCGCAGGCGCCTGCAGCTTGAGTTCCCAGGCAACTCGCTCATCGTTTCGCCCCACGGAGAAGTCCTCGCCGAAGGTCAGGGCCAAGCCGGACTTGTCGAAGCGGATCTCGATATCAGCGAAGTTCGGCGCTTTCGCACACGCGTACCGGTGCTGAGAGACTCCCGCGCCGATCTTTATCAGCGTTGGTTGGAAGACTGCGGTACGGAGCCCAGTTGAGTGGCGATTGGGTGCCGAGTTCCAACTCGCGGCCTACCACATGCTTCGCTTAGCTCGTTCGGGCCACTCCTTATCGTAGGCTTCGCCGCCAACCTTTCCGCCTGTCATGCCGGCCAGAATTGCGCCCGCTGATGGCAGGTCAGCAACCTTCACATGCTTCTCCGCATCCCACAGTCCAGCGCGAAGCACCGCGCGCGCGCATTGGAAGTAAGCGCTTTCGACTGTGATCACGATGACAGAGCGGGGGTCTTTGCCTTCCACGGCAAAGGAGCGCAGCAGTTCCGGGTCAATCGAAAGTTGAGCCCTTCCGTTCACTCGCATCGTTGTGCCCGAGCCTGGAATCAGAAATAAGAGGCCCACTCGTGGATCGCAAATTAGGTTGCGCAATGAGTCCATGCGGTTGTTACCACGACGATCGGGCATCATTAACGTTCGTTCGTCGTGCACGCGCACACAGGCACCGGAGTCTCCGCGCGGTGAACAGTCGAGTCCCTCGGAGCCGCTCGTCGCCAAGGCAACAAAGGGTGAGGCCTCAATCAGTGTCTTGTAGTGCGCTGTGATGTAGTCGACTTCCTTGACGAGCGACGGCTCGCCAGGCTTTCCGTAGAGGGCTTCCAATTCCTCGATGCTTTTGATCGTAGACATGGAGCGATGCTACAGCATTCCCCAAAAGAGGTGAACCGGCCGACTCGCTGGCGCGAATCGTCCGGTTCTCTTCTCGGAGTGCACAGGGTCCGAATCTCTCTTCAGTGATCCGGTTGTGAGGTTGACCCCGTCCGTGCTCGGCCGCCTGCTGGTTTCAGACAGGCGGTAGCGGCTTCGGACGTAGCTTCGGAGGTTTATTACTCCTAGGCCGATCGGTGGGGGTCGGCACCGGGACATGAAAACTGGGTGCGTGGCCATCGCCAGCATTGGAATCCTCTTGGGATCCCCCCAGATTCGTGAGTGCTAAAAAGCTGGGCGGCAGCGAGCTCCCTGCGGGAGTTGCTGCCAGGAGGGCTGCGCCCTCGGACTGTGCCACTGCGTGACCGCAATCCAATACCCAGAGTCCGCCGACGAGCGACGGGAGGGAATCGCTAAGAACGAGAGAGCCTGTTGTCACCCAAGCACCAGCGGTGACGGTGAGAACTTCCAGTTCGATACC
>JBLIOI010000178.1:0-7457 GCA_047639675.1 Planctomycetota bacterium | reverse complement strand
TCCCCGTAAGTACTCGGGCTTGGCAGGCGAAACGGCGCGGACTTTGCGAACGGTATTCCGCTGGCCC
Source organism: Planctomycetota bacterium (assembly GCA_047639675.1). GTDB lineage: Bacteria > Planctomycetota > UBA1135 > UBA1135 > JABACD01. Next base: position 7,390 of record JBLIOI010000178.1, on the reverse strand, counting down.
CTTCGTCAAACGGAAGGTTTCCTCCGATCGCTGCTCGCGCTGATAGATCTATTGCTCTAGACACCGGACCCCACGCCTTAGCTGGGCGAAGATCGAAATTACGCGTCAAGCTCGGAGCCGTTTAAGCAAAGAGAACGAGGCACTTGATCATTGATAGCTCTGGGCTTTCCATTGCTGGAGAGGGAAACGGACCTCTGCAAAGCACGGCTTCGTTCTCTAAACGAGGAGCGTGGTCACCCGAACGTGACAAGACGATTCATACGGTTCAGAAGCTGGGGCGTAGTGTATAGATGAAGCCGTCCAGCTACCATCGGCAGGGGGCAGTAGAGAACGCGTCCCTCCGCTATAAGACAATCCTGGGCAGCAAACTTCACGCCAGAGGTCTGCCTGCGCATAAGGCTGAAGTCGCGATTGGGTGTAAGATCCTCAATCGAAGGCTAGACTGGGGGAAGCCAAGGTCAGTCGCCATCGCTCGCTGAATGAGCCAATAGATAGAGGTATTATTCATCAAATTGAATTGCGCCACAACGCCTCAATCTGATGCTCTTTCCGCCCGGCGTACCGCTAGCATTGTCGTTGCTGATTTTTAATTTGGGTGTTGTGTCCAACCCAAGCAATTGCGACTACTGTAGTTTGGAGAGGCTTTAGCGCCCAGGCGCAACGCGTCTCCTGAACGGAAAACCTCCTCGCTGAGCAAGTTCGCTGAACTCCAGCTCTCATTCTTTCAAACCCTCGTGTCCCATGCCTCCTATAACAACATCAGTCATTCTTCAGATCATCCTGGGACTTGGACTACTCAACGTTTGGCTACTGCGCGCCTCGTCCGCAACTCGATATCGAGGCGGAACTGCAGTTTCACTGCGAGAGGAATTCACTGCGTACGGTCTCCCAAGTTGGTTCTTCTTCCTTGTTGGATTCCTAAAAGTTAGCTCTGCAATTTTGCTTTTCGCGGGTATCTGGTTTCCCCAAACCGTCATCCCCGCCGCAGGGTTAGTGGCTGCCTTGATGGTTGGTGCCCTAGCCATGCATGTGAAGGTGAAAGACCCGACCGTTCGCTCGTTACCGGCTCTCGCAATGTTAGCTATGAGCGCTTCGCTCATCGGCTTGCAGATCGCGTGAAGCTAAAGTAGTCAACCTCGCATTCGAGGCCTTGCGCGCGCTTTACATGGTCGCTTTCTTCTTCTACGGCTGGCACTGCATTCGCTCGGCTATTATGGTCGCCGAATTTGAGCGTTACGGCCTCAAACGCCTACGCAAGCTGACAGGCAGCCTCGAATTGCTTGGCCCAACGGGTCTGTTGATTGCCTATGCCTTTCCTCCCGTACTTTTAGTAGCTTCGGGAGGCTTGATCTTGCTAATGCTGATGGGGGTCATGACCCGACTTCGCTTTCGCAACTCGTTTGTCGCAACGCTTCCCGCGCTGGTACTGTTTCTCATGAACGCATTTATATTTTCAGTCTCGTTCCGTGGTGAATGCCTTTGAAGTACGCTGACGTTGCTCAGCAGCAGGAGTCGGCGGATGAAACCACAGGTTCACGTGGAAGAGTTCTCGTAACTGGGGCGAGCGGATATATCGGCGGTCGTCTCGTTCCACGTCTGTTGGAGGCGGGCTACCGAGTGCGCTGCATGGCGCGCTCACCGCGCAAACTGGCAGACCGGCCCTGGTCCACGCACCCCAATGTCGAGGTTGTGGAAGCCGATGCTGAACACTTCGTAGACGTCCGCGCGGCCTTGCAAGGTTGCGATGCCGCCTACTATTTAATTCATTCGATGATTGTCGCTGGAGAAGATTACTCCGAGCGCGATCGGCGGCTTTCGACGATCTTCGCCAAGGCATCCGCGGAGGAAAAGGTAGGCCGCATTATCTATTTGGGTGGGCTCGGCGAAACAGGAGCGGGCCTCAGCGAGCATCTCAGTTCGCGTCGCGAAGTCGAACAGTGCCTGGCCTCCACAAGCGTGCCCGTCACCGTTCTGCGCGCCGCGATGATCATTGGTTCCGGCTCCGCCTCCTTCGAGATTCTACGCTACCTGGTCGAGCGCCTTCCGGCCATGATCACACCGCGCTGGGTCAGTACGCGCTGTCAACCGATCGCGATCCGCAACGTTTTGCATTACTTGACTGCGTGCCTGGAAACTCCGGGCACGATCGGTAAGCGGCTCGACATTGGCGGCTCTGAAATATTCACCTACCGCCAGTTGATGGCGATCATGGCCGAAGCGCGTGGCTTACCGACTCGCCTGATCGTTGCCGTTCCAATCTTGACGCCGCGACTGAGTTCGCTTTGGATTCACCTCGTAACGCCGATTAGCGCCAGGGTGGGCCGACCGCTTGCCGAAGGCCTCAAGAATGAAGTTATTTGCCGCAACAATGAAGCCGCGCAGCTCATGCCCCAAGAGTTGCTTACGGTGCGCTATTCGATTGACCTGGGACTTCAGAACCTACGAGAAAGTCACGTCGAAACAACCTGGACTAACGCCGGGCCGATGGCCGGCGATCCCGACTGGTCGGGCGGTGATGCCTTTCGCGATAGCTGGCAAATCGACGTGGACGCTTCGCCCCAATTAGTCTTTCGTTCGGTCTGTCGGATCGGGGGCGGACACGGTTGGTACGCTGCCGACGCGCTCTGGAAAATTCGCGGTTCGATGGATCGACTGGTCGGCGGCCCAGGCCTGCGCCGCGGACGGCGCGACCCCGATCATGTAGCCTACGGCGATGCGCTAGATTTTTGGCGCGTCACCGATGTCCTCGAGCCGCGCCGCCTGATTTTGCGCGCCGAGATGAAGCTCCCTGGCCTGGCACAACTCGGCTTTGACGTCATACCCCTCGAAGGCGGTCGCACGCGCTTAGTTCAGACCGCTCTGTTTATTCCACGTGGTCTAGCCGGCCTAGCCTACTGGTATGCAGTATTGCCCTTCCACGGTTTCGTCTTCCGCGGAATGCTCAAGGGAATCCGACGTTCGGCAGAGAGCGCAGCGGGGTCCAAGTCCGAAGGAACCGAACGCGTCCAACGCGTGAACTGATCTATACGCAATCCCATAACGATCCAAACCTTCGGTCCTGATTGGCACCGCACAAATAGAAAGCAAGCGGCGACGAAGACGATAATGTCACTAGGCGCAAGAACGGAGTAAGAGCTCGTGCGGCACGAAAGAACCTCGTTCAGAGCGCGCGGTACGCCACGTACCACTACACAACCTCGCAGAATAGACAGAACGCGTGTTGCTTATCGAGTCCTTGAAGTTTTCGAAGTACGGTTCAGAGTGCCGTTTGATGGTCGTGGTTACGAGCGGCGAGACCATCGCCAAGATCCTCGAGACCTTGTCGTCTGTTAGCAACAAGAAGGTGTGCGACACCGTATCGCAGTTCTGGTGCCGGGCGCTGGGGTGTCGGTGGCTCTTCCTTTCACTTGTCCTTCAGGATGCGCTTGATCGTCTTGATCATCAGGTTGATGGAGCACGGCTTCTGAAGCAAAGCCTGAACGCCGGAACTCGCCGCCCACTCCTCGACTTCCATGGATCGGTCGCCGGTTATCACCACGATAGGGAGCCAGGGCTTCTGGCTACGCAATTCGTGGAGGACCTTGCGTCCTCGCATCCTGGGCAAGCCGAGGTCGAGCACCACGACGTCCGGATCGCCGGTCAATGCCCGTTGCAGGCCGAGAACACCGTCCCTGGCCGCCTCTACAGAAAAGCCTGCCCGATAGAAATCCCTCGACAGCGAAGCGACGAGGTATTCGTCGTCCTCGATCAGAAGTAGTTTGGCCGTGAGGATCTCCTTCGGCCTTGCCAGGTTAATTCTCCTCTTGGTTGCAGGTACGGTTGCGTGCGTACCCATATAGTCATCAATCATATAGTTGTCCGTCGTTCAGTCTGGTTATTATAGAATCGCGAGACTTGATACTTTCGACCACTCAATGCCCCAGCTTGAGAGACTCTGGAAAATCTAGGGCTTCCGTAACTCTCTGTTACTAAGCGAGCGCAAGCTCTTTCTAATGCGAGACTTCCCCTCACTTCAAACTTTGAGGCCCCGATGGAAGTCAAATGAGGAAGAGCCCAATAGCTGAGAAAGCATGCCCAAGCGAAGCCTGCTACTTTCGTCGGCCCGCGCTCCTACAAGAACACCAAAGCCTTTGTCCGCAGCATCGCGAATAGCAGCACATGGAGTAGTTATCCGCTTATCAGCAGTGACGGTATGAAGTTCTACACCTCCGCGATCCAACTGACTCTCGGCTTCGGTTGCGTGCACGCCCAAGTCATCAAGAAGATCAAGCAGAACCGCTGCAACAGACACCGGCCTCGCCAGTGTTCAACTTGGGAAATGGGCCTCATTTTTGTCCGAGCACATGGGCAACACCTTTCGACCTTCTTCGCCTCGTAATAGCGCCAAGCTCAACGACGGGCCCCGAGCGCCCCACTTCGGTGCCGGCTTGGACGACCTTTGGATATTTGACCTGTCTGGTCGACGGCTATCACGGGTCATCAGGACGCGCTCAATCGCTCACCCAACCACAGCCAGCGCCCTTTCAGAATCTGGCTCCAGCAGGATCCGAGTCAAGAAGCATGCAAGCGTCAACACCGCGCCCTTCTGCGAAGCGAACTCGTCCGGATCCTCGATCTCCTCATTCGCGGCGGCCGCCAGCAATCGACCAATCTCCAACTAAAAGCGTCAACGCAGAAAGGCGGGCTTCTTGGCAAATCCGAACCATTGGCCCTGCACGGAATCGAGGCGCAGTTAGAACTGAGTCCATCCGGACTCTCGCCCGAGAACTAAGCAGATCCCGTCTAACTCGAATGATCTGAATTTGCGAAACCAGCTCTGATCGATTCGACAGAGCTGGCGATCACCGTCATGTATGTTGGAGTCCCACGAGAAGACGCTTCGTCGGCTCGCTTCCATATGTTTGAGCCTACCCAGCTCAGGTGACTCTCAGCTCGCCTTTTGATCGAGTACCAACAAGAGTTGGTCGTATATGACTTGTAGGCCCAAGGGGGGATTGCCTTGGAGGTCGAGCAGGTCCTGGGTCTCGTAGAAGTCGACGTTAAGATCGTACAGTTCGATGAATTCAGTCGTCAAGAGACCGTTGCTCTCGTACTTGCGTTTCCTGACGAGCTTGTAGCGTTCGTTGCGAACGGTTTGATCGTGCTGAATCAGTGTTTCCTGGGATATGCTGGAGCCTGCTTGCGGCCGGAAGTTGGGCTCGAAGCGCTCCGTAAATATCCAAGCGCGTTGAGCTGCAGCTTGTGGGTTCGAAAGATAAGGAAGGAAGCTCGTGCCATCGATACCCACAGGGATTGGCACCTGCAACATCTCCGCAATCGTCGGCATGAAGTCCGTAATGTCGATCAAGCGCTCGCACTCTTGTCCGCGGATGGAGCGCGGGATGCGTCGGCTCATCACCATGAACGGAACGTTCACGCCACCGTTATAAACCGTCCCCTTGACCATGGCGGGATCCCAAGGAGCTTCTACGACTTGTTTCTGTGTGCCGTTGTCAGAGAACCAAATGACGGTCGTGCGCGCCATCACAGTGGGGTCAATGCTCGCGAGCAGCCGACCGATCTCCGTGTCCAAGGCTTCGATCATTGCTGAGCTCATTCCAAGGTTGGTGTTCAAATCCAAGCCTGGCGATTGAATAAGTTCTGCAGGCGGAACATGAAAGGGCTTGTGCGGGGCGTGGTAAGCCACCCAAAGGAAGAAGGGCTCCTGATCGAAGGCTCGGATCGCTCGCAGAGCGTCGTTGGTGACACGGGTCGTTGCGTATTCTTCCGTCAAGTCGACGGTGAAGGTGGCAGCGAGGTTGGCGAGGAATGTTATGACTTGGGTCCAGTTGAAGTAGCCATCCGTGGTGCTCGCCAAATTTGACTTGGACCCAACGTGCATATCAAATCCGCAGAGCGGTGCGTGATCGAGACCAGAGTCATTGAATGTGCCGCCCGAAGTTCCCGAGAGATGCCACTTGCCGATGACAGCAGATGCGTAGTGCGCCGGGAGTATATCGGGGACGGTCAATGTCTCGGGCAGCAGACCGACCTCGCCCAAGATGTCCGAGGGTATCCGGGAACCTATGCCCGTACGGTTGGGATACGTTCCGGTCAGCATGCTGGCTCGACAAGTCGAACAGGCGGGTGCGGCCCATGCATTACGAAAGAGCAGTCCCTGCTCCGCAATCCGATCGATGTTCGGAGTCTCTGGGGCAAGCGTCTGCCCGTTCGTTCCCAGGAACCCGTATGCGCCAGTCTTATCGACACCCATGTCGTCTACGACAAGCACCAGTATGTTTTCGCGGGACTGATGTCGACCTTGGGCGAGCGCTACTCCGGAAAAGAGAAGCAGGGTAGCCAAACAGTAAAGAAATCGTTTCATGGGTGCAGTGCGTGGATACGGATCCAGCACCCCAATACTGCCTCGAAAGACTCGATAGCGCCAATCCATGAGTGATAAAACCACGCTGGGTCTACCCATAGCAGGTGGGAACGACGATCCGAGCCTCAATCTTCTTCAAAACAGTCGAGATCCACGTTCACTAGATGGGGTGGGGCCCTGGCTTCAACGGAGATTTTGCCACTGTCATAAGGTCGCGCAGCGCTTTTGGTTCGGATCCGCCAATTTCCTCCAGGTCAGGGTCTGCTTGCGACTGCCAGCGGCCATGCGAGGTCTTTCCCTTATCCAACTTGGAAGCTTGAACAGGCTCGATGCGCGCTACGAATTCTCGCCGGTTGCATAGAGCAGATGAGAAGTTCTACGCGACGTCGCTTGCCTTTGAATCTCCGTCCATTAGTACCTCCATCTGCAGCCCTGATTTGGGGCGTGAACATCCCGGTGATGAAGGGTGCTCTCGGGTACCTTTGCTTTCAACACGATCAGGCGCACTCTATCTGTCATCGTGCTAGGGCTGATGAACTGACGCTTGCAGCATGATGATCCAGTTCGTCGATGCTTGCGCGGGAACGTCCATCGACTTTGAGTTCTCGGGGCTTCGAAGCAGCGAACGCAAACACGCTCTGCAGAGGTTGGATTCCTTGGATGCTTGGGATTTACTTGTGCTCGATCGCGGCCACCCCTCACATGAAATTTTGCAAACGTGCGCCGCTGCGGGCCTCGACTCCATCGTTCGCGTCCGCGTTCCAGTAAGCACCACCCTTGGAGTGCTCGACAAGTTCATTGAGTCGAGCGAGGTGGATGCCATGGCGGTCATCAATCCGCCGCGCGATGGGGCTAGCGAGTAGGAGGACATCGATGTGCGTTTGAAGCGTGTCTAGAGCCCGAGCGAGCCGGCCTTCTACATTAGCTTGCCAGGTCAAGAGGAAGTGAGCGTGACCAATATCGCGGAGTAAGACCACATGCGTTGGGAGGTCGGGGAATACTTCCAGGTCTTCACTTCGGAGTACC